>JAEZAM010000036.1 GCA_023430465.1 Bacteroidota bacterium | reverse complement strand
TTTTGCCACATAAGGGCTTGGAGAACGCCAGGTGGGCTTTTTGTTAGCTAAAACCCAGCAACAACCGGCGCAAAAAAGAAAACCCTAATTTTAACCGGACAGCAATGTTTTTCATTTTTAATTTTTAATTGAATAGGTACGCCCCGGTCCCTGAGTAGCGGTGAGCGCAGCGAACCGCGTATCGAAGGGCCCTGAAATCGGAGGCTGGGGACTGGGGGCTGGGCGCTGGATGAAGCCAGGATCTGAAGCCTGAAATTCAACAAACAAACACGATCAGGAAATGAACTCCACAAAAACAATTCTCCTTCCCATTGCACTGCTGACCGCTTTAGCTTCCTGCAATAATGACGAGCAAGGCCCAGCCGGAGCCGCAGATACCCTTAAGGACTCACGCATTTCACTACCTGTCAGGCCTGAAGCAGGTGTTGATTCAACCTTCTTCTTTGAACGCGACTCACTCATATTGGTGCTTTCTAAAAAAGTACTGAAAGCGCTAAAGAATGAAGATTTCCGGGGTTTAGCCGATTTCGCTGACCCTGAGCACGGAATACGTATCAGCGCGGATGCTCACATCGACTCACTCGATCGCGTACTGACACCACAACAGCTAATGAATAGCAATTTTACAAACAGCATGATCAATTGGGGCGCCGATGAGCAAACCGGTGTCAGGATTCAAATGACACTGGCAGATTATGTCAAAAAATACATTTATCCAGTCGATTTTTTATCCGCACCAAAAGTTGGCGTAAATAAATCTATCGGGGTCGGCACTACACTTAACAACCTGAAAGAGTTCTATCGCGGCGCTGCTTTTATTGAGTTTCACTTTCCTGGCTTCGAAAAAAAATTTGAGGGCATGGATTGGAAATCGATCCGGCTGGTGTTCCGCTCAAATGGCGAAAAGCTCAGCCTGATCGGAATAATCCGGGACCATTGGACTACCTAATCAATCAGCACAAGCCCTACCAATACGGTTTCAAATTGATAGCCATTTAAGTTTTAAGTTTTGACTTTTGAGTTGTGAGTTTTTAATGTTTCCCACAAACACAACCCGCACCCTGTGTCTCCTCATGCCACGGAAACGCACCTGCATTCCTGCCGGTTTCCCAATGAAATTTTGGTCGCGTTTGTGGACGTGTACCTACTTCATTCATCGTTTCTGAATCATACAGCCGGCCATTCACCATCGTGTATCGCACTGACTCCGTGTTGCGGATATCCTCCAGCGGATTTTTATCCAGCACGATCAGGTCGGCGAGTTTGCCCGCTTCAAGTGTTCCCAGGTCTTTGTCGAGGCCCAGGCTCCAGGCGGGATTGGCCGTGGCAGTGCGCAATGCCTGCAGGTTGCTCATGCCACCCTGCTGCATCATCCATATTTCCCAATGAACCCCTATTCCCTGGATCTGGCCATGTGCACCCATGTTCACCTTCACCCCCTGGTCATTCAGCACTTTGGCAGAGCGGGACACCATAATATGACCATTCACATATTCTTCTTCCGGCAACATCGTGCGGTGCCTTGATCTTGTATCGATCACCGACCTTGGCGTGAACCGAAGCAATCTTTCTTTCTCCCAGACGTTGGTATGCTGGTACCAGTAATATTCACCAGACATGCCAGCGTAATTGACGATCAGTGTGGGCGTATATGCCGTGCCTGAATTTTTCCATAACTCCTGCACGTCTTTGTAAAGCGGCGCGACGGGTACGTTGTGCTCGATCGTGGTATGACCGTCCATGATCATCGTCATGTTATGATAAAAAAATGATCCGCCCTCCGGCACTACTTCCATCTTCAGTTCCCGGGCGGCTTCGATGATCATTTGTCGTTGTTCGCGGCGGGGCTGGTTATAACTTTTCACTGAAAATGCGCCAAAGGCCTTCGTCCTGCGTAAAGCCGTTCTGGCGTCCTCAAGTGAATTGATTACAGCCTTGAAATCCCCGTCGGCACCATACAGCACCGTACCGGTAGAGAATACCCTTGGACCGGTCATTTTACCTGCACGAACCAGTTCACTTTGACCAAATACCATTTCACTGTTGGCAGAGGGGTCATGCATGGTTGTTACGCCATAGGCCAGGTTGGTATAATATGGCCAGTGCTTTTGCGGAGTGATACCCGTACGAAAATGGCCGCCATGTGCATGCGCATCGATGAACCCGGGGAGGATCGTTTTACCATTGCAGTCTACCACCAGGGCACCAGCGGGGACAGTAACGGAAGAGGTTGTTCCTATCGACTGAATCCGGTTATCTTTTACCAGTACTGTTCCATTCTCGATCACCTCATCTCCTTTCATGGTGATGATCCTTGCATTGGTGAACGCAATCACACCATCCGGCCGGTCCTCATCTATCTCCAGTCCGATCGTGATGCCTTTTTCCGGAACCTTGAAAGCGGAATCGGGTTTATTGGCAATGAACTCAAACCGGTCTTCAATGTTGATGCTGTAATACTGATCACCCAGCGTATAGTGCAATGTCTTGTTATCTCCGCGCCAGTGCAGGTTGATACCAGCGTCTTTTGATACGATCTTCACCGGGAAATCCTTCGTGCCGCTTCCGATGTCAATTGTTTTGCCGGTCTTTGGAAACGCAGCCACATACACCTCGAAGAGATCTACAAACGCGATCCAGTTCTCGTCAGGCGACACGGTGAACTGGCTCCCGTAGGTGCTTTTCAGGTGTATCTTCTCATCTTTGCCGGTCCTGTCGGAGCTGGCATAAGTTCTGTTCATGCCACCACCCAACTGGTAATAGATACGCTCACCGGTCTGATTGAAACGGGGTGCATCGCCCCTGTCCTTTACAAATTTTTCATTTGTGCCATCAGCCGCGCTGATGTAGATGCCGGGCCTGGATGTATAGGCTTCACCGAGCATATCACTACCACCCTCTTTCCGATATACGATCCATTTGCCATCGGGTGAATGAGAAGGCTGACGATAGATGCCTTTTTGCCGGCTGATCTTAACTGGTTTTGCCGCCCCGTTAAAATTTACGCGATAGATTGCCCCGGAAGCCGTGTCATTCCATGTTGTATAAATTATGTTTTTCCCATCCGGTGAAAAGGATGGTTCAAACTCGAAATCAGTTCCATTAGTGATGCGAACAGGTTTACCATCCGGCAGATTTTTTTTCCATAAATAACCAAGCGCATGGAAAACGGTCCATTTCCCATCCGGTGACGTGGTTGCCTGGCGGATCACTTTGGTGGTGAAGGTTTCGGAACTTACATCCCGTTGAAAGCGCACCGCATCATAGATCCGCTGTTTCACATTGGCTGTAAATGCCAGCTCAGTAGCGGTGTTCACGGCGTTCACATCGATCCGGATGATCTTTCCTTCGCTCCAGATGATAATGGCTTTATCATCCGGTGTCCAGGCATACCCGGTGTAAAGTCCAAACACTGACCAGGCTTCCTGCTGATCCTTTGACAGGCGATCATACACGGGCCACTCCTCCCCGGTTTCCAGGTTGCGGAGATACAATACTGTTTTTGTACGAACGCGGCGGATGAAGGAGAGATGTTTACCATCGTGTGAAAGTTGCGGACGGACTGCCCCACCGGGTCCGCCGGTAACATTGTCAATGGTGCCCGTCTCCCGATCCAGCCGGCGGATCACGAAGATCTGGTTGTTGGGATCTTTGTTGTATTGAAAGAAACCGCCGGGGTACATGTCTTCACTGAAATAGACATAGCGTCCGTCAGGAGATACAACAGGTTCGTTTACATCCTGCTGGTCATTTTTGCGTGTTGTAAGCTGAAGTCCGTTGCCACCACTGATGTGGTACATCCACATTTCACCGGCGCCGAGTGAACGGGTGGAGGTGAAATGTTTACGGGCAATGATGTATTGCCCATCGGGTGTCCAGACTCCATTGTTTAACAGGCGGAAGCTTTCTTTGGTGATCTGCTTTGCGCCGGATCCATCGCGGTTCATGATCCAGCAGTTATCGCCGCCACCTGCATCGGAGGTGAATAGTATCTTTTTGCCGTCGGGGCTGAATCGTGGCTGCACTTCGAATGCATAGCCGCCGCGGAGTAGCCTGGCAGTGCCGCCGGTAGCGGGCATGGAGTAGATATCTCCCAGCAGGTCGAAAATGATCTCGCTGCCGTCAGGGGAAAGATCGAGGTTCATCCAGGTACCTTCCGATACCTGGAAGCTCACATCCTTGTAGGGCCCGCCGGGATTGGACACATCCCATTTCTTATCTTTTTCCTGGGCAGAAACACTGGCAGCAAAGGCGAGCAATAAAGCGGCAATAATCAGGCGCATGCGGGAAAAATTTTTGGGAAGTTACGGATGGCTTTCACGCAAAGAGAGAAAAGTCAGCAAAGCGCGCAAAATAATCCGCCATCCATTCCGTATCCAACCATCCAGCATCCAGCCATCCAGTATCCAGCCATCCAGTATCCAGCCATCCAGTATCCAGTTCACCCCCTCTTTTCCTCCATTCACCGAGACGGGGTGGATAATTGCCCATTCCCGTTTGGAGATCGGAAGGGCAGGGTATAGTTTTACCGGAAATAACATTGACATGAACGATAACAGGGGCTTCAACGAGGAAAGCAGGGCAAGATGGGATAACAGGATGGAACAAAACAGCGGCCAGAGCCATGTATGGACGGGGCTATTCTTCCTGGTCATTGGTGGTATAGCGCTCGCGAAAAGCTTTGGTGTGCCTGTCCCGCGGTGGTTGTTTAGCTGGCAGATGCTCCTCATCGCCATCGGCCTGTTTATCGGGATCCGGAAGGGCTTCCGTGAAGGTGGCTGGTTTGTACCCATCATCATCGGTGCAGCGTTCCTTGCCAATGACTATATTATACAGGGTGACCTCCGCCGACATATCTGGCCGGTGATACTGATCGTGCTGGGGGTACTTTTTATACTCCGTCCTCGCAAGTCCGGCTGGGCATGCACAGGTTCTCATAAGCGAACAGGCGGCCAAGAGCTTCCTCCCCGCCCCGCCACCGCTGCACCTTTCAGCGATATCAACTTCAGTGATGATGATGTAGTAGACGCAACGGCCATCTTCGGCGGCACAAAAAAAGTGATTCTTTCGAAAGCATTCAAAGGTGGTGAGATCGTGAATATTTTTGGCGGCTCTGAGATAGACCTCACCCAGGCCGACATCAATGGTACGGCAGTGCTGGAACTAACGGCAATATTTGGAGGAGCTACCCTCGTGGTGCCTTCACACTGGATCGTGAAATCAGAAGCCGTCAGCATCTTCGGAGGCATCAGCGATAAACGAAAAAATTTCCTGCCGATAACAGAAGGACCTACAAAAGCCCTGGTGATCAAGGGTACAGTACTGTTCGGCGGCATCGAGATCAAAAGCTACTGACAAACGACTACCAACACACTGCCCACCGCAGTGCAACCTAAACCAAGCAAACTAGTTTCTATGAATTGGTATCTTGCAAAAATGGTCTTCCGCATCGTCTGCGGAGAGGGAGGCCATACCCCGCAATTTGATGAACAACTCCGTTTAGTGCGCGCGGAAAGCCTGGAAGAAGCTTTTACACGCGCAAAGGAAATGGGAAAACAGGAAGAAGAAACCTTCATCAATCAACGCTCGCAACCGGTCCGCTGGCAGTTTATCAATATCAGTGAGCTCTATAAGCTCAGCGAACTGATCGATGGGGCCGAACTCTATTCACGGATCGAAGAACGCGAGAATGGAGACGCCTACATTTACACCGTTAACCAGAAAGCCGAAAACATACTTTGCTCTCATCACGCTGAACTCCTTCAACTCACCTGATGCCCGCATCTCCATTTTCGGTAAAACGGTTTCTCTTCATCTTCAGCATAGCCTGGCTGGTGCTGATCGCAGACCACGCCATGTTGCTGTACTGGTTCGATCTGCCGCTGAATGCAGCGATCGCTGACAGCCTCATCAGCAACATCCTGCTGCTGGGCACCTGCCTCATCGTGATGAACACGATCCGTTACTATGTTCCCACAGGCAGCCAGTACCTGAATGTGATCATGATGTGCGCCATCTTCACCCTCCTCTGGATAGTGATCGCTAAATGGATCCTGCGTTTATCGCTCGACGGATATGATGAGTACGAATGGTTTCTCAAAAAATCATTGTTTATCCGCGCCAGCATCGGATTCCTGGTGCTCGGTATTGTGACGATGATCACAATCGTCTGGTTCAACTGGCAGGATCAGAAAACCAACGAAGAAAGAAAAACGGATGCCGAGCGGCTGGCCCGGGAAGCTGAACTTTTCAAACTACGTCAGCAACTTCAGCCCCATTTTCTTTTCAATGCACTTAATTCCATTAATGCCCTTATTGGCCTGAGGCCGGAAGAAGCCAGGAAAATGGTGCAGCAACTTTCCGACTTTTTACGTGGCACGATCAAAAAGGAGGAAACGCAATGGGTAACGCTGAGAGAAGAGCTGCAATACCTGGCTCTTTATCTCGAGATAGAAAAAGTGCGGTTCGGCAACCGCCTCACCACATCACTTGACAATGATGAAGACGCCATGGATCTCCGGCTGCCAGCACTGCTCCTGCAGCCGATCGTTGAGAACGCTATCAAATTCGGACTGTATGATACAGTAGGCGAGACCGTTATCCGGATCAGCAGCAAACGCGACAGCAATGACCTGATAGTGGCCGTGTCAAATCCATTTGATCCCGAGACCGCATCACCCAAGCAGGGTACAGGATTCGGTTTGAAATCCGTTCATCGCCGGCTCTACCTGTTATTCGGCCGGGCAGACCTTTTAAATACTGAAAGCAAAGAGGATATTTTTACCACCACCGTGCGCATACCACAGGTGGAAACGTCAAAAACAGCATAGCATTTTTATGGCAAAAGTGATCATCATAGACGACGAACCATTAGCACGCAGCATTGTGAAAGAATACCTGGCGCAACACCCGGAGCTGGAACTCATGGCAGAATGTGGCAATGGATTCGAAGGTGTAAAAGCAATACAGCAATTTCAACCTGATCTCATTTTCCTGGATATACAAATGCCTAAGATCAATGGCTTCGAAATGCTGGAGCTGATCGAACAACCTCCGTCTGTGATATTCACCACGGCGTTCGATGAATTTGCCATCAAGGCCTTCGAAGCACATGCGATCGATTATCTCCTGAAACCCTTCAACCAGGAACGGTTCGATAAAGCCATCACCAAATGGGGTGAAAAGAAAAATACACGTGTTGACAGAACAGGCGATCTCCTGGAGACTGCGGCCCAGTCGCCTTCACAAAGCAACCGCATCGTGGTGAAAAATGGCAGCAAGATCAAGATCATCCCTGTACATGACATCCGCTACCTGGAGGCTGCCGATGATTATGTGAAGATCCATACAAGTGAGGGCTATTTTTTGAAGAATAAAACGATGAACCATTTCGAGCAGGTGCTCGATCAGCAGTTGTTCGTGCGCGCCCATCGGTCTTATATCATCAACATACAGGAGATCACGCGCATCGATCCTTATGAAAAGGACAGTCATGTGGCCATTCTCCGCTCGGGTACCAAAGTGCCGGTCAGCCGGGGTGGCTATGCAAAACTGAAAGTAGTATTAGGGTTGTAAAATTTGCGTTCTTGGCTGTTTTCTTTGTGCCTTTGCGTGAAAATTTCTCGCAAAGTCGCCAAGTAAGCAAAGTCGCAAAGAATTTATCCCAACCACATCGCTCCACCAACAGTATCCCTTGCCGCGCCGGTGACAGAGGAGAATACATTCACCTCTTCTCTCCACCGCAGCACCGCGATCAGCGCCATTACCACGGCTTCCTTGTAGTCAATGATGTTGCTTTCCGGAATGACCGTTTCGATATCAATAGCCGCTAATTTTTCTGACAATAGTCCCACCAGGAATCCATTCTTCGCACCGCCACCTGTTACCAGCAACCGACCCGGTCCGGGTTTCTTTATCGCCTCAATCGAGTTGCGGACCTGCTGCGCGATGTGATGGCAATAGGTATGCAATGCATCCGGAATGCTGGCCCCGGAGTTCTTTATAAGAGGATAGACCAGATCGGTGCCGAAATTATTAGCCAGTGATTTGGGAGAAGGCAATGAGTAATAATCAAGCTGGTTAAGTGCCATGAATAGGCGATCATCCATTTTTCCTGCCGCGGCCATTTCGCCGTTTGCATCGTATGCCTTTCCCGCATCTGCCGCCAGCATGTTCAGCACACGGTTAGCTGCGCAAACATCGAAGGCAAGGAATGCTTCATTGTTCATGGATACATTCGCGATTCCCCCGATGTTCAGGTAGAAATCATAATCGCCGAACAGCAATTTTTCACCAACCGGTACGATGGGGGCACCCTGCCCACCGGCTGCCACGTCCATGGAGCGGAGGTCGCTGACTACCGGCAATTGTGTCACCGCAGCGAGGGCCGCGCCGTCCCCGAGTTGGGCTGTCATTCGCTGGCCGGGCAGATGAAACGTGGTATGTCCATGAGATCCCACCAGTCCCACTTTGTATTGAAGTCCCTTCTCAGCGATAAACCTGTTCACCTCGTTTCCGAGGTATTGCCCGTATGCGCTGTGCAGCAAAAGGTAATCACGCGCGGAGAGGCTGGTGGCATCACGGAGCCGCTCCTGCCACCCGGGTGTGTAGGGATAACAATCGGCTTCCAGGATGGAAAAACTCCATTTTCCCCCATTCTCATGAAACTCAACAAATGCGATATCAAGCCCATCCAGCGAACTTCCACTCATTAATCCGATTGCCCTGTAAACCATGAAACTGTTTTTAGTTAGATTTGCCAAAACTAGCGAAACATCGGTCATCGCCGGCACGAACGCCGCGGGCAGAACTTCAAAATACTGTAATGATCATCAACTTAAGTGAGCAACACAGCCTGGTAAGTAATTGGATCAACGAGATCCGTGATGTAGATATCCAGGGCGACCGCATGCGGTTTCGCCGTAACCTGGAGCGCATCGGGGAAGTGGCTGCTTATGAGATCAGCAAGGTGCTTCCTTTTGAAGAGACGGATGTTCAGACACCGCTGGGAATTGCCAACGGAAAAAAATTAAAGGATCAGCCGGTTCTGGCTACGATCCTGCGCGCCGGCTTGCCCTTGCACCAGGGGCTGTTGAATTATTTTGACCGGGCAGACAATGCCTTTATCTCCGCCTACCGAAAACACAATAAGGACGGCAGTTTCGAAATCAGCCTGGACTATATTTCCTGTCCTGAGCTGGAAGACCGCGTGGTCATCATTTCAGATCCGATGCTGGCAACCGGTTCGTCCCTGGTTAAAACGATCCATTTTCTCCGCGAGGAAGGCCGTCCGAAGGAAATACATATCGTGGCTGCTATTGCCTGCACAGTCGGTATTGAATACGTCAAGCGGGAAGAACCCGCGGTCACCGTCTGGTGCGGCGACATCGACGACGAACTCACTGCCAAGGGCTACATCGTTCCGGGCCTGGGCGACGCGGGTGACCTTGCCTTCGGCGTGAAGATCCAGATGTAAGGCAAACCCTTCACCATCAGTCATTCCGGCGGCGGCTGCCCTCCCGGCCCGACGCAGCGATTTCCGATTTCTACGGGTCTTGTTTTTTTTGTATTTTCCCGTTTCGCAGCCAGAAAAGAGTATAGGCCGTATACCCGGGCAATTTTCGGAACAGGTAATCCGTTTTATAAAGACCCCTCCGGTAATGGAAAGCACATCTGCTGACGCGTGACAAAACTTAATTGCTGAGAATGAAAAAACTTTTTGCAACCCTGACTCTATGTGTGGGCCTGGCAGTTGCCTCCAATGCGCAGGATCCTAACTTTTCCCAATTTTTTGCATCGCCCATGACCCTCAATCCCGCACTAACCGGGAAGTTCGACGGGGAGTTCAGGTTTGCCTCCAACTATCGCAACCAATGGCCCACCATCAGCAATGCCTTCGTCACAATGACTGCATCGCTCGACATGGGCATCATGAAAAATAAACTCCCGGAGTACGATCAGTTCGGTGTCGGAGTCATGGCCTATAGTGATAAAGCCGGTGATGGCGCCCTGAACAGCACCTACTATGCCTTGTCGCTGGCCTATCACAAAGGGTTGGATGAAAATGGCTATCACCAGATCGGTGCCGGCTTCCAGGGCACTTACATGAACAAGCGGTTAAACCCTTCCAAGCTCACCTTTCCGGATCAGCTCACACCATTCGGATTTACCGGTGTAACCCAGGAAAGCTTTGCAGGAAATTCAATCAATCTCAACTACTTCGACCTGAACGCAGGTGTGATGTACAATGGCTCTACCAATGGTTATAACAATTTCTATGTCGGCGCCTCCATGTATCACCTCAACCGCCCAAAAGAGAGCTTCCAGAATGAAGAATTCGTACTCAATACAAGAACCACACTGCAGGCCGGTGCACGCATCCCTGTGGGTACGTACAATGCCGTGCATGTTGCCGCCAACCACAGCATGCAGGCCAAAGCCCATAACACGATGCTCGGTGGTGCATTCTCATTGAATGTAAACAATGATGAAGAGAACCCAACCAATTTCTATATCGGTTCCTGGTATCGTTTCAAGGATGCAGTCATCCCCTATGTCGGCCTCGAGTTCGGCGAATGGCACCTGGGCGCTTCCTATGATGTCAACACATCTGCATTGAAGACCGCCTCCAACTCACGCGGTGGCGTTGAGATATCACTGATCTATATCAAAAAATATACAGACCCAAACATGAGAAAGCTGAACTGTCCCAAGTTCTAAACAGTTACCCTGTCGATAGAAGAATCCCGGTACCATGTGCCGGGATTTTTTTTGTTACATCTTCATCAGTAGCGGTAACAGGAAATAACAAAACAGTGTGATCAGCACTACCGCCACCAGGTTCATTACAAAACCCACAGTCGTCATTTGCCGGAGGCGTATCATGCCGCTGGAAAATACAATGGCATTGGGAGGTGTCCCCATTGGCAGCATGCCCGCACAACTGGCGCCGAGGGTCATCGGGATGCCCAGTAACAGCGGGTTGATCCCCGCCGCATCAGCCAGTGCTGATACAACCGGTGCAAACACGATCACCTGTGCCACATTGCTCATCACTTCGCTGATGAACAGCGAAACAAAGGTGACGATGAATACGAGCACAAGAAGGCTTCCTGAAAAGCCGCCCAGCCAGCCTCCCAATTGCTGGATAAGTCCGGCATTTTCCAGGGCATCCGCCAGTGAAAGGCCACCACCAAATAGTAAAAGTATGCCCCAGGCCATTTTGCTGGTATCCGGCCAGGCCAGGATCGCGTCTTCTCCGCGGCTATTCTTGCCAGCAGGACACATGAACAGCAACACAGCGCAGAACACTGCGATCATGGTATCATCGAGCCGCACCGCAGACTGCAAACCGTTAATGATGCCCCGCGTTATCCAAAGGAAAGCAGTGAGGGAAAATATCAGCATGACCCTTTTTTCCTGTGTACTCACCGGGCCAAGCTTTAGCAGCTCGGCATCAATATGGAGTTTTGTAGCGGCATTCGATTTTATCCGGTTTGGATAAAGCCATTTCACCATGACAAGGTAAAGTGACCCAAGCAGAAGAATTGCCAATGGCGTGCAGATCAGCATCCAGTTAATGAAATCAACGTCATAGTTGTATTTCTTTTGTATGTAACCAACATAGGCCACGTTTGGTGGCGTGCCGATGATGGTGGCGATGCCACCAATGTTGGACGCGTAGGCGATGGCCAGCATGATCGTAAGGGAAAAGTTCGCAAGGTTGCCTTCACCCTGGTTGTTTTCTTTCATCACGTGAATTACTGACAAGGCGATCGGGAACATCATCATCGTCGTGGCTGTATTACTCAGCCACATACTGAGCAATCCTGTGGCGAGTATAAAGCCAAGGACGATGCGGTTACCGCTGGTGCCTGTGATGCGAATAATATTCAGGGCTATCCGCCGGTGCAGGTGCCATTTCTCAATAGCCAGCCCCAGCATGAACCCGCCAAGGAAAAGAAAAATAACAGGGTTGGCATAGGGAGCAGCGGCTTCTTCCAGCGAGCTAACCTTGAATAATGGAAATGTAATCAATGGAAGCAGCGCCACAACGGGCATTGGCAACGCTTCTGCCACCCACCAGGTAATCATCAGCCCGGCTATCGCCAGCACCACCAGCGCATGGTCATCGACATCAAATGGATTTATGCAATAAATAAGCGCGGCTACCAGTATGCCTGACAGCAACCGAATTGCCAGCAGGCCGTTCTTCGATATTGACAAAGCAGTTTATTTTGATCAAGATACAACGCTGCGCGCATCCGCTACACGCCTTTTTTCATTTCGGACGTGCACTTACGAAGGGATTGCCCTGCACATAATATCGGTAAGGCAGCAGTGCGTCCTCCGCTGCATAGGCCACCCCGATCCTTGCCGACCGCTTAATCAACGAGGGTGGAAAGCTGAATCCATCATCCGCCACATGGAGCTGCTCCGATTGCAGCGATATCCCATTGTGCGAGGTCCTTATACCCATTGCCCTGGAAAAATTTCCCGGCCCTCGTGTGATTGTATTGTCTGCTTTCAGTTTTCCCGACCGGTCAAGCATGATATCCATGCCGATGACCGGCTCTGCGGACCTGACAAGGATCGCATGGGGTATGCCTTCGATGTTAGTGACAATATTGAATAAATGATGTATGCCATAACAGAGATACACATAGGCGTATCCTCCGGGTCCATACATGATCTCATTTCGTTTGGTTCGCCGGCCACCCGAAGCATGCGAGGCCTTGTCATGCACACCGGCATAGGCTTCCAGTTCCACTATCCTCGACACGGTCAGTTCTTCAGCAAATTTGGTCACGATCAACTTGCCCATCAATGCCTCAGTTGCCGCCAGTACATCCTGTTCATAATAGAAATCTGCCGGTATCTTTTTCATCCGGTAAAATTACTGCTGTTTCCATTCGGCAGCTATTACCCGCAGTGTTTACTATATTTACCATATTAAAGAAAAATTTGCTTAAAGAAATTGTCATAACGATACAGGCCTGGGGTGAAGCCCATCGCTTCATCATCAAGCACAAGTTGTGGAAATGGGTGATCGTTCCGGGATTGATCTATACGCTGCTGTTCATCACCGCCATGTATTTCTTCGGTAAATCCGCCACCGCCGTTATCGAGTATGTTACGCATATCCTGCACCTGAGCGACTGGATCCAGAAATTTCAGAACAGCCTGCTCGGTTTCCTGTTCACGCTTGCCGGTATCATCCTTTGGCTGACGCTCCTGCTTTTTTATTTTTCTTTATTTAAATATATCTGCCTCATCATCGGCTCGCCTGTCTTTGCCTATATCAGCCGCAAAACGGAATCTATCCTGGAGAATGATGATCATGCACCCGGCTGGGCGGAGATCCGGAAAGAAGCCGGCCGCGGAATTTTTATAGCCCTGCGAAATTGTGGCTGGCAAACGGTCTATATGGTGGCCCTTCTCTTTCTTTGCCTCATTCCGGTGATCGGCTGGATCACTCCGCTCATCGTGCTGTTGATGGAATGTTATTACTACGGTTTTTCCATGCTGGACTACAGCCTTGCCCGCTCCGGCTACACGACCCAGCAAAGCATGCACTTTATTGGCCGACACAAAGGGCTCGCCATTGCTGACGGTATCCTTTTTTACCTGATGCATGTCGCCGTCTTCTTCGCACCAGCCTATGCCATCATTGCCGCTACGCTCACTGTACATAAAGTGAAAAAGAACTGATGCCCACCGTCTATCTCATTCCCAGTTTTCTTGATCCGCAGGCGCTGCACACCATACCACCTTACGTAGTGGATGCGGTCCGTGATTGCCAGGTATTTTTTGTGGAAAATGAACGATCTGCGCGGCGTTTTTTAAAATCATTGTGGAAGGAAATGGTGATCGATGATTATGAGTGGCACACGATCCACAAGGCGGAAGAGGACGTAAAACAGGTTTTCCGGCAGCGACTGGGAGAAAATAAAAACATAGGCATCATCAGCGAAGCGGGCTGCCCTGGCGTGGCAGACCCCGGGCAGGTACTGGCCGGCGCTGCGCATGAGGTTGGTGCTACGGTGAAACCGCTCACCGGGCCAAGTTCCATCCTGCTGGCCCTCATGGCCAGTGGCATGAACGGGCAGCAGTTCCAGTTTGTCGGCTATCTGCCTATTGATAACCAGGAACGCACCCGGCAACTGAAAGACCTGGAGGCTTACAGCAGAAAACATCGGAGCTCGCAGATCTTCATCGAAACTCCTTACCGCAATAACCAACTTATTGAAACGATGCTGAAGACGCTTCACGAGAGCACCCGCCTTTGTATTGCGGTTGATCTCACCAGTGGGGGCGAATCCGTCAGGACTCAAACGGTAGGACAATGGAAAAAAGAGAAGATCGATATTCACAAGCGGCCAGCCATCTTTATCCTGCTGGCGCAATGATCAGCGTGGCGGTTCCCGCATTGAGATGATGCTGTCCACGATATAGCGGGTATTACCCCGCCAGGGCAACACACCATAATATTCCTTGTAATGCAGATCAAAGATTTTCCCGCTGTTGATCTTGAGGATCTCAAAGACTTTTTTATCCCTGATAGAAAATTCAAATTCGTTTGATTGTACGGACCCGACTGTGCGGCTTCTGATGCCTTCCTGGATTAGTTTGCCTTCGTATGTTTTGAAAATATGCCCTTTCTTCACAGCATAATTCAGGTAGCCCGACTTCACGCCGTCACTGGTGTAGGGAAAATAAAACCGGAAATAGAAGAAGATACCGAGGCCGAGGATCAAGAGAATAACAAACGTTCGGAAAAACTTTCGGGCACCCCGGCCAGGCCTTTTTGCATCACTTGTCAAGTGTTCCATAACCAGTATTTTATAACAAAAAATTTGTGGTGCTTACCCGATTAATGCTATACATTTGTACTCCAATTTACACTTTGTTTGTAAACGTGAGCAATATTTTGACACATACCAAGCAGTTCGCCTTCCACGCACCCATCACGAGTGGGGTCTATGCCGTTGGGTATGATGTATTCACCTTCAGTCGCCCCCGACGTCGCCCTGTGTGCTGACAGGACGAACCCCTTACCATGGTCCCTGTCAGTGAATTTTTTCAACAGAAAAAAACATTCAGGACTGGTCATCCGACATTTATAATCGAAAAGCAAGAGTGGACAATCAAAAGATCATTATCCGGGTAGCCGCCCAGGATGATAAGAAATACTCCTCCATCATAACGGATGAAATGGAGGCGTCGGCGAAAGCCCGGGGTACCGGCATCGCAAAACGCTCACCAGAGTACATTGAACAGAAAATCGACGAAGGCAAAGCCGTGATCGCTGTCACCGCGGACGGCACCTGGGTTGGATTTTGTTATATCGAGACATGGAGCCACGGCGAATACGTGGCCAACAGCGGCCTTATCGTTGCCCCGGCGTTTCGCAAGAGCGGTGTCGCCAAAACAATCAAACAGGAGATATTCAACCTCTCCCGCAAAAAATATCCTGATTCCAAGATCTTCGGTCTCACCACCGGCCTGGCCGTCATGAAAATCAATTCCGATCTCGGCTACGAACCCGTTACCTATTCAGAGCTTACGCAGGATGAAGCTTTCTGGGCGGGCTGCAAAAGCTGTGTGAACTACGAGATCCTCATGAGCAAAGACAGGAAGAATTGCATGTGCACCGCCATGCTGTTTGATCCAAAAGACCATTATGAGCCCGAGGAAACCAAGGAATTCTTCCAGGAGAATGTAAAAGGCTTCGAACGCTTGCTCCGCTTTAAACAATGGAAACTTCTCAAACCTTTCCTCAAAAAAGATAAAGAGAAACGCGGCGGCGCAAGACCCAAATCACTGATGCACTATTTCTTTCATTTTTAAATACAACAGCAGGGATGTCGAAAAAAGTTGTTCTGGGATTCAGCGGAGGTTTAGATACCTCGTATTGTGTAAAATATCTCAGCGAAGACCTGGGCTATGAAGTTCACAGCATCATTGTCAACACCGGGGGCTTTACCGCAGAAGAATTGAAAAACATCGAGGCCCACGCCTATAATCTTGGCGTGAAAACGCATAAGACCGTCAATGCCGTTGAAAGCTATTATGACAGCATTATCAAATACCTCATCTACGGGAATGTACTGAAGAACAATACCTACCCCCTGAGCGTATCTGCAGAGCGACTGAGCCAGGCGCTTCATATTGCTACCCATGCTGAAGAGTTGCAGGCAGATGCCGTTGCCCATGGCAGCACCGGCGCCGGCAATGACCAGGTTCGGTTCGACATGATCTTTCACATCATGATACCCGGTATCGAAATCATCACACCTATCCGCGATCTGCAACTCAGCCGTGAGCAGGAGATCAGCTATCTGAAAGAAAAAGGCGTAGACATGAATTTCGAAAAAGCCGCCTACTCCATCAACAAAGGACTTTGGGGAACAAGTGTCGGCGGCCGCGAAACACTTTCATCCAAAGGCATGTTGCCGGAAGAGGCCTGGCCAACCCAGGTCACCAAATCTGAACCCGAGACCGTATCACTGGGGTTTGAAAAAGGCGAACTCAAACGCATTAACGATAAATCATTCCGGCATGCAGCGGAAGCCATCCAGTATCTGCAGACCATTGCCGGTCCATTTGGTATTGGCCGCGATGTGCATATCGGCGATACCATCATCGGGATCAAAGGCCGCGTAGGATTTGAAGCAGCAGCACCGATGCTCATCCTCAAAGCGCACCATGCCCTGGAAAAACATGTACTCACCAAATGGCAGCTCAACTGGAAAGACCAACTGGCACAGTTCTATGGCAACTGGCTGCATGAGGGACAAATTCTTGATCCGGTGATGCGCGATATCGAGGCTTACCTTGAAAACAGCCAGCGCAACGTAACCGGTGAAGTTTTTGCAGAGCTATATCCATATCGCTTTATCATAACGGGAGTGGAAAGCAAATATGATCTGATGAACAGTGCGTTTGGTAAATATGGTGAAATGAACAGCGGGTTCACCGGCGACGATGTCCGCGGGTTCAGCCGGATCTTCGGCAACCAGACGATGATCTACCATCTTGTAAAACAGCCAAACAATCCCGGCGCGTAAATTATTAAGCACAACATCCCTCATATCAATCGGAAGAAAATTCGCGCCGGCATCATCGGCGGAGCAGGTTATACGGGTGGAGAATTGATCCGCCTTCTTATCAATCATCCTAATACTGAGCTGGCTTTCATTCACAGCCGCAGCAATGGCGGCAAGCCCGTTTCTGCCATACACCAGGATCTTATTGGTGACACGGATCTGCAATTCACAGATAAGCTCCAGGATGATATCGAGGTGCTTTATCTCTGCCTGGGCCATGGCGAATCGAAAAAATTTCTTACAGAGAATGAGATCGGGTCGCACATTCGCATTATCGACCTGGCCAACGATTTCCGGTTGAAGAAAGATGCGGTAACCGGTAACAGGGAATTCATATACGGTCTGCCCGAATTAAACCGCGACATTATTCGCAACGCAAAGAATGTGGCCAATCCCGGTTGTTTTGCCACAGCAGTTCAGCTCGGGTTGTTGCCCCTTGCAAAGGCAGGGCTGCTGAATGAAGTATATAGCACAGGCATCACAGGTTCCACCGGCGCCGGCCAGGCCCTCTCCGCCACCTCGCATTTTAGCTGGCGTGCAAATAATATCCAGGCATATAAGACTCTATCGCATCAACACCTGGGAGAGATCGGGCAGTCGCTGATACAATTGCAGCCAG
This sequence comes from Bacteroidota bacterium, assembly GCA_023430465.1. GTDB lineage: Bacteria > Bacteroidota > Bacteroidia > Chitinophagales > Chitinophagaceae > JAEZAM01. The sequence continues at coordinate 58,586 of JAEZAM010000036.1, read as the reverse complement.
CCGGGGATGTCGAGATCAACTTCGTTCCGTGGCGCGGAGATTTCACCCGCGGGATTTTTATCAGTTCGACACTGCATTGCGATCTGAGTCTTGAAGAACTGACAGTGCTCTATAAAGAATTTTACCAGGAGCACCCCTTTACCCATGTCAGCAAGGAACCAATCTTCCTGAAGCAGGTAACAAACACGAACAAGGCCGTGATTCAGTTGGAAAAAGCCGGGAGCAAGGTAGTCATACACTCAACCCTTGATAACCTGTTGAAAGGCGCCAGCGGACAGGCCGTTCAGAATATGAACCTGATGTTCGGCCTCGATGAATGCAGCGGGCTCAAACTGAAGCCGGCGATGTTCTGACGACGTTTCATTTCACATTTATAATACATCAACATGAATCTTTTCGACGTCTATCCACTCAATGACATTACGATCGTAAAAGCAAAAGGTTCTTACGTATGGGACGACAAGGGAGAGCAATACCTTGACCTGTACGGAGGCCACGCCGTGATCAGTATCGGACACACACATCCTCATTGGGTACGACGCATCGAGGATCAGTTGGAAAAGATCGCGTTTTACTCAAACTCTATCCGTATACCATTGCAGGCGGAGTTGGCAGATAAACTGGGAAAAGTATCCGGCAAACCGGACTACCAATTATTCCTGTGCAACAGCGGAGCTGAAGCCAACGAAAATGCACTGAAACTGGCATCGTTTCACAATGGACGAAAGAAGATCATTGCTTTCAGCAAATCCTTTCATGGGCGTACATCATTGGCCGTGGCAGTGACTGACAATAAAAATTATGTGGCTCCTGTGAATGAAACTGAAAATGTGGTGTTTCTTCCTTTCAACGACAGCCAGGCGCTTGAGGATTATTTTGCAGAAAATGGCGACCAGGTATCCTCGGTGATCATCGAAGGAATACAGGGTGTTGGCGGCATAAATGTTGCCGATGAATCTTTCCTGAAACTGATAAGAGCTCTCTGTGATAAACACGGCGCCGTTTATATTGCCGATAGCGTGCAATGTGGATTTGGGCGAAGCGGGAAGTTTTTCAGCCATGATTTTGCCGGTGTAAATGCAGACATCTACACCATGGCGAAAGGTATGGGCAATGGCTTCCCGGTAGCGGGTATCATCATTGCGCCGCACATCAAACCAAAACATTTCCAGCTCGGCACCACCTTCGGGGGGAATCAGCTTGCCTGCGCTGCGGCGCTCGCTGTGCTTGAAACAATCGAGGCGGAGAAATTAATGGGAAATGCGGTAATGATCGGCAAATATCTCCGTGATCAACTGGAAGCTATCCCCGGGCTGTCGCGTGTGCGGGGTCGTGGGCTGATGATCGGTTTCGATGTCCCCGAAGAGATGAAGGATCTGAAGAAGAACCTGCTCACCAATCAGAAGATATTCACGGGTGAAGCAAAGCCCAACGTAATAAGACTGCTGCCTTCCCTGGCCCTGAAAAAACGCGATGCGGAAGATTTCATCGAGGCCATTCAGGCAGAACTTGCCGTTGCTCAATAACAATATTCAGATACGCCGTTACAAGCATTCAAAACCGCCAATTTGAAACACTTCATTTCAGTAAATGACGTTCCCGATATTCCCGCGCTGGTTGACCTGGGATTATCGTACAAAGCTGATCCCTTTCGTGATAAAACACTCGGCACCAATAAACGAATCGGTTGTCTTTTTCTTAACCCCAGTATGCGCACCAGGCTGAGCACCCAGATAGCAGCACAGCAGCTCGGCATGGAGGCAGTCGTGTTCAATGTAGGAAGTGAAGGCTGGGCCCTGGAGTTTGAAGAAGAGGCCATCATGAGTGGGAATACCGTGGAGCATGTTAAAGATGCCGCACCCGTGTTTGGAAAATACTTCGACATACTTGCCATTCGTACGTTTCCCTCCCTCAAGAACCGGGAAGATGATTACAGTGAGCTTTATATTAACCAATTTATCAAATACGCCGGCATACCAGTGGTGAGCCTTGAAAGTTCAACGCTTCACCCTTTGCAGTCACTGACGGATATCATCACTATCACCGAAACATTCAAGGAGAAACGAAAACCCAAAATTGTATTGACCTGGGCGCCACATGTCAAGGCTTTGCCGCAATGTGTAGCCAACAGCTTCTCGCAATGGGTGACAGCCTGGGGCGAAGCAGAATTCGTGATCACACACCCGGAAGATTATGAGTTGAATGATTCATTTACCAAAGGCGCCACGATCACACATAACCAGGACGAGGCCCTGCGCGATGCGGATTATGTGTACGTAAAAAACTGGAGCACCTACAACGACTACGGAAAGATATACGAGAGCGATCCGAAATGGATGCTCACGAACAAGAAGCTGGAACAAACCAACAGCGCAAAAGTAATGCATTGCCTGCCGGTGAGACGTAACGTGGAACTGAGTGATGAGGTGCTCGATGGGAAGAACAGCATTGTAACTTTGGAAGCATCGAACCGTGTCTGGGCTGCACAGGCCGTTCTGTCGGAAATATTAAGAGCACATTGATGGAGAAATTACTGATCATCAAAATCGGCGGCAACATCATCGATGATGAGCAGGTGCTGAACAGGTTCCTGCGGGCCTTTGCCGACCTCGAAGGAAAAAAAATACTCGTGCATGGAGGAGGAAAGCTCGCCACACGCATGGCAGCCCGTCTTGGCCTGGAACAACAACTCGTTGACGGGAGAAGGATCACGGATGCGGAGACACTGAAGATCGTAACTATGGTATACGCCGGCTATGTGAACAAGAATATCGTTGCCCGGCTGCAGGCAAATAACTGCAATGCCATTGGCCTTACCGGTGCTGACGGGGATTCGATACTTGCGCACAAACGAAAACACCAGCTCGTTGATTATGGGTTTGTAGGTGATGTAGATGCCGTCAACGCCGGACTCATTGCTTCCCTGCTGCAATCCAGCCTGACGCCCGTCTTTGCACCGATTACGCACGATCAACAAGGGCAATTGCTGAATACCAATGCAGATACAATTGCCCAGGAACTGGCCACCAGCCTTGCGGCTGATTATGCGGTCAGCCTTATCTATTCGTTTGAAAAACCGGGTGTACTGCTGGATGCAGAAGATGATAACACGCTGATCCCATCGATAGACCCGGCTTACTACAGGGAACTTAAAGCGCAGGAAAAAATATTTGCAGGCATGATTCCAAAACTTGACAATGCGTTTGCAGCACTGCAACGCGGTGTGAGCGAAGTGATCATCGGCAAGGCTGAAAATCTGCAAGCACTGGTCCAGGGAAAATCAGGCACTACACTGAAACAATGAGTACATCCACCAGCATACTGGCTTATGATGCGGTTGAATTGCTTCGATCACTCATCCGCATCCCTTCCTTCAGTCGTGAAGAGGACAAAACGGCTGATGCCCTTGCAGCATTTATCAGCGAAAAGACAGGCGCATCGCCAAAACGGATTGGCAACAACGTGTTTGCCCTCAACAAATATTTTGATCCGGCAAAAAAGACCATTCTGCTCAACTCTCATCACGATACAGTGAAGCCGAACAGGAACTATACCATCGATCCCCATGATCCGGCCATCAAAGATGGTAGGCTTTATGGATTGGGCAGTAATGATGCCGGCGGTTGCCTCGTATCATTGCTGGCCGTCTTTCTGCATTTTTACAACCGGGAAGATCTGCAATACAATATCATCTTTGGTGCGTCGGCGGAAGAAGAAATAAGTGGTAAGGACGGGATCGAGCTATTGATTCCTGCATTACCACCGATCGATTTTGCGCTGGTTGGTGAACCTACAAAGATGGAAATGGCCGTAGCCGAACGTGGCCTCATGGTGGTTGATTGCATCAGCGAGGGAGTGGCCGGGCATGCTGCGCGAAATGAAGGAACAAATGCGATCAACATCGCATTGAAGGATATCAACTGGATAAACGAATACAGGTTTGAAAAAATATCATCCCTGCTCGGGCCTTCAAAAATGACAGTCACGGTAATCGAAACCGATAACAAAGCTCATAACGTGGTCCCGGCCCAGTGCCGTTTCGTGGTGGATGCCCGGATAAATGAACTGTACACATTTGAAGAAGTGCTTGACCTGATGAGGACTAACATGGCTTCAACGATCCAGCCACGCAGCACCCGCCTGCGGTCTACATCGATACCTTTGGATCACCCCATTGTGAAATCCGGTTTGACGTTGGGGCTGGCACATTATGGCTCACCCACAACGTCGGACAAGGCACTTATGCCCTTTCCGGCACTCAAGATCGGACCCGGGGACTCTGCACGCAGCCATACTGCCGACGAGTATATTTTCATCGACGAAATAACAACAGGAATCAACACATATATCCACCTGCTCGATAATATTGTATAGAGCATACGGCGGTGTAAATATTTTGATATGAAACTCTGGCAAAAAAAAGAAGCATCTGCAAAAGAGGTGGAACATTTCACCGTAGGAAAAGACCGCGAAATGGATATGTTCCTGGCCCCTTTTGATGTACTTGGCTCGCTGGCGCATACCCGCATGCTGGAAAGCATCGGCCTGATCACGGCGGATGAACTTGCCGCTCTGCAACGCGAACTCAAAGTAATTTATCAAACTATTGCCAGCGGTAACTTCACCCTGGATCCGGCTGTTGAAGACATTCATTCACAGGTTGAACTACTCCTTACCGAACGCTTGGGTGACATTGGAAAAAAGATCCACGCCGCCAGAAGCCGTAACGACCAGGTACTGGTAGACATCCGTCTTTACCTGCGCCACGAGATCGAAATGATGGTGAACGATATCAACCGCCTTTTTGAATTGCTGCAGGAACTGAGTGAAAAACATAAAGAGGATCACCTGCCGGGTTATACACACCTGCAACTGGCCATGCCTTCCTCATTCGGCCTCTGGTTTGGTGCGTACGCGGAAAGCCTTGCTGATGATGTGTTGACGTTGAAAGCAGCGTTTGATGTGGTAAATAAGAATCCCCTCGGCTCCGCTGCCGGCTATGGCTCGTCATTCCCTATCAACCGGACCATGACGACCAAATTGCTGGGGTTTGCGGATCTCAACTATAATGTAGTCTATGCACAGATGGGTCGTGGGAAAGCGGAGCGTGTCACCGCGCAGGCCATGGCGAACGTGGCAGATACACTGGCAAGAATGAGCATGGATGCCTGCTTGTACCTGAACCAGAATTTCTCGTTTATCAGTTTCCCCGATACGCTGACCACGGGCAGCAGCATCATGCCGCACAAGAAGAACCCGGACGTATTTGAACTGATACGGAGCCATTGCAATCGTATCAAGGCGTTGCCCAATGAGATCATGCTGATGACAACCAATCTCCCCTCGGGCTATCATCGTGACCTGCAACTGCTGAAGGAACATCTTTTTCCTGCATTCGGCACACTTCGGGACTGCCTGGACATGGCTATCCTGATGCTGAGCAACATCGAGGTAAAAAAGAACCTGCTTGCTGATGAGAAGTATAAATACCTCTTCAGCGTAGAGGAGGTAAATAAATTAGTGCTACGGGGCATGCCCTTCCGTGATGCCTATCGCCAGGTGGGACTGGACATTGAGTCAGGAAAATTTACCGCAGGTGCGGAGATCAAACATACGCATGAAGGAAGTATCGGAAACCTCGGTACCTCAGCGATAAAGAAACAGATGGATGCGGTATTGGATTCGTTCCCGTTTGCAACTATAAAGGAGGCCGTCAGGGAGTTGATCGCCGGTTAAGTTTCACGCAAAGCTTAGAATGCTTTGCCCTCCTTGCGACTTTGAGCGAAACTCACAACCCGTATTTATCCACCAAATAGATCAGTGCCGCCATATTCACTGCCCCGAGATCAAGCTCTCTTTTATTCACGCTTTCAAACACATCACTTCGCGCGTGATGGATATCGAAGTAACGTTGTGAATCCGGCAGGTAGCTGGAAACTACTGTGCCATGGCTTTCCCGCAGTGGACCGATATCCGCACCCCCGCCGCCACTCACGATCTCACGCGCACCATAGGGAGCCAATATATCCTGCCATGATGCAAATTTTGCAAATTGTGATGGGCTGGCCGTGATGCCGAAGCCCCGTGGTGTAAACCCGCCAGCGTCACTCTCCAATGCGAAAATGTGCTTCTCTCCTTTTGCTTTTGCCTCCGCGGCATATTTCAATCCACCTGCAAGCCCATTTTCTTCATTGGCAAATAAGACAAACCGGATAGTGCGCCTGGGTTTGTAACCCACCGCCTGCATTGCACGCAGTACCTCGATTGTCTGTACGCATCCCGCGCCATCATCATGCGCACCTTCACAGTTATCCCAACTATCGAGATGACCGCCTATCGTGATGATCTCGTCAGGAAACTCACCTCCTTTCAACTCACCAATGATATTATGACCTGTTGCGTCCGGTAAGAACTTTCCATTGGTTTTGAGCGTGACAGTAACTGGTTGTTTCGCAAGCTGCGCACTGAGCCAGTCGGCGTCCTGCAAGCCGATGGCAACGGCAGGGATCTTTGCGTGGTTCGTATCATACCGCAGTGAGCCGGTGTGTGGGTTGTTATCGGTGCTATGGCTCATGCTTCTCGCGATCACCGCGCGGGCGCCATACTTTGCTGCCATGGAAGGCCCGCTGCCACGATATTTTACCGCATCCCGGTAGGCTTCGAAGGTGCGGACAAAGGTGGGTTTGAAATGATAGTTGTAAAAAACGATCTTCCCTTTTACCAGGTCTTTCTTCTGTTCCAGTTCTTCAAAGGAGCGGATTTCAATAACGCTGGCAACAACCGGTGACCCGCCTGTACCCAGCGAATTTCCGAGAGCCACTACATCCAGTTTTCGTTGTTTGATACCGGAAAATGAAGCGTGGGCCACGTCTTCACCGCCTCTCTCCCAATGCGGCACTTTACACTCCTGCATCCACGCAAGGTCTGCGCCTGCCTCTTTCATTCTTTCCAGGCCCCATTTCTCCGATTTCACCATACCTGTACTGCCGGCCAGTCTCGGACCGATCTTTTTGGTCAGGTGCCTCAGATTTTCGTAAGCGCCGCTGTTTGTCAGTATTTCATCAGCTAACCGACGGATGAAGGCACTGTCTTCCGTTTGTCCAAATGCAGCCATGCCAAGTGCAATCCCGACATGTAATAGCAAAGATTTTTTCATGCTCGCGAAATTGGTAATTATCTGTAAGCGTGTTTATGGGGCATCAAGATAAAGATTTAAGATAAACGGCAAACCTTCACCGGTAAAATCTGTTTACCTTAGGACCCGCCCCCGCCTGGGGGTCATTAAACATATTTATGCGCATAGGAATTGTATGCTATCCCACTTTTGGCGGTAGCGGAGTATTAGCTACAGAACTGGGAAAAGCCCTGGCAGTTAAAGGGCACCAGGTACATTTTATCACCTACCAGCAGCCCGTGCGTCTCAATGGCTTTATCCCTAATATCTTTTATCACGAGGTGCAGGTACCCACCTACCCGCTTTTTGATTACCCTCCTTATGAAACGGCACTGGCTAGCACCATGGTTGACGTGATCAAAAACAATGACCTCGATCTCTTGCATGTTCATTACGCCATACCGCATGCCTCCGCAGCGTATATGGCAAAAAAAATACTTGAGCCTGAAGGAAAACACATCCCAGTTATCACCACACTTCACGGCACTGACATCACCCTCGTAGGCCGCGATAAAACCTACGCACCCGTTGTCGCATTTTCCATCAACGAGAGCGATGCCATCACGGCTGTATCGGAGAACCTGAGGGAAGAAACCTTTCGCACATTTCCCATAAAAAAAGACATACAGGTCATCTACAACTTCGTGGACGTAGAGCGCTTTGCGCGTAAACCCATTGATGCATTCCGAAAAGTGATCGCACCAAACGGGGAGAAGATACTCCTTCATGCGTCGAACTTCAGGAAGATAAAACGTGTTCAGGATGTTGTGAAAATCTTTGACCAGGTACTGAAGACCACACCCAGCAAGCTGTTGTTTGTCGGTGACGGACCAGAGCGTCAAATGGCCGAAGAACTTGGAAGACAACTCGGCATCTGTGATGAGATAAGATTCGTAGGCAAGCAGGAACAGATGGAAGACATTCTCGCTATCGCCGACCTTTTTCTCCTGACCTCTGACTATGAGAGTTTCGGACTTGCCGCACTGGAAGCCATGGCAGCAGGTGTGCCGGTAGTATCTACCAATGCAGGCGGGTTAAGAGAAATAAACATCGATGGAGAAACAGGGTATATGTCAAACGTCGGCGACGTGGACAACATGAGCCGGCAGGCTTTGGAAATATTGAAAGACAAAGCCACGCTTGACGGGTTCAAGGAGAGGGCCGCTGCTCAGGCAAGGAAATATGATATCAATAATGTAGTGCCGCAGTATGAGGCGTTGTATGAGAGATTCCTTTAAGGCTTCTCGAAAAGACGCCATGTAAGCAAAGGCGCAAATTGCGTACCTGGCTGTTTGCCTGGCGTCTTTGCGTGAAACTCTCTACCTCCGCAGCCAGGGCGCGGGATTCACTTCCTTGTTCTCGATCATGATCATGAAATCCACCTGACCTCCTGAACCGTCCTCGGCTTCACCCACTTTACCGATCACCTGACCCGTCTTTACATTAGATCCCTTCCCTACATTGACTCCCGAGAGATTGCTGTAAGAGGTAAAATATTTACCGTGGCGGATCACCACTGCCGCACCATCACCGTAGTTGTGAATGGCAACAACGACTCCGTCAAATACTGCTTTAACGTTCCCCCCCGCCCGCTCGGTGGCGATTGTAAGGCCCGGGTTGTTATTCCGGATCGTCGTTTCAGGTATGGTGTATAATCCAAATGGTATTTTGACAAAACCATTGTCCACCGGCCAGGGAAGTTTACCCCGGTTGTTGGTAAAATCTGCTCCCAGGGCCACATCTTTTGAGTTCAACTCAAGATAGCTGACATCCTTTTTGGGCGGAGCCGGTGTGGCAGCCGGTGGCGGTGTAGTTGTCGAGGGACGTGATGTTGTTGGGTTAGCCGCTGCTATTTTCTTACGCTCGTCTTCGGCTTTCTTTGCCGCAGCTATCCGATCTCGCTCTTCTTTCTTCGCCGCTTCGATCTCACGACGGATGATCGCAGCGATCGCATTTTTTATATCAGCATCTCTTTTTTTCTTTGCTGCCATCTGCTTTTGCAGATCCTTTTCCTGTCCTTTCAACTTTGAGACAACTACATCCTTTTCCTTTTTCTGATCAGCCAGCACGGAGCGCTCCTTCGTCTGGCTCATCAGCGCTTCGCTTTTCTGCTGCTTCCGCCCTACCTGCTGCTGCTGGCGTTTGGCGATCAGTTGCTGTGTCTCATTGATCGTGGCCACCTGTTTTTCACGATAAGCCCGGTAGCTTCTGAGGTAGGCAACGCGGCGAATGGCATCATTGAAACTATTTGCGGAGAAAACAAAATTGACGTAGTCGAAACTGCTGCGGTTCTTGTAGGCATAGACAACGGTCTTGGCATACTGGGATTTCATCGTGTCAAGCTGCTTCTGCAGGCGATAGATCTCGAGATTGCTTCTGTAGAGATCATCATCGATCATCTTCAATTCGCGGTTGATACTGTTGATGTATTGTTCCTGCAGCGTGATCTTGCGGTTCAGCATATTCATCTGCGCGAGCTCAGCTTTCGTTCTACCCTTTATCTTATTGTACGCACCCTGTATCTCCTTCAGTTCATTTTGAATTTCCCTTCTTTCGCGTTCAAGTTCCGCCTTATCTGATCCGGGGGGCTGAGACTGCGCCAGCGCAAAAATTCCTCCTGAAAGTAAAAGAGTAAGCAGGATTTTTTTCATGTACTGTTGTTTGAGATGTTCTAAAATAGGATATAACGACCGGATAGTGATAACGCCCAGCTACCCGATAAATTTTACAGCCCTACTCTGTTTTGTAATTTTTCGGTACAGAGAACGGGAACGTTAACGTTTCATTAAACGAAAAACTCTTGAAATCCAGTTTTATATCCAGGTTTTTCTTCTCGGTCACCACGATCCGGCGTTTGGTAGAGAATTGCCTTTCGCCCGATGTCTCATAGGCTGAATAGCTCAGCAGGCAGTTCCTGCTTCGTAACAGGTCCTGGTCATCGAGTTTACTGCCCTCGATCTTATAAGAGGTATTAAGTGTCAGCAGATGGCGGAAAAATTCGCCCACGCTTAATAGCGTGATGCCCTGTCCGGTGGTATTATAAGACAGAACACTGTCGATGAATACCGGGTTCCCGATCAGGATATCCTGTAACGACCGGAGATCAAGTGGCAAAGCGGTGATCTCTTTCAGGTACGCGACGCTTCGTGCGGTGTATATCTTGTCCTGCTTGTTCAGGATCTTGACGGAGTCTCTGGTGATGTAGGCCCGCAATCCCTCAATGCCGAAGATCGCGGTGATGGAAACCCAGATGCAACTGTCCTTGTACATCCGCAGGTTGGCGTTCACATCATATTTTTTCCCGTCCGTGGATTGGTAGTCCACATTCACTTTACCGGAAAATGTGGTGAAATCGATCTTGCCTGCATTCATCTTTGCAAGTGTTTCGCGGATCACCACCATGGAGTCATTCTTTGTCATACCAACCGGCGAAGTGACGGTGGCTATGGTGTCTTTTTTCGCAATTGCGGTACGGATCTTACGTGTCGAGCGGCAGGAAGCCAGGAGAAATACCAGGAGGCAGAGCACTGTTATTCTTACCATGATTCGTTTTTTATTTCTTACCGGTGTGTCCAAAGCCACCATCGCTTCGTTCTGTTTCATTGATGGATTCCACTTCGGCCCATGCTACTTTTTCCACTTTCTGGATGACGAGCTGGGCGATCCGGTCTCCGGGTTGTATGACCTGCTGCTCACCGGAGAGGTTTACCAAAATGATCTTAATTTCTCCCCGGTAATCGGCATCAATAGTGCCAGGCGTGTTCAGGCAGGTAATTCCCTGCTTCACGGCGAGGCCACTTCTTGGTCTCACCTGTGCTTCATAACCATCCGGCAATTCGATGAATATCCCGGTGGGGATCAGGTCACGTTGAAGCGGCGCGAGTACTTTTGGACCGGCCATGTCTGCGCGCAGATCCATGCCGGATGAGCCTGGCGTGGCGTATGCGGGCAGCGGGTTGGTTGATTTGTTGATGATCTTTACAGTGAGTGCTGTCATGTTGTTGGTTATGTCTTGCGGCAGTTCTGCCCGGATCAGTTGTTTTCCAGTAATACGGTTGCATAGGCCATCAATCCTTCTTCCCGGCCTACGAATCCCATGCGTTCCGTAGTGGTGGCTTTTATAGATACATCAGCAATCGATATGCCGGTGATGGCCGCTATCACTTCGCGCATGGCGGGGGCATGTGGTTTTATTTTAGGAAGTTCAAGACAGAGCGTGCTATCAATGTTTACCACACGATAACCTTTGTCACGGATCAGCTTCATCGTCTCCTCGAGCAGGATCTTGCTGTCGATGCCTTTGTACTTTTCGTCGGTATCGGGGAAATGTGTACCTATATCGCCCAGGGCGAGGGCGCCAAGCAAGGCATCACATATTGCGTGCAACAATACATCTGCATCGCTGTGGCCGACTGAACCTTTGTGATGCGGAATTTTGATACCCCCTATCCAAAGATCCCTGCCGGCGGCGAGTTGATGATAATCGATCCCTGTGCCTATTCTGAAACCCATTGTCCTGATTTAGTTGCAAATATGCCTAACAAATTAGTTATGGCCATAAAAAACTACGCCCCCGCGATGCGGGGGCGTAGCAAGAAGGTTTGTATTATTAATTTTCCGAAGCGCTGCTGTTGCTGCTGCCGCCATCGAGGTCAAACAGTACGGAGAAACGCAGTGTGTTTGACAGCGGATTTTGGTTTGCACCACCGCCACCTGAAGGAGCGAGGTAAGAGAAGTTCAGACCAAATACATTGTATTTTAGACCAAGACCTGCTGTGAAATAACGACGGTTTCCTCTTGATTTGTCTTCAAAGAAATAACCCGCGCGGAAGGCAAACTGGTTGTTATACCAGTATTCAGCACCGATAGACACGTTAGCCTGTCCGGGGAAATCGCTGAAAGAGCTGAACCAGCTACTGGCGATTCCTTTGCTGCGGTAGTCAGCAAGTTGCTGAGGTGTTGCGTTTTCTTCCAGGGAAGGAACCAGCAATTTATTGAAGTCGATACCCAGGGTCAGTTTGTTTTGCTCGTCGAAGCTTTTATTCCAGGTAGTACCGATACCGAAGTTGGCAGGGATATAATCTTTCTGGTCAGCATCATCGGTGTAAGCGATCTTGGCACCGAGGTTGGTGAGGGTAGCACCGAAAGTGAAACCGTCGCCTGTTGCATTTTTTGCATCATAGTAGAAACCGATATCACCGGCAACTGAGCTACCTACTTTGTAGGTGTTGCCACCTGAAGGAGCGCCGGAAGCCAGGTCGGAGTTGATATAACGGAGGGCTACACCGAGACCGATCTTCTCAGAGAGCTTACGGGAATAACCGAGATCGATTCCAAACTCACGGGGTTTACCGTTGCCATTCAGATTACCGTTCTGGTCAGTGAACTGGATATTACCCAGGCTGAAATAACGAACGCCAAGGTTCAGGGCCTGGTTCTCATCAAATTTATAGTAACCGGAAAGGGAGGCGAGATATACATCATTTACAATTTCCTTCAGCCATGGAGTATAGGTAGCGGAGATACCGCCTTTGGATTCGTTGAAGGCAACTTTACCGATGTTCCAGAAACCAGCGCTGGCATCAGGAGAGGTAGCAATACCAAGTTCACCCATACCACCGGCACGGGCATCAGGAGAGATACGGAGGAAAGGCACAGCAGTCGTCACTACATTTATCTTATCCTGCGCTTTGATGGCTGAGAAAGTGCCACATAGCATCAGGATTCCAGCAGTCAGCTTTAAAGCAGTTGGTCTCATGAATAGTGTGTTTAGTATTAATTGTAAATGTATATGTTTTGGTTAAAAGCCGGGCTAAAATATTGAATTTTACCTGAAAAGAAAAACCGGTAATCGCCTGTGTTCTAATTTCGTCGGAGGGTCCGACGTAAACCCTTAGTGGTTTAAAATGGCGTATAGCTGGCTGGTCAATTCGGTCTCTTTGAACGGATTTTTACTAAGATTATTGCACGGATATTAGCATTTTCTTTGCATTTCACGCACCGGGTTGAGGTTGAGGTTAAGGTTAAGGTTGAGACCAGGGACCAAACCATCTTCTCAGCCTTAACCTCAGCCTCAGCCTTAACCATCGGAAAAGTCCTTATCCGATTGACGTAAAACCGCTTAGCCCGTTTTCCCTAAACGCGCTATATTCGCAATTGCGGCCTTTATTCTTTTTTTTCTGTACAATAATAAGGTGCCGGCCGGCGTTAAATTTATTCCAATTCTAAGGTGTTATGCAAAAAACAATGAGAGTGAAAAACTTAGCAATCCTTTTATCCTCCTGTGTGGTGCTTGCCGCACTCACATCCTGTAAAGGATCATCGAGCAAAAAAAGCAAGTCTGACGTAACAGGCTGGAACTACAATGATAAGAACATGGGTGGCTACCAGGTAGCTAAATCCAAAGACCAGGCTACCGGCCCGGGTCTGGTGTTCGTTCAGGGTGGTACCTTCACAATGGGTCAGACCGAAGAGGACGTTATGGGCGAATGGAATAATATCCCCCGCCGTGTATCTGTGCCTTCCTTCTATATTGACAAAACTGAGGTAGCCAACGTTCACTACCGCGAGTACCTGTTCTGGTTACAGCGTGTGTTCGATCCTACCGATCCCGTTAACCAGCCGATCATTGAAGGCGCATTGCCCGATACCCTGGTATGGCGCAGTGAGCTCAGCTACAATGAGCCAATGGTTGAATATTATTTCCGCCACCCCGGCTTCAACTACTACCCTGTAGTGGGTGTTACCTGGAGACAGGCTACTGACTTCTGCCTTTGGAGAAGTGACCGTGTGAATGAAGGTATCCTCCTCCAGAAAGGATTTATCGGTAAACAAGGCCTGCAAGGCCAGCAGGGCAGCGAAAACTTCACTACCAAATCTTACCTCCTCGATCTTTATACACCGGTTCCGGGTAAATCAAAAGCACTTAAAAATGCAAATGGTCAGCCCCGCACCAAAGTATCCATGGAAGATGGTATCCTGATGCCTGACTACCGCCTGCCTTTCGAAGCTGAGTGGGAGTACGCGGCATACGGTCTGATCGATCAGAATCCACGCCCGTCTAAAAAAGAAGGCAAACGTGGTGAAGAGTTGCAATCCAATAAACAAATCTATCCCTGGTCACAAAACGTGAACGGTCTCCGTGATACACGTCATGGAACATGGCAGGGTGCATTCCTCGCCAACTTCAAACGTGGTGCGGGTGATAACGCGGGTGTTGCCGGTGGTCTGAATGACCGCGCCTTCTACACCGCTGAAGTAACTTCTTTCTTCCCGAACGGTTTTGGTATATACAACATGGCGGGTAACGTCAGCGAGTGGGTACAGGACGTTTACAGACCTCTTTCATCTATGGACTACGATGATATGCCTGCTCCTTTCCGTGGTAACAAATACCAGAAGATTTACAAGAATGCTGATGGTGAAGCTGAAAAGAATGACACCACTGGCCGTGTAAGAATGGTTGATGTTACTGATGCAGAAAGCAAGAACCGCCGTAACTATCAGCGTGGTAACGTTATCAACTATCTCGATGGTGATACCGCTTCACAATCTGAATATGGTTATGGTAAAACAACCCTCGTAAGCGATAAATCACGCGTTTACAAAGGTGGTAGCTGGAACGACCGCGCATACTGGCTGAGCCCTGGTACACGCCGCTACCTGGAAGAAGATCAGGCTCTCAGCACCCTCGGTTTCCGTTGCGCTATGGACCGCATGGGCAGCCCTGAAGGAAACGGCCGCAAAGTTGGTCAGCAGTTCCCTTCAAAAAGACAAAAGAAATAACACCTTCTCTCTCATAGAAAATCCTCCCGCTTCTGCGGGAGGATTTTTTTTATGCCATATCCCCTGCCGAAAACTAATTTTGTTACATGCAGATCGAACAACTCTATCAGCTTTATCTCCAATCACTGTCCGTACAAACTGATACCCGCCAGTTGAAAAAAGGCGATATCTTCTTTGCGCTCAAAGGCGATAATTTCAATGGCAACCAGTTTGCCAAACAAGCCCTGGACAGTGGTGCCAGTTATGCCGTGATAGATGAGGCAGGCTATGAGATCCCGGGCAAAACGATACTCACGGAAAACGTACTCATTACCCTTCAGCAGCTCGCGGCCTATCATCGCGCACAGTTGAACATCCCTTTTATTGCTATCACCGGCAGTAACGGAAAGACCACCACGAAGGAGCTGATCCACGTTGTTCTTTCAAAAAAATACAGGACCTCCACTACGGTCGGCAATCTCAACAATCACATCGGCATCCCCCTTACGATCCTGCGTGTACCCCTTGATACAGAGATCGCCGTGATAGAAATGGGCGCCAATCATCAACAGGAGATCGCGGGCTATTGTGTCTATACCAATCCCACCCATGGCCTGATAACAAACGTTGGCAAAGCGCACCTCGAGGGTTTTGGAGGTGAAGAAGGCGTGCGTAAGGGAAAAGGTGAATTGTTCGATCATCTACGACAGCTAACGCATGGATTTGCATTCGTGAACTGGGATTATGAATACCTCCAGGAGATGAGTAAGGGAATCAGCGGGATCATCAAGTATGGCGAGCAGGACGGAGCTCATGTTGTAGGAAAGGCAAGCCGTGTTGATCCTTTCCTCGAAGTGAGCTTTACAGAGGGATTTGGAATACCCATTATAAAGACACAACTGGTGGGCAGCTATAACGTACCCAATGTGCTGGCAGCGGTCACGATAGGCAAGAACTTCAATGTTCCTGAAAATGATATTCGTGATGCAATAGAACATTACGTACCGTCCAATAGCCGATCACAACTGATCCGCAAGGGGACCAATACCATCATACTGGATGCCTACAATGCCAATCCCAGCAGTATGAGCCTGGCGATTGAGAACTTCGCGCGCATGGAGGGCGAAAAGATCCTGCTGCTTGGTGCTATGGCTGAGTTGGGAACCGGCAGCGTTTCCGAGCATGAACAGATCATTGCTCTTATAAAAAAATATACGTGGAAACAGGTTGTGCTTGTTGGCGGTGATTTTGGAAAAATCAATCACCCATTTCTGCAGTTCACCAATTCAACAGAAGCAGCGGAATGGCTGAAGAAGCAGGATTTCCAGGGCAGTGCGATGCTTATCAAAGGAAGCCGCAGCAGCAAAATGGAAGTGCTGCTGAAAGCATTGGAGCAACAATAAATCATGGAAATAGCCGGCTATATAGCATCGATACTGATCGGTATATCACTTGGCATGGTCGGCAGTGGCGGATCTATACTCACCGTGCCCGTGCTGGTGTACCTGTTCGGCATCGACCCTCTGCTGGCCACTACCAGTTCATTATTTATAGTGGGTACTACCAGCCTGGTGGGTGGGATACGTTCCTACCTGAAGGGCGTGGTTGATTTCAGGGCAGTCACAGAATTCGGCTTTCCCTCCATCCTTTCCATCTTTATCACCCGTCATTATATATTGCCTGTCATTCCTGACGTGCTTTACAGGGGGGACGGTATGGTGATCACATCGGGCATGGTTTTGATGATGGTCTTTGCCGTACTGATGCTCGCGGCTTCGATCTCTATGATTTTCAATCACCGGGAACAGACTGACCAGACCCAGGCATCGAAACGTCATCAACCACTCCCTCTCATCATTTTTGGGCTGCTTATCGGGCTCGTAACTGGCTTGCTCGGCGCCGGCGGCGGATTTCTCATCATCCCCACCCTTGTCATCTTCCTCCGCCTGCCCATGAAAAAAGCGGTGGGCACCTCCCTTCTTATCGTTGCGATCAATTCGCTGTTTGGTTTTCTGTTCAGCCTGCGGCAGTTTTCGTACGACTGGACGCTGATCCTGACCTTCACCGGGCTGGCCATCACCGGCCTGTACATCGGCAGCCGCCTGGCGGAAAAGGTGCCCGCGCAGTCGCTTAAGAAAGGATTTGGTTTCTTTATTCTCCTTATGGCTGTGGCTATCCTGGTGCAGGAGGCGCTTTGAGGATTGACCGGCAATTCTGATAGTGTCTTTGCTCACATTATGACTTTTATTGAAGCGCCCGCGTATAAACCCTTACTCCTGCTGGTATTTTTCCAGAAAATATTTGACCAGAACAGGCTATAATTCATCGATTTACAAATTTGAGAAAAAAATATGCCGCCCTCTGCGGGTTCACGGTATTGCACCGACCGTAATTTCCGTATACATTAGCTAAGTATTTGTCCCTAGTCCCAACCCTTAGAAAAAACGTTATGTTTAAACCTTACCTGACTGTAATGGCGCTCCTGTGCTGCGCCCTCATCGCCACCGCTCAAACGCCGTCGAACTGTTACGGTTTTTCCGCGACTTATTCCACTTCGGAGTCCAGATGCGCCAATACCGGCACCATCACCATCACCGCGACAGGCGGATCAGGTGACTACAGTTACAAGATCATAGAGCCGATCGCCACTCCCCTTACGTCTACCTCCACGATCACCGGCCTTGCCCCGGGCACGTATACGGTTTACACGAAGGACATGGTTTCCGGATGTACCATCATCCAGGACAACATCGTGGTTACCGGTTCTTACAGTGATCCAAGGTTTCAACTCGTGAAGACCGACATCACCTGCAACGGTGGATCGGATGGCACCATTAGCGTAACGGGTTTACAATATGGACGTGCCCCTTTTACCTATACCATCGTTTCTCCTTCCACTTCGGCTGTCGGTACGAGCTCTGTCACCGGCAATTTCACAGGCCTGCCTGCCGGTGATTATTACATTCAGCTCCGTGACTCATGTGGTGGGGTACAGACAAGATCGATCAACCTTCCGGACTATAACTGGTCGATCACAAATACTAACGTCAATAAGATCAATTGCAATAAAGTTTCGGTTAACATTGAACTGCTGAATACACACGGTGCTTACAACACATCAGGAACTGCATTCGATGGATTTTCTTATGGCTATGTAAATTTTCCCGGTGACACTACCTGGACATCTAGCAGAAATTTCCAGGTAACAAGAAGCCCGCTCCGCACTGTCGTTTATGTAGTGAAGGACCGCTGCGGGAAGGTGCTGTCATTCACGTGGACGAACAGCGTACCGCAGATCGCAGCAGGGCAGACCATTTCCAACTATACCTGCAGCACATTCAATGTAAAAACAACCAGCCCGCTTAATCTGACATCCCCACAATACTGCCTGAAAAAAGGCGGCGCCACAGTACAATGCAATACCACCGGTGATTTTACCAATGTGCCCTATGGTAACTATTGCATCGAAGTGCGGGATGCCTGCTATGATACCCTTATCACAAGATGCTTCAATGTGCCCGCACCGACGCCTGCTATCGGAGCCAGTGTCACCATCAACAACTACCAGTGCAGCACATTCAACGCAACTGTTACCGGGCAGACAAATCTTTATTCACCGCAATATTGTCTGTTCAACGCGGCCAACGTTCAGGTGAGTTGCAATACCACAGGCGTATTTGCCAACATTCCTTACGGTACCTACACGATCCGCACGACTTCCAGCGCACCCTGTTATGACACTACGATCGTGAGAACGATCACGGTGGCTGCGCCCAAACCGACGGTTACATCGGCACCCGCGATCAGCGCGCTTACCTGCAGTTCCTTTACCGCCAGCGTAACAGGCCAAAGCAATGTGTTCAATGCCACCTATTGCCTGTATGACAACCTGGGCAACCTGATCGGGTGTAATACGAATGGCGTATGGACAGGTCTTGCTTTTGGTTCGTATTGTTATAAGATCACCTCCTCGACACCGTGCTATGATACTACGATAACGAATTGCTTTACGGTCAACCAGCCCCAGCCTGCCGCAGGCAATCCTGTCATCTCTGCACGCACATGTACAACGTTCACAGTTACCATCCCTTCTGTAACGAACATCCCTGATGCAAAATATTGCCTGAAGGATAATAACAATGTAACGATCGCCTGCAACACAACAGGTGTATTCACCAACGTTCCGTATGGTGCCTATTGTATCGAGATTGTTACCACAAATGGTTCAACACCATGCCCGGCGGTACCGGTAACAAAATGCTTCACAGCCGCCCGCCTCGCGCCGTCAATTGGTGCGTCAGTGACCATTTCAGGAAAAACCTGTACCGGTTTCAACGCTGCCATCACAGGTCAGACCAACCTGATCTCGCCAAATTATTGCTTGTATAACAGCAGCAACGTACTTGTAAGCTGCAACACCACGGGCTCATTCACCAACATCCCTTATGGCACTTACTCGATCCGCGTAAGCCCTGGTTGTGGTGATGCAGACATCGTAAGAAACTTCACAGTGAATGCTGACCCGGTTGCATTCAGCCTGCTTGCCACAGAATCATGTACGATCAATACGACCAACATCAAAGTGACCGTTGCTTCCGGACTTGCGCCCTATACCGCAAAAGTGATCGGACCGCTGAACAATGTTATTGCTACCCAGGCTTTCAGCACTTCCACTTATACGTTCAACAATATACCTGCGCTTACCGGCAGCCTGAACTATCGCGTGGCCGTGATCAATAGCTGTAACCAGACCGACACAGTAACTGTAAGCCCTAATCCGAGCATATTCAACCGCATCACCAGCGCAACATCCAAATGCCCAAGCGCACAATTCCAGAACGGATCAGGTGCGCTGACGATGGACCTCGTTTCAAACATCGGCATGATCACACCCGCTATCATCAAGAAAAATGGGGTGAATGTAACGATGAACCCTGCAACGAACGTGGTGATCTCTGCCAATCAAAAACGCTTCGGATTTGGTGAACTTGCTCCCGCTACCTACATCGTAGAATGGAACATCAGCACCTGTAGCCAGCGTGTGTATGACACCATTACTATCACGGATTACCAGTATCCTGATCTGCAAAACTCAGCGGGATATCAGTGCGATAACAATAACTTCAGCATAAGCGCTGCAGGTAACGGCGGTGTGGCCCCGTTCACCTACGAGATCATTGGCAGCAATCCTGTGGGACCAAGCATCGTGACGCCTGCCCAGGCCAGCCCGATCTTCGCGATCAACACCAACCAGCCTTACTCACTGGTGCGCATGAGAGCTGTGGACGCTTGCGGCAATGGTACACTCAGCGACGTGAGTGTGTTGCCCCTCGGAAACCTTAACGTGAGCAGCAATAACATTGACTGTTATTCAAATAACATCACCCTCAGTGTTGACACGATTCCAAACGCCACCTACACCTGGTACCGGAAAACAAGCCCAACGGACAGTGTGCTGATCACTACCAGCCAGAACTATAACATTCCTTACCTGTTACCTACAGACACCGGCACCTATGTGTGTAAAACGTCCGTAAACAATGGATGCCTGCTGCGCCTTTCCTACTATAACCTGGATGGAGACTGCAGCCCTGTACTGCCTGTAAAACTGCTCAGTTTCACCGGCAAAATGGAAAATGACAAGGTTGTATTGAACTGGAAAGTAAATGGTGAAAAAGATATCCGCAGCTACACCGTAGAGCGCCGTATCGCCCAGTCTGTATCGTTTGCACCCGTGGGCACAAAGGATGCGATCAATAACGGTAACGCAACCACGTATACACTACCTGATGAAAATCCGGCGGGTGGCGTGAGCCAGTACCGGTTAAAGATCACAAGCAATGATGGCAAAGTTGACTACAGCAACATCATTACCATCAGCAATGAGCAGGTTTCTGTTCACACCATGCCTAACCCTGTAGTAGCCGCTCTAACAGTACAGTTAAGTGGAAAAACCGACGCCGTATATGAGATTGCGCTTGTAAACATGGCCGGACAGGTTTTCTACAAACAACAGACTCAACGCATCCGCAGCGGAGCAGTAGTGATTGAACGAAATAAAATACCAGCCGGTATTTACCTGGTTAAAATTCTGAATAAAAATAACGGAGAGACCTTCACTAAAAAAGTGATGTACCATTAATCAACCCTTACCTGGTTGAAAGGGGGTGCCATTGCGGCTCCCCCTTTTTTATTTTACATGGATCAGCACTGAAACAGATTTCAGTCCTGGCGAGGTAGCAGTTATCCGCACCTCTTTCCTGCCTGCCACAGGACGGACAACAGCCAGGCATAAACCATTGTAGGCTTTGCGATAATTCGCGACGAAGGGCTCCAGGCTTGCCTGGTAGCCATTGTCAACGCCAACAATTTCTCCGCCATCTACATTGAATTTCAGTAGTTGATCTGCATCCGGTACAAGGTTGCCCTTTTCATCCACAACAGAGAACGTGATGAATGCAAGGTCTCCGGCTACTGCGCTGATGGAGTCTGCATAAAGCCGTCCGCTGATGGATGCAGCCGGCCCGGCGGTGTGAATCTGTTTCTCCAGGACCACCTTCCCATTCTTCCTTGAAACGGCCTTCAACGTTCCCGGCCTGTAGAGCACCTTCCAGGAAACGTGCATTGTCGTATCGTTTTTGCGGCGAACGCCCATCGATACATCGTTCAGGTATAGTTCAACCTCATCGGCCTGATTAAAGTAGGCCCACACATCGATTGTGGTACCCGGCTTCCAGTTCCAGTGCGGAAAAAGATGGAGTACCGGTTTATCAGTCCATATACTCTGGTAGAGATAATAAACATCTTTCGGAAAACCGGCAAGATCGATGATGCCGAAATAAGAGCTCCGGGAAGGCCATCCATAAGGCGTTGGCTCACCAAGATAATCAAAACCTGTCCAGGCAAACATACCGGATACGTGCGGATACTTTTCCAGTTCAATAAGCGACTCCTCATGCGTACTGCCCCAGGGTGTGCGGCAATTATCAAATGCGGAGCAGGTATGATCTGCATTCGCATTTTCCACTGGCAGGTCCCATCTTGCCGGCCAGATACGAAGGCTATCGGCTGGAAAATCATAATGGCCCCGGGTCTGTAACGCCGATACGGACTCCGTTACAATGAAGGGCTTGCCCGGCCACGCAATGATGGCACTGTCCCATTTATGGTGATTGTAGTTATATCCATTGATATCTGCGATCTTCGAAGCCAGCAATTTATTCCATGGACCCACTTCATTATTGGCGGTCATCGTGGGCCTGGTAGGATCGAGTTTTTTTGCCAGGTTATGCAAACGCCGAAGGATCACTGCCCCTGAACTATCACTACCCTCTGACCATTGCTCCGGAATTTCATTGCCCAGGCTCCACATCACCACTGATGGATGATTCCTGTCGCGGATGATGAAATCGGCGAGGTCCCTGTCTGACCACTCATTGAAATCACGGTGGTAGTCGAATTTATTCTTCGGCCGGGCCCACATGTCAAACGATTCATTCATGACGAGAAATCCCATTTCATCGCAGAGATCCAGGAGTTCAGGTGCAGGAGGATTATGCGAGGTGCGGATGCCATTGCAACCCATCGCTTTCAGAATCTCCAACTGCCGGCGGAGCGCCGATCGGTTTACGGCTGTCCCCAGGCAACCCAGATCATGGTGATTGCATACACCCCTGATCTTTATTGGCTGATCATTGAGAAAAAATCCTTTATCTATGTCGAACCTAAAATCACGCAAACCGACATTGACAGCATATTTATCGGTAGCTTTTCCATCTTTGATCAGGGTTACGATCAGTTTATACAGGTACGGATCATTTACAGTCCAGTAGCGCGCATTTTGGATAGTGAGATTGGTGGAGAAATCGAATGATGATTGCCGGCCCGCGCGGAAGCGGGAGTTGGCAAGCACCTTGCCTGCTGCATCCTGTACAGTAAACTCGACGAAACAATTTGCGAGAGCAGCACCCGGGGTTAGAATCGAGGCTGTTGCACTGATAACAGAAGAACCGGACTCTTTGAAGTTTTTTGTTGTAACCCGGACTCCATTGTAATCGAACCTTAGCCTGTCCGTCGTAGTGATCCAGGTATTGCGATAAATGCCTGACCCGGAGTACCACCGCGAATTCGGCTGCCTGGAATTATCCGCCTTTACCAGCACCTTGTTGATGGCACCAAATTTTACGTGATCCGTTACATCATATTCAAATGAAGAATAGCCGTTGGGACGCTTACCCAGGAAATGACCATTTATCCAAACCTCGCTATTGCAATAGATGCCATCGAAGCCAATCCTTATAACTTTCCCTTTATCGCCGGCCGGCACCACAAATGCTTTCAGGTACCAGCCCACGCCACCGGGCAAAGCGCCGCCACCGATGCCTGCAGGACTGTTTTTATCAAATGGCAGCTCAATGCTCCAATCGTGTGGCACATTCACCTTGCGCCATTTCCACTTGCTGCCATCTTTTTTATAATCACTGCTGCTGTCACCGAGGTGAAATGACCAGCCATCATTGAAGCTCACCCGGTTTAAGGATTGCGCATTCGTATGAATTGCAAATGAGGTAATAAATAACAACACCAGTATATTCCGCATAGAAAAATTATAAGAGTTGAGTTTGCAATTTATGATAATAAAAAGCAGCCCGTCGAAACGGGCTGCTAACGATTGCCTGCTTATATGAAACTATCCTTATTTCATCTTTGCAACACGAAGGTTGTCGATGCCGAGGTCAAAATTTTCAATCACGGTCGTACCGGCGTTGATGTGAAAAATATTGATGCCACCTGTTCCGCTGCTGCCAACTACTGCCTCGATATTCGGCGGAGGGTTGCCTGTACCATCTGCAGTCTTAAACTGGCTCAGTGGCATTACGATGGTCTTCCAGCCGTTGGACGTGTACTCGCCGGACTGCTGCCAGGGCTGAAGACGGTGCATGTAGCTCCAGCTATAGTCCTTGGTGACCAGCAGCGATCCATTCTTCCAGGGCACGCGTGTATTGATCTCGAATTTCACAGCCCAGTTATCCGTTGACTCTCCCAGGCTCGCAACAGGAACCCAGGTACCAGGTATTTCCACATTGATGGATCTGCCGCCACCATACCAGGCCCAGTCGCCCGCGGCGATGCCGCTCACAGTCATACGCGCAAAAGTGCCACGATTACCCGGAAACAGGGATGCATCACTTGAAATGCCCACACCTGCCCAGTTGTTGAGTGTATTGACATTGTCGAAATTGCAGAGCATGCCTGTCACCATATCGTTGAACCGCAACAAAGAAACGCCTGTCCCGTAACGGTTCACCACCTCGAGTGGGCCGCCTGTGGTAATCCCCGCGGGAACAGTAACATCAAGCGTGGTCCCTGAAGCGTTCGTGGAAATATCTGTTGCTACTTCAATGCCTCCGGGAAATACCACCTTGTCAATGAAGAAGAAATTATTTCCGAACAGTGTGACGCGTTCGCCAGCTACTGCCATCTCATTGGTCATCGACTGCACCACAGGTGCCGGCGGTTCAATCGGGAAGGAATACGTAACCTCACCTTCCGGTGTAACCACGCGGATGGTGTTCAGTTGTGACTGGTCCAGTGACGCAAATGGCATATCAGCGGGTATCGTAACAACGATATTGTTGTCGGCAAACAGGGCTGAATTAAATGCAGACTGGTAACCATTGAAATAAATCTGCGTGGCTGACGCGAGGTTTGCACCACGGATCACGATGGTCTGACCCGGTGCTGCACGGGTAAGCGTGCTGTCGTTCGGTGCGGGAGCAATGGCGCGGATCGATGAAATGACCGGGCCGCCGCCTCCATTATCTTTTTTACATCCTGTGAAGATTCCGGCAAGAATAAAACATGCGGCCAGCAACAGGATACTATTATATTTTTTCATTGACTTGCTTTTGATTTGACTAATTAACCTGGCAGTTTGCTGAAATCAAATGGCTGCGGCGGACCGGCGAGGCTTGGCGCGGTGACCAGTTCCGCTTCCGGATATGGGAGATATAAGGTTGACTCCGTTACAGGATAGTACTCTGGAGTAAATACGGCTGTATACTCTCTTGGATTGTTGGTACCGGCATTCCAGGTAAGTGTATAATTTCCTTTATCCTGTGCAGCAACATAAGCCATGGCAGCAGCCGGATCGAAATAATACCACCGTACTATCTCGTACCATGCGCTCCCCTCCATGATCGTTTCCACACGTTTCTCCTGAAAAATATCAGCAAAGCTAATCTGGGCCTTTGGTGCCAGGTTCACTCTTTCCCTTACAGCATTGAAATATTGCAGAGCATCCGCATTTGTTGTTGTGGCATTGTTGCCCAGCAGTGCTTCTGCATAAATGAGATAGACCTCAGCAAGCCGCAACATATAGGTGTTGATGTAGGCTGTCATAAATCCGCCCTTGTTGCCATTGTCTGCAGGAGAACCAATGATGTATTTTTTTACATTGGAAATATTGGTGACCGTATAGTTCAATCCACCGGAAGCCTGCTTGAGTTCAGGATAAGTGTCACCGTTGAACATAGCCGTCTGCTTGCGGCGAATAGAATCATCGGGGTGCGCAAGAAAGTATTTCACCACATCAGCGGAAACTCCCTGGGCAGCACCCCAGCCGTCACCTGTATTTGGGATAGCTGATTCGAAAGCCATGTATGCCTGGAATGAATTATTGATTCCCCATGGCTGGCTGAATGGCATCCATTGGATAGAAAACAGGCTTTCGGGATTGTTATTGGAGCTGTTGTTGGTGGCACTCCTGAACAGACCTGCATAGTCAGGATAAAGTGTCAGTCCGCTGTTGCGCACCACATCACCTGCATAAAAGGCCGCTGAATCAAGGTCCTGCTGATTGCGTGATCCTGCAGATGCACCATAACCTGAACGATAGAGGTAAGCTTTGGCAAGCATTCCTTCAGCCGACCATTTGGTAACCCGTCCCTGCGCGGCAGGTGTCGCTGGAAGATTCGCTGCTGCAAACTTCAGGTCCATGATGATGAACTTCCAGACGTCCTCAATATTATTCTTTACAGGCGGCTGTCCAAGCTGGGCAACGTTATCATATACGATCGGTACGGCACCCCAGTTTACCACGAGATAGAAATAAGCCATTGCTCTCATAAAGCGGCACTCGCCGAGGCCCGCCTTCCGTACGGCATCCGAAACGCCGGCCCCGCCCTTCGAGATGGAATTCATGGTGATATTGCTTTGAGCAATGATCTTGTAGAATGACTTGTACGCGGGGAGCAAGGCGCCGTTGTCTGTTGCCGATGGCGCATGCTGGATGTAAGCCGTACGGTCATTTGAATTCAGATTACCTCCACGGGCTTCGCCAAATGCCAGGAAGGCTTTGTCATTATAATCAAACCAAACGATGTTGTACAACGGAGCTGTCCCTGCATACACTTCTTCATCGGTGGTATAGAAATTACCGGAGGTAAGTTGATCGATCGGTGGGCGGTCAAGAAAATCCTTTTTACAGCCAGTGGCGGCGAACAGGCCAGTGACCAGGGTGATATATAAAATTGACTTTTTCATAATGTTGTAGGTTTTCGATTAAAAATCGGCGGTCAGACCAAATGAATAAAAGCGTACGGACGGATACCGGCCCGAATCGAGACCAGCCATGATAGTGCCGCCATACGTCACCATTCCGATCTCGGGATCATAACCACTGTAGTTCGTGATGGTAAACAGGTTCTGGGCGCTCACCGTTGCACGCAAACCACGCATCGAGATCTTTGATGCCAGGCGCGAGGGCAGACTGTAGCTCAACGAGATATTCTTCAACCGGATGTATGACCCATCTTCCACGAACCAACTGCTGATTCGGTTATTGCCATTCGGATCACCGGGAGCGATACGCGGAATGTTGGCACCCGGATTGGTCAGGGTAACCGTTGCCGCATCTGCTACGTTATAGCTGCTGGGAATGGCAAAATTTCTCGCCGAATAATAGTAGTTACCGAACGTGCCGTTATTACCTGGTATCTCATTCTGGTAACGAGGAAAATTGAAGATATCATTGCCGGAAGATCCGGTGAAGAAGATATTCAAATCAAAATTCTTATAACTGAGCGCGTTGTTGAAGCCGAATGTGAATTTCGGCCATGGATTGCCAATCACTGTGCGATCGAGCTGATTGATGACGCCGTCTTTGTTCAGGTCTTTGAACTTGATATCACCCACCCATGTGCCCTGTGTGGGGCTGATGGTCATCACACCATTGGCAGTCTGCACGGCATGCGTTGCAATATCTTCCCGGTCCTGGAAAAGACCTTCAGCGATATAGCCCATGATCAGGCTGGCCGTAGCGCCCTGCTGTGTCTGGAATTGATACGTAGTACCACCCCATACAGGATTGATAGGTGCGGGAAGCTTAGTGATTTTATTGCGATCCACTGATACATTGAGTCCGGTCTTCCAGGTCAGGTCCTTGTTGCTGATGTTGACAGTATTAACAGTGATACCAAAACCGCGGTTACGCATACCACCGGCATTGGTAGTGGGCCATTGCAGGTAGCCGGGAGAGTAAGAGATATCTCCGCCATAGGTGTATGCATCCGGTGCAACGATGAGCAGGTCAGTGAGATTCTTGACATAGGCATCGGCGATTACTTCCAGGCGATTGTTAAACATGTGCAGGTCAAGACCGATGTTGGTGGTCTTGGCTGTTTCCCATTGCAGCAATGGGTTGTTGAAATTTTGGGAAAGGAAACCAGGGCCCCAGGCCGTAGGAACTGTCTGCAGGATGGCGAATATACCTCCACCGCCAATGCTGCGATTACCAGACAGACCGTACTCAACCCGGAGTTTCAATTCATTGACGCTGCTGAGCGATTTCATAAAGTTCTCTTCGGAGATTTTCCATGCAGCAGCCACGGCAGGGAAATAGCCCCAGCGCTTGTCAGGGCCGAAGCTCGAAGCTCCATCCGCACGCATGGTACCGAGCAGGATATACTTATCATTGAACACATAGTTGATCCGACCGAAGTAAGATTCCGCTGCGCCGTCACCCCGGTTACTGTTATTGCTTACATTGGAGATGCTGCTGGCATCACCACCGGAAAGTTCTTCCACGGTGTTGGTGATGAAATTGGTCCGTGATCCGCTTAGACCTTCATACTGCCAGGCTTGTGCCTCGTGCCCTGCCATAAATGTAAAGGCATGCTTTTCCAGGCGCAGGTCATATTGGAGGCGCGTATTGAAATTCCACCAGTAGTTGTTACCCGCTGTTCTGCTGGATGTGGCAGCGGATTGGGGTACGATGAAACCACCGGCAGTATAACCGGGATGGAATGAATAGTAATTTGTGTACTGGAGACTTCCGTTTGACTCATTGTACCACACAAGACCTTTGGCCAGGTTTACATTGGCATAAAGGCCGCCGATTACCGAGGTCGATTTATTATAATCATTGTAAATGTTCGCGATCATCACCGGGTTGGTGTACTGAAACTGCGTGGTGGCGGGCCCACCCCAACTACCATCGGGGTTTTTTACCGGCACACCTGGATTCTGCTGGAGAGCAAGCTGGATGATGCCCGCATTGGTTGTGTTTACTTTTTCTTTTGTTTGCGCGGCGGTAAGGTTGACGCCGACCTTGAGCCAGTGCCGTGCCTGGTTGTCCAGGTTGAGTCGCGTGGCATACCGTTGAAAGCCTGATCCAGGTGCAATACCTTCCTGGTTGAAATATTCACCCGAAAGATAGAAATGTGTTTTGTCTGTACCACCACTCAGGGAGATCGCATGCTTCTGCAGCAGCGTGCGGCGATAGAGCGCATCCTGCCAGTTGGTGCCGGGGCCGAGCACGGTGGGGTCAGCATATGTCACTTCACTGGGCATACCGCCGGCACGTTCCATCTCGTTGCGGAATCGTGCATAATCGGGCAGCTTCATCATGGCGATTTCTTCGGGCCGGTCCTGCATGGTAAGCAGTGTGCTCAACGTAACCTTTGATTCGCCTGCCTTTCCTTTTTTAGTGGTGATCATCACTACACCTGATCCACCGGCTGCACCGAAGATTGCAGTAGCTGCCGGGCCCTGGAGGATATTGATGGTTTCGATGTCATCCGGGTTGATAGCGGATAATATGTTGGAAAAGCCCGATGGATGATTATAAGGACCGTCGGATACATTGTCAGGTTTGATCTGCACCCCATCAATCACATAAAGCGGTTGCGTGCTGCCCGTGAGGGAGTTCAGTCCGCGTATGACCACAGAAGGAGCAGCACCTGGCTGAGCACTGCTCTGGCTCACGAACACGTTGGCTGCGCGGCCCTGTAATGCCTGGTCAAAACTGGTGTTGATCGTTTTCTGAAGATCAGCAGATGTAACGGTTACCTGCGAACTGCTGAGATCGGTTTTCTTCATGGATCCATACCCTATCACCACCACATCCTGCATGTTCACGAAATCCTGCGTGAGGGCAATGTCGATAATCGATGAAGCGCCTACCTTTTCTTCACGCACAGCATAGCCGACCGAAGTAAAAACAAGCGTCTCACCCGTAGCCGCATCGATGGCATAGTTACCATTGTTATCGGTGGTGGTAATGTTTCTCGTTCCCTTTACCGAAACCGTCGTACCGGGAATGATGGCACCGGAAGTTTGTGCCGTCACCTTACCTGTGATCCTTCGTGCCGGCTGCTGTGCAGCGAGCTGGCTCGACAGAAGCAGGAAGGAAAAAAATAGCATCATACAGGTCTTCCATTTACCCGTGATGATCATTGAATTTTTCATACAAGCAGTGTTAATTGTTAATCGGGTTTAGTTATGAAGGTTTATCGTTTTCTTTTTACCAGTATATCTTATTGTCTTCTCCATCGGCTTTTGATCTATTCCTGATGGCCTGGCCGGTGTAATATAATGGAGCAGGAAATTGCGCTTCTTCAACATCCCGGGGAAACTGCCTTTCCTGTCGCTGATTATCACTTGCCTTAACTTATCATCATAATGAATGTCGATTACAGATGACTCCCCACGCTCATAGCCATAACTCAGACCGTCATCTTCATACAAGCGGAAATGTCCATCCTGGCCGGCATAGATGTGCAGCAACAATGTATCAGCCTTGCGTTCCTGTGTGTATTGCAGATCGGGACCTGTCGGGATGATCGCACCGGCCTTTACAAAAACCGGCATCCGCTCGTATGGCGCCTCTGCGGTGATAGTTTGTTTTCCCTGGAAATATTTCCCGTCATACATGTCATACCAGCCACCTCCCGCAGGAAGATAAACGGACCGGTTCAATGCGCCCTGTGTATAAACAGGATTGACCAGCAGCGAAGAACCAAACATGTACTGGTCTGCGATATCCGTGACGCTGGAATCGGCTGCAAAATCCATTACCAGTCCACGCATGATCGTATAATCCTCGTGATATACCCGCGCCGCAGTGGAGTAGATATAAGGAAGCAGGCGATACCGAAGTTTATTATAATAGGTCATGCTATTATAACTCGCATGACCCTCCGGCGATACATTGTAGATCTCACGGAAGGGAAACTGCCCATGCACGCGGAACAGCGGCACAAATGCGCCAAACTGGTACCACCTTGCATTCAGTTCGCGCCACTCCTCCAGGTCCGCAGGATTGGGCTTTTCAAACCGACGCTCTACGGCAAAGCCTCCTATATCCATCGACCAGTATGGCAGGCCGGAAAGGGAAAAATTGATGCCTGCACTGATCTGGTTGCGCATATCATGCCAGCGACTGGCAATATCGCCGCTCCATGTTGCCGCCGCATACCGCTGTATACCAGGAAAAGCTGAACGTGTCAGGATGAATACACGTTTATTCGGATCCTCCGCCCGCTGACCCTCATAGATACCCTGCGCATTCACTAACGGATAAGCATTGAGGTACTCTGATGTGAGGCCAGTTGCTACAGGCGACATTTGCTCTTTGCGTTTCTGTGGGCTGACATTGGACAGGATATCCGGTTCGCTTGCATCCATCCACCAGCCGTCTATGCCACGGTGATAAAGCTTTTCCGATAATAATTTCCAGAAACCTTTTTGTGCATCGGGGTTGAACGCATCATAGAACGTGGACACATATCCTTTTGCAATCCAATCCCGTTGCCGGTCTGCTACATTTCTTTTATACAGCCATCCTTTTTCC
Organism: Bacteroidota bacterium; assembly: GCA_023430465.1. Taxonomy (GTDB): domain Bacteria; phylum Bacteroidota; class Bacteroidia; order Chitinophagales; family Chitinophagaceae; genus JAEZAM01. Next base: position 27,516 of record JAEZAM010000036.1, on the reverse strand, counting down.
TGGAAATGTTCATACGCCTTGATACCCTCATAGAATTTCGGCCAGACAGATATGGTGAAACGGGTGTTGTATTTCTTATGCAACACACTGATCATGCTGTCGGGGTTTGGAAACCGGGCTGCCTCAAACTCCTGGCTGCCCCACTCCTGTTCCTTCCAATAGCTCCAATCGAGCACGATGTTATCCAGGCCGATCTTTCTCTTCCGGAATTCCTGGACGGTCTGCAGGATTTCATCCTGCGTTTTGTAGCGTTCACGGCTTTGCCAGAATCCAAAAGTCCATATGGGCAAGATCGTGGCCTTGCCGGTTAGCTGACGGAAACCGCTTATTACCTCGTCGCTGTTGCTTCCATAGATAAAATAGTAATCCAGTTGCTGCCCGCTTTCCGAATCAAATCCAAACGCATCTTTATCGTCATCAACTGGTGGCTCCAGCCATTTCATCGAGAGATATGACTCGCCGCCGTCCGGGATCCATTCGATCCTCAGTTTCACAGGAACATTTTTGCGAAACGGCGCATCGATGATAGCCAATGACGGGTTCCAGCAAACCCGCCACCGGTCCAGCACCAGTTTTTCATCCATCCATATTTTTATATAACCGCCATAGGTCAGGCGGAACTTGTGTATACCATCAAACTCCGATGCTACGGTACCTTCCCACATTACCCTGCCATCAGCGGGCTTGAATTCAGCGGGTAAGTGAAGTTTTGAATCATTCAGGAATTCATACCTGATAGAAGATTCCGGCTTCCGCAGCACTGCCTCGTTGCCGGTTCTTGAATTTATATAGGTCGTTGTCAGCCAACCCTGCTCACCGGTGGATGAAACCAACTTAAGTGCCGAAAGCTCCTTGTATGTCCTTGTATCACCCGCTACACTGATCGAGTTGTTGTCCCAGAGGATGCCATAATTTTTCTTTGAAACAAGAAAAGGGACGGCCACCTCAGTATTGTTTTGAAAAAGGAATACCTGGTCACCCCGGTAGTTCACCGCACCATCATGATGCTGGCCGAGCCCATACCACGCATCATCCGGCGTCGTTTGAAATTGCTGGCGGATCCGGAATGTCCGGCTTCCTTCGGAAACGGTGGGGTAAAAATGTCGGCCTGTAAGTTTCTCGGCAAGAATAACCTGGCCATTCACATCCCGGAAGTTTACGGCCCCGGTGCGGAGGTCAGCATTTGCCGTGAGCAGCCTGGTCCGTATAGTGAGCTTTTCCTTATTGTCGCCGGGAACAAGATTCCATGTTGCGGCATTTGCCGGACGGGGGACAGCGATAAGACTTGTGATCGGGGGAAATTCTTTTCCGGGAGTGGCGATGACCCGGATAATATGATCATTGATCACCTGGAGCCGGACTGCCCGTGTGCCACCGGAGAAAGATTCGTCGGGATAAACGATCACGCCGTCTTCCATTTCCTGGTATCGCGGATGCTGTCCTGCATCCGCGTTAAGGACAGAAAAAGCCACCAGGAGGAAGAGGCACCAGTTCAATAATTTCATAGCAGGCAAATGGTCGTTAAACAGATAGTTCCTGCCTTAAAACTACTGGCCCCCGGCGCAAAACAGGGTAGCCATTTGTTTCTAACTAGGGTATCAAATGTTCCGGGAAGATATTAATAGATTGATAATCAATCATGAATTTGAAGAACCATTGCTACCGGACTGGTATTGAGTCGGGGTCTGACCAAACTCTTCCTTAAAATACCTGCTGAAGATTTTTGGGTTATTGTACCCCACTGCATAGGCGATTTCCGCGATTGTTCGGGAGTCACCCTGCAACATTTGAGCGGCCCGCTTGAGCCGCATGATGCGGATGAACTCGATGGGTGTTTTCCCCGTGACCGACAAGATCTTTTTATATAGAGCAACCCGGCTCATGTGGAGATCGCGGCTCAGGTCTTCTACAGAAAAGTCGGGATTGTCCATGTTTCGCTCCACAGCGTCGAAGGCTTCTTTTATAAAGATTTCGTCCACCGGCGTTGCTGCAACATCTGCCGGTCGGATATCCACCTGCTCGACAAATCTCTTCCTTATCTGTTCCCTAAGGGCAAGGAGGTTCCTGATGCGGGAGGCCAGAATCTCAAATGTGAAGGGTTTGCTGATGTAATCGTTGATACCCGCGCGGAAACCCTCCAGTTCGGTCTCGTCATTGGTCATGGCTGTTAGCAGTACCACCGGGATATGCGATGTTCGCGGATCGGATTTTATTTTTCGTGACAACTCAATGCCATTCATCAGCGGCATCATGATATCGGACACAACCAGGTCCGGCTGATGTTCCTTCGCCTTTTCCCAACCCAGTTTCCCGTTCATCGCTTCGATCACATTATAAAACTGCTTCAGGTTGTCCTTTAAATAAAACCTGAAATCCTCATTGTCCTCGACCAGCAGGATCGTTGATTTATCAACATCCTCCTGCTCACCATTGAGATGCACCGGGGCCAATGGCTGCAGCAACACCTCGTCTTTCATTCCTGGCTCTGGCACTTCATCATGAACGGGCAGGAATACAATAAAATCCGTCCCCTTTTCCGGTTCACTCTCCACCTCTATGCGGCCTCCGTGCAGTTTGACAAACTCCTTTGTGATCACCAGGCCGATACCGCTGCCCGTCCCCTGTATAGAACCGGGCACATCAAGCTGATAGAACCGTTCAAAGATTTTTTCCTTCATGTCGGGCTGGATGCCGATACCCGTGTCGCGAACATGCAGTTCAAGCTCTGCATTTTCGCCTGCCGAATAAAGGACCTCTACGGTAACATTACCGCCCCCGGGTGTATACTTGAAGGCATTGGAAAGCAGGTTAAACAGGATCTTCTCGAGCTTATCCCTGTCAAACATCATGGAGAGCGAAGCAACATTTGCCCTGAACTCCAGCAGGATGTTTCTTTTCTCGGAGATGTCGGAAAAGGAGGTGGTGATATCCTGGATGAATGAAATAATATCCTCCCGCGTAGGATGAAGCCTGAATTGCTGGACCTCCATCTTTCGGAAGTCGAGAAGCTGGTTCACCAGGTTCAGGAGTCGCTTTGCGTTGCGCTGAACAAGCTGCAATTGCTTTTTCTGATCCGCATCCCCGGACTTCCGGATGATCTTATCGAGGGGCGAAAGTATGAGGCTGAGAGGTGTGCGAAACTCATGGCTGACATTGGTGAAGAATTTAGTTTTTAACGCATCGAGTTGCTGAATTCGTTCTGCCTCTTTTCTTTGTTGCGCAACCTCGAATCGCATGTGTGCACGGTCAAGCAGCAGTTTCCTTGCAAAAACCAGGATCAGGCCGGCAACTAAAACATAGAGCATAAAAGCGAGCGGGGTTTTCCAGAAGGGCGACCGGATATGGATCGTCAGGAGGGCCCTGGCTTCACCCCATACACCTTCTTCATTTGCAGCGCGAACACGAAAGACATAGGTGCCCGGGTCGAGATTGGTATAAACAGCACGGCGCATGGCTCCCGTAGTGTAGACCCACTCTTTATTGAAACCTTCCAGCAGGTAGGCATACCGCACCTTTTCGGGGTTGGAATAATTCAGCGATGCGAATTCGAGTGACAGCATGTTCTCATTGTGCTTCAGATCGATCCGGTTTGTATGCGAGATCGATTGTGCCAGTAACACCCTGTTGCCGATCTGTTCGCCAATGCCGACCGGCTTATTGAATAATTGCAACTGAGTCAACACAACCGGTGCTGCCAGTCCGCCTGGCCGGATCGTAGCGGGATCGAAGATGTTAAAACCATTGGCACCGCCAAAGATCAGTTCACCGGTTGATAGCCGCAATGCCGCGTTCTCATTGAACTCAGTCCCTTGCAATCCGTCCGACTGATCATAACTGATAGCTCGGAAAGAAACGCCCTGCTTGTTATTATTTACCTGCAAGACAGCCAGACCATTGTTGGTGCTGATCCACAACCGGTGCTGACGGTCTTCCAGGATATTAAGAACAGTATTACCGGGAAGGCCATCACGCATATGAAACGACCTGAATTTGCCGGTCGCCTGGTCAAATACATTTAGCCCATCACGTGTTCCTGCCCAGATCAGTCCCCGGCTATCCACGAGTAATGATAGAATATTGTTGTTACTCAACCCTGACGATGCAGCACCATAATGAGTGACACGTTGGAGGGTATCGATGAGGTCGATGCCATTGTCCGTGCCGATCCACAGGCTTCCGCTGGCGTCTTCAGCAAATGCACAGATATAATCGGATGCAATGGAATTGGGCCGGTAAGAAGACACACGATTGAATCGATGGCTGGCGCGGTCAAACCTGTTGAGCCCATACATGGTGCCTACCCAGAGTTCACCTTTGCGATCTTCATAAATTTCCCAGACCCTGTTATCGGAAATGCTGTAGGGGTTTGCCGGATCATGACGGAAGTGGGTGAATTTGCCATTGGAATAGCAATCCAGCCCACCGTAATAGCTGCCGATCCAGAGTTTATCATCACGATCGATGAATAAGCTTACAATCACATTATTGCTGATACTGTTGTCATTGTCAGGCTCATGCCAGAACTGTTGAAACCGATTTGTTTTCCTGTTGAAATAAATCAATCCACCGCCATTTGTGCCAATCCAGACATTGCCGTTTTTGTCTTCGACGAATTTGTTCACGTCATCAAAGGGCAGGCTTTGCGGGTCCGAAAGCCGGCGACGCATCAGGGGAAATTTCACGATGTTCTCATGATAGAAACTGATCCCCTGTTTGTAGGTGCCTAACCAGATGATCCCTTTGTCGTCTTTAAAAGCCGTATTGATACTGTTCTGGCTCAGGCTGGTACTCTGATCATCATCATGAAGAATGTACTGAACGACGCCTGTTTTCTTATTGAATATATTCACACCACCATGATCAGTGGCGAACCACATGTTACCATTATCATCCTGCTGGATGCTGATCACCAGATTGGAGTTCAGTCGATAGGTGGCATTCTCCCGATCGAGATAACGTGCCGCTGTGGTGACGGGATCGTACCATAAAACACTGGTAGGGCTGCCGCCTGAACCGGTGATCCATAGCTGATCCTGGCGGTCGATGAAAAACAGGAAACTGGCCTGCACCCCGTTGAATATTTGCCCGGGCAGCCGGTAGCTTTGGATTATGCGACCAGTTTCAGCGTTGATAATTGTGACTGTGCCATTTCGGTGAAGTACCTGGCAGTGACCCTTGCTGTCAAAATCAAACGCAGCCATTTCATCCTGTTGGTAAAGACTTCGGTGGATCAATGTTGCTGGTCCGCCTGCTGCGTTTTGCCTGTACAGTAGTTGCCGGTCGCCCAGAAACCAGTAGTTGCCACGCCGGTCTTTTTTCAGATCGGTGAGCGTAGTGATATTCATTCCGCCACGCTGAAAATGTGCAGCGGGGTTACGCGAAAACTTTTCGGTAAGTGGATCAAAGATGTTCAGCCCGTTTCGGGTATCGATCCATAACTTATTTTCCGGCCCTTCCAATATCCGTGAAATGTAATCATCGGAAATGGTGTTCGTGTCGCGGGAGTCATGCGTGAAAACGCGAAACTGGTACCCGTCATAACGGTTGAGTCCTGACATGGTTCCTATCCAAAGAAAACCCTGCGGATCTTTATAGAATGAGTTGACCTGGTTACTGGAGAGGCCATTCCTTATTGTCAGCCGTGAAAAGGAATAAGGAACCATTTGCGCCCGGGCGCAAGCAAAAAGAAAAAGAAATAATATCGTAATCAATAATTTTGCCACCTGATCAAATATAAGTGATTGCAGTTAGCCCTGTCAGCGCAGATGTTATCAGACAATATAGATTGAATTATGAGATCCCGGAAACTTACTATTCTGCTTTTAGGACTGCTGACTGCCGTCGTTCCATTTTCTATCGACCTTTACCTGCCGGCCTTCCCGGAAATTGCCACCTCGCTGAATACAACCGTCAATAAGGTTGCCTGGTCGCTCTCCTCATTTTTTATAGGCGTCGGCCTGGGGCAGTTGATGTATGGGCCACTGCTCGACAGGTTTGGAAGAAAACCCCCTCTGTATGCCGGGCTGATCATTTTTTGTGTAAGCTCTGTTGGATGCGCGTTTGCGACATCCATCGAGATGTTGCTCGTGCTGCGGTTTGTACAGGCCATTGGTGCCTGTGCCGCTACAATAACTGCCACGGCGATGGTGCGGGACCTTTTTCCGCCGGAGGAAAATGCAAAGATATTTTCCATTCTTATCCTTGTACTGAGCATCTCCCCGATGTTAGCCCCCACCATCGGCGGATTCATCGCGGAATCTTGGGGATGGAAGCATATTTTCAGTTCGCTGACCGGGCTGGTACTTTTGATATTTGCAGGTGTGGTCTTTCTCTTACCGGAAAGCAAAGGACCGGATAAAAGTTATTCCCTGAACGCAAGATCGGTGTCGCGGAATTTTGCGGCGGTATTACGCAATACACCGTTCACGGTATATGCCATAATGGGCGGCATTTCCTTTGCCAGCCTGTTTGCCTACATCGCTGCATCACCTGCTGTGTTCATCGGTTTATTCGGGCTTGATCCAAAAGAGTTCGGACTGTTGTTTGCCTTTCTTGCTTCAGGGCTGATCATTCCAAGCCAGTTGAATCGCTTTCTGCTCAAAACATACAGCAGTGCGCGTATCATAAGAACAGCATTTGTGATACAAACTATTTTTGGATTGCTGCTGCTTGCGCACAGTCTCTGGTTTCCCCGGAATTTTAATATAACCGTGGGTCTTCTTTACCTGGACCTGGCCGCTATTGGCGTAGTGATGCCAAACGCGACGGCACTGGCGATGGCACCATTTGAAAAAAATGCCGGAAGCGCATCCGCACTGTTGGGGTTTTTACAAATGGGGCTTGGCTCGCTGGCAACGATTGGGATTGGCCTGTTGACCATCCGCTCTGTAGTGCCGATGGCTGCAGGCATCCTTATTTGCAGCACAATCGGGCTGGTGTTGGCATTCTGGAGCTACCGGCATTTTGCGAAAACTACATCATCCCTTGCCGTACAATAGACAATCTTGAGATTTTTGTCTTACGGCGCGAAGTTCCGAAGTCTATCGATTGTACCGGCCAAGCTGGTCGAATTATTGCTGGCATCTTCGAAACTCCAAATCTTTTCTATGAAATGCAGCATAGCAACATTATATCCAGGCCCTTTCTTAGCGCCCAACTTAGGAGTTAAATGCTCTCGCAGATCGCTATTTGGGGACTGCGAAGCAATACTGCGCATCAAGAATAAACTTGGCTTTATCGGCAAGATGATCTCTGCAATACCTTTTTCAGCATCGATTATGGTGGGCTGAGGAATCAGTTCAGTAGACACATTTAACCAATTAGAAAACCCAACCCGATCGGCCATAAGCCACGTCTCTGCCTCCTCTTGTGCGACCCTAAACAACATATGGGCCTTTATACCACCTTCTCCAAACCAGTCCTTCAAAAGTGAAGGTGGACAAGGATACTGATCCAGATCAGTAAGTAAAAAAACTGGGGTGTTTAGATTGTTATAGCTAGGCGCTAATCGCCTAATTTGACCACCTCTTGCTGGGAGACGGTTCTTTATAGCTAAATCGGGCCTGATAGCTCGGACTAATCTCGCTATAATTGCTTGCGTAACACTGTCCTCACCTACTATGTCTATGTCCATTAGTCCATATCTTTTAATTCCAAAATATGGTGAATATTAGCTGGCGCGACTTTAGGAATTACAGCTTCTGCGATTGTCAAACCAGCCCGAAGATAACTTTTTACATCGTCAAGATCCATAGCCTGTCTAATTACTGTTCCCTCTTTTGTCGTGATTAGAACAAGAGTCTCCTCTCCCCCAATACCTTCATTATTCAAAATGTCGTAACTATGCGTAGAAATAAGTACTTGCCTTATACGACCTTTCCTGCGTTGTAGTTTGAAAATAAATTCCGGGAGCTGTTTGACAATTGCCGAATGCAAATAAAGCTCAGGCTCCTCGAGTAGAATCGACTCTTGACCGTCCAAGAGTGCCCACATAAAACCAATCAATCGCAATGTTCCATCTGAAAATTGGGACTCTTGCTGTTTTGCCCCTTTAGCACGCCAATGCTCATATGTTGCCTCCAGATGGGGTATTCCACTTTTGTCCTTAATAAATGCAATGTTATTTAACTGGGGCACTGCGATTTGGAGGACCTCATTAATTCTCTTCAAAAAAGAGTCTCTTGTTCGTTTGTTTGTTTTGTCCATTCTGTCCAAAAGATTTCGGCCATAAAAATCTTCTTTGTTGGCGGCCAGCATATAAGAGTCAGAATCTCGAATTAGTTGCGGAACAATATGTAAATATTGCGTGTCTTGGAAAAAATGATAAATGGCCCTAAACTTTTGGTTGGAATTCGGTTGTTCAAGCAATGTGAATTTTAGAGTTTCCGAATCCTCTGAGCCATCCGACTCCTTCCTATGGACAATAACTTTTCCATTGATGTCAGTAACTTTTTCTTCTACAATTGAGGCTTGTTTTGCGAATATCCCTCCGCCAGAATGTTTAAATGAGAGGTAGTACTTCCAAGAAGGTTTTTTCGAGCTTTCGTCTTCCGCCAAATGTATTTCGATGGCGACATCTGAGCGCTTACGAGCAGCCAGGCATCTAATTTTGGAAACCCCGCCCCGCTGTTCAACCGCGAACTGTAGACCGCCCGCCTGTTTCACTACATCACGTATAAATCGGACTACATCCAAGAAATTGGATTTACCGGATGCATTGGCCCCTACGACAAAAACCCTGCTTGATAAGTGAACATTGACATGCTGGAAGTTCTTCCAATTTATAAGATTTATTGTGCTTATTATCATAGATCACCATTTATGTAAATTTAAGAATTCTTGATTGCGAAAAGTGACTAAGTCGAAATTCGCTTGAAGCATTCCCCGAAACTAACCTAGAAATTCACCATCGATGATGAGTAGCCGGCATCCTTCTGCCGTGCTTGAACGATGCGAGCTTGCGTCATCGGAAACAATATAGCTCATACCAGCCTTTAGTTCGAAGCGATCACCTGTTTCCAGTTCGCTTGTAAAAGAACCTTCCAGGCAATGGATGATATGTCCCTTCCGGCACCAATGGTCGGCCAGGTATCCTGCTGAATATTCCACGATGCGAACACGCAGCCCGGGGTAATCGACTACCTGCGATATACTTTCCCCTGTGCTGCCAGGCTTTTTGTGGACAGGTAAGTCATTCCAGTTGATCACGGTAAATGGGATGCTGCTCATTGCGAATATTTGTCCATGCAAATTAGAGCAAGTGAGTCACATGCCTACTCACTGAATCCGGTTATCTTCAAATGAACAAGTGGACGCTATCTCTTCTCACCGAATCATACTGATCAATTAAATGAACTCCGGAACTCAAGTGGCGATTGATTCGTGTTGGCCTTGAAGAATTTACTGAACGACTGTGGATGCTCAAATCCCAGTTCATAGGCGATCTCACTTACCGTCATTTGTGTACTCGTCAGCTTTTCCCGGGCCTTGTCGATGATCTTATCATGTATATGCTGCCGGGTCGTCTTGTTGGTCAGTGTCTTCAACAGGCTGCCGAGGTAATTGGGTGAAATATTCAATTTACCTGCTACATACTGAACGGTAGGCAGACCGGTATTGATTGGTTCGCCTTCGGCAAAATAATCATCCAGCACCTGCTCCATTTGCTCCAGCACACGATGATTGCTGATCTTCCGGGTAATGAACTGCCGTTGATAATACCGTTCACTGTAGGTCAGCAATAACTCTACCTGCGCAATGATGATACTCTGGCTGAAATTATCGATGTTGGAGTGATACTCTTTTTCGATGTTCCGCATCAGCTCGGTCAGTATTGTTTCTTCCTTCTCGGATAGAAACAATGCTTCATTCACATCATAGCCAAAGAAATCATATTGACGGATCGTGGTGGCGAGTGGTGTTTTCCATAAAAAGTCAGGATGAAGGAGCAACAACCATCCCGATGGTGGCGCATCCTGCTTTGTGAGCTCAAGCGACAGCACCTGGCCAGGAGCTACAAAGGTCATGATGCCTTCATCAAAATCGAACGGCTGTTGCCCGTACCTGATCTTGCCCTGAAGATTTCGCTTCAGCCCGATGGAGTAGAAATCCTGTACCCAGGTTATCTGATTATCCGTTGTCTGGTAAACCACTTTACTGTAGTCCACAAGGCTTACAAGTGGATGCTCGGGACCAGGCAGCCCGGCCATGGTGTGAAACTCCGCGATAGTTTTGAACCGGTGTATGTGTTGTTCTTTCATAAAAAGTATCCAATTTAGTGGACGCCTGGGGATTTCACAGTATCCAGCATCCTACCTGCTTCGCTCCGGCAGGCAGCGCCGCATCCCGGCACGCAAATCCCGAACCTTCGGGAGCAAAGTGAGCAAAGACGCAAAGCAGCCAGCATACCGATTGCAGGGCCCTTCGACCCTTCGACAGGCTCACTTCGACAAGCTCAGTGCAGGCAGGGCAAGTACGCGCATACGCGCGCTCATACGCTACTCAGGGACCTGGGCGTGCTGATATAATTAAAATCCCTCTTCTTCTATTTCTCGCCCTCATCCAGTATCCTACCTCCGCTTCGCTCCGGCAGGCAGGCCAGCATCCAGTATCCAGCATCCGGAACCCATCCAGCATCAAAGTTAAAAATCCGTCGACCTGCTCAACGCCTCGTTCTCTGTAAGTTCCTTCTGGAGCAATTCGATTTTGCCTTGCGCCATTTTCACTGAATCGCTGCCCATGAAAAAATGAAGCGGCGGTTGCGGCATTTCGGCGAGCCTGATGAATACCTCTGCAGCTTTCTCAGGACTGCCGGGTTGATTGCCTGCGATCTGGTTCTGGTGAATCGCTTCCAGCTCTCTTGCTTCCTTATAATCAGCGATTGGTGTTGCAGCGGTACGCAATGAATCGGACTGGAGGAAATTTGTTTTGAAGTAGCCGGGATAGACAACAGTAGCCCTGACACCAAACCCTGCGACCTCAGCGGCGAAAGCTTCGGTTAAGCCTGCTACTGCAAATTTCGTGGCGGCATAAATACCCCAGCCGGGGAATGCTCCTGTAAAGCCACCCACTGAAGATACATTCAATACATAACCTCCTTTTTTTGAGCGGAAATGAGGCATCACATGGCGGATCACGTGTACCAGGCCAAATACGTTTGCCTCAAAATTGGTGCGCGCTTCCTGGTCTGTCAGTTCTTCCAGCGTTCCGATCTGGCCATAGCCAGCATTGTTTACCACCACATCAATGCCACCGAAATGGCTGATCGTTTCATCGATAGCGGATTTCACGGCCGCCTCATCATTTACATCAACATTGAGAGGCAGAAAGTCGGATGAGGTGCCGCCCACTTCGCGGGTAAGGGATTCTTTGTTCCGGGAAGTAGCCCCTACACGGTAACCTTCCTGCAATAATTTTTTTACGAGTGCAAGCCCCAGGCCTTTTGAGGCACCGGTTACGAACCATACTTTGCTTGTTTCCATTGTTTGTGTTTTTGAGGTTAACATTTACAACACAAAGCTAGCACGGGCCAAAAGCGCACACGTAACCACATCAACTGTTGTTGTAGCTGAAACAACGATTTTACCAAAGTATCTCAGATAAGCTTTGCCTGGGCGGCTATCCTGATCATGGAGGCTACGTTTTTCGCGTCAAGCTTGGCAAGCAGGTTCTTGCGGTGAGTCTCTACGGTGGTGACGCTTACAAACAATTTATCCGCGATCTCCTGGGTGGTACAGCCGTCAGCGATCAGTTCCAGTACCTGCTTCTCTCTCCGCGTCAGGGTCGGTTTGTCTCCCTGGCTTTCATCGTCAACAGCCATGGCCGCTTCATGGCTGAGAAAGGTACGGCCGCGGACAACCGTGCGCAATGCTGTCAGCAACTCATCTTTGGACGCGTTCTTCAGCACATACCCCGAAGCACCATTGTCCATCATTTTTGTGATAAAACTTTGCTGGTTGAAAGTGCTGAGTCCGATGATGAAGATAGACGGATATTTTTCCTTCACCACCCTGCATAGGTCTATCCCACTGGTGTCCGGCAGATTTACATCCATCAGTATCACGTCGGGTTGGCGATTTTGGAGGAAAGCAAGGCAACTGTCGCCGTTCATGGCATGGCCCATCCATTCGATCTCTCTTTCATGTTGCAAAAGAGACCGGATACCTTCCACTACCATGTAATGGTCATCAACAATGAAAACGCTGATCATTGAATTGAATAACTTTTTTTAAACGGAAAGCTCTATGTGAACAGATGTGCCTTTTCCCGGTTCGGATTCAACATCCCATTTTCCTTTGAGAAATTCCACACGGTTTTGGATATTCAGCCAGCCGATTCCTGATGGCCGTTGCAATAAATTCTTGTCGAGCCCTTTGCCATCATCTTCAACCGTCACGGAGAGAACGCCATCATTGCAACTAACCTGAACCAGCACGTTGGTAGCGGCAGCATGCTTCATGGCATTGTTCAATAACTCCTGCACGATCCGGTATATCGTAACGCTTCGGGTTGGCTCTATTGTAACGGACTCCAGGCCGATGGACTGGTATCGCACCTGCAATGCCCCGCTTTTATGAATATCATTGCAAAAGTCGCGAAGCGCTGTATCCAGTCCGAACTTAACCAATCCTTCCGGCATCATGTTGTGTGCCACCCGTCGCATCTCCCGGATGCTGCTGTCCAGCATATCCATACCGCGCTCGAAGGCCTGTGCATTTTCAGGCGTCATTATCAGGTTTCCTTTCATGTCAGTAAGTGTATATTTTATTCCGGATAACATCCCTCCGAGCCCATCATGGAGATCCTTGGCAAGCCGGGTTCTTTCTTGTTCCTCCCCTTTAAGCACAGCTTCGGTGGCTGCGAGCTGTTTCTCGGTTTCCAGTTCATTGATCCGTTGCTGCTGTAATTTCTGACGGTTGCGATGATACAGGTAGCCAAGTACCGAGATGACAATGATCATCGCAATACCGCCGATCAAAACATAGTTCAGCGTGGCTCTCCGGAAAAGTTGTGCCTTCTGCGCCTGTATCTGCGCGTCTTTCTTCACGCTCTCATATTTCTGTTCCAGTTCGGTGGTATTCCTGATCACTTTGTCATTGATGATAACCTCACCTATCGAATCGGCCGCCCGCTTTGCATCCATCGCTGCTGCATAATCTTTATCTGCTGCTGCTATGTATGAGTAAAACGTATACGCTTCTTTAAGCTCCTCAATAAGGCTGTCTTCCTTTGCGATGGCCAGTGCAGGCAGGATCATCTTTTTCGCTTCGTCATTGCGTTTGTTCAGGTAGAGGGCAAACGCCAGCGTGTTCATAGCTCCTGCAGATAATTGTCTGCTCTGCAAATCCACCGAGATATCATAGGATCTCTGGGCAGCGGCCAGCATGTTGCCGTATTGATTAATGGATGAATAGGCATTGGCCTTATATCCATAAATGGAACCTTCGGCATACCGGTCGTTTACTCTGGCAGCTTCACGTATCGCTATATCATAAAAGTAGAGGGCACTGTCTACCAGTCGTAAGCCTTCATAGCACTGGGCCAATGTTGAATAGACCCTGTTGATGTAGCCATATTTCTTTTCATGAATGTCGTTTACATATATACCATAAGCTGCGTTGGTAACTCCTTTTCTATATTGTCGCAAGGCATGGTAGGCATTCGCAAGATTATGGTAAGCCCCCGCCAGCTTTGCAGAATCGGCTATTTGCTCTACACTTTTCACCACCTGCATGGCGTAATTCAATTGGCCTTCAAAATCCCCAAAATACATACTCAGGATACCGAGGTTGTTCAGCATCGTGATTACATTGGACGTATCCTTCATCTGGCGGGCAATAGCGAGTCCTTTCTCAGCTTCACGCATAGCGGCCTTGTATTCCCCCTTCGTGTAAAGCAGGATCGTTTGCTGGTTCTGGTAATGATATAATCCTTTCAGGTATCCCAGTTTCTCCGCCAGCTTGCGGCCGCGTTCCAGGTAATACTCAGCCGAATCCTGGTTATTTGTCTCGTACAAAGAACCCAGCGTCAGCAAGGTCATTGCCCGTGAAGTGTCTTCCCTGCCTGCAGCCAGTTCGCTGCTAAGACTATCCAGCTTCTTTTTAAAGCCGGCTTCCTGGGCCCTTCCATGAACCACAGCAGCCAGGAACAAAACAAATATTAACCAACGTATCATCCCTTTAAATTAATTGATTGGTCTGAGTTTACAAATGTGCCTTGTTTCCTGCACGTGGGCATCCCTGTTTTCCATGATTTATTGCATGAAAAATCACGGTTTTCCGGGATGCCTGCCCGAAATCAAAAAAAACACATTTGTGGAGCAAAGAAAGTGCGGGCGATCCCGATTCAAATCTCACCAACACATCACTCAATGAAATCAAGCATTCTCCTTCTTTGCCTGCTCACCCTAACCGGATTCGCAGGATCGGCACAAGCACAACGTTTCTTCATCCAGCTTTTTGGAGCAGATGGCAAGATGATTCGCGGCAATTCCATAGCAAGAGGTTTCGAAAGACAGATCGAAGCCCGATCATTTACCAGCAGTCTTCAAAGTCCGGAGTTGCAGTTTACCATGAATACAGATCCTGCTTCTGCAGTTCTTCAGCGAAACGTAAAATCCGGGGAACACATCAGGGGCCTTGTCACGGTTGTTGAAGGAAACAGCGATGCACGAGCCAGGACAATCTACACCGTCACTTTCGATAAAGCGACCGTCATCTCTTGCATTGACGCTGCCGGGCAGGGACAAACGATCACTACGGTGAAGTTGCAGGTAGAACGTATTGGCCTAACTCACTATGAACAAAAGAAATCCGGTGCCAGCACTGTCAGCTCAAAGTCGGGCTATGATTTTACGGCAAATCGGGAATGGGATTTATTCTAATCATTAAAACAATAAAGACAATGAAAACATTCATGCTCTGCATGCTCGGCGTTATGCTAAGTGTTAACCTATTGGCTCAGGACCGGAAGCCGGGCCAGAAACCAGCAACGACCAGGCCATTGACAATTAAATCCAACCTCCCTACAGCAACAAGAGGTACAGGAACTGCTCCCGCAACACAACCGACCCAGCCTGCCACTCCTCCACAGCAACCAGTGGGCGATTTTCCGGACTTGCGGATTACCGCACTCACCGTTACCGCCACCGCGGCAGGTCCGGATGTATTCAACCTTGTGATAAATTATACGATTCGCAACGATGGCAAAATAGCCGCGCGCCTGGCAAACGTCAACCTGCAAGGTTATACAGCTACTGAAGCAAACATGAATGTAGCTCTGCCATCACACCTGTATGCAGCGGGCTGTGGTATCGCGGCCGGTATCGGAGAAGAAATGCTGGAACCTGGTAAGGAGATCAGAGGCAGCTTCCGGTGCTCCAACCGCATCCTCTCCATCCCGACGAGGCCGGTTTACCAGTTGACGGTGAACCAGCCTGCCAGCTTCCAGGAATTGAACCTCGCGAACAATGCCGAGATAAGCTATATCCTCTTCTGATCTATTTATAAATCACATACATGAGATACTTAACGCTATCGCTTCTCCTTCTCATTTTAACTGCAACGCTTAATGCCCAGAAAAAAACTCCGGCTAAAAAGCAAAACGCCAACACCGAAATGGCGGAACTGATGAAGGAAATGGAGGCGGCCATGAGTGAGATGAGTCCGGAAGACCGGAAAATGCTTGACAGCATGGGTGTAAAACTTCCGGGCATGAACAATATGCAGCAGATGGCGGCATTTGCGATGGCCAATGCCGACAAAGCTGACGTGACACTGGCTATTCCTAAACGTGATGCCAACCGGATATCATCCATACCCCGTTCAGTCATGACAAGGCAAGCCATGCCTGCCTACATACAAGCCACGCATGAAAAACTGGCGGCACGTATTCCAAAAGCTGTCCAGGACCTGGCGCTCAAACAATACAAACAGTTGAGTGTTCAATCTCCCGGAAAGAACTCACGGTCATCCGCAGCGATCGGTTACCTGTCAATGGGTAACGTGCAGGCAGGCCTGTACCTCATGAGTCTCTCTTGCCTGGAGAACCCGGGCAATGACAATGACCTCAACAACCTGGCTGCTATGTTGAACATGTCCGGCGGCGAGAATTTGGCGCTGCCTATACTTCAGTTTCTGAACCGGCAATATCCCGGCAACAGCACTATTCTGAATAATATCGCGCATGCCTGGTTTGGCCTTGGAGATATTGCCACTGCCACGAAATACATTGACAGCACCATCCGGCTATGCGCCTGGCATCCACAGGCCAACCAGATCCGTGCCGCCATCCAGGAAAGCAAAGGCGATCATGCAGCGGCAGTGAACTCGCTGAAAAACGCCATCAGCCGCATCTATAGCCGGGAAAAGGAAGAGGCATTGAGGGAGAAAGGTTATAAGTTAAAAAGTGATGACATCAACTTCGGGCCGCGCAATGCGCCGGATCAGCTTGGTCTGTCCAGATTCATCTGGCCCGCACTGCCGAAGTCTGTTGATGCAAGCGAGCGGCTGGAGCCGGAATGGAAAATCTTCCGGAAAATGTGGGATGACCGCATGGCTGCATTGAAAGCTGAGAATGAAATGCTGGTAGCCGCATACCAGGAAGCGCTTCAGAAACGCATGCAGAATGAGATGGCTGCAGGCGGCGCTGGTGCAGGGCTGGCCGGACTGGCCAGCTATATCGTACCGAAGGCCGAAGCAAAACTCCGCCCATACATTGACGTATTGATGGAAATGGAAGCGAAAGATCCATGGGGCCTGGCCATCCTGGCATTGAAAGACACCCTGTTGGTCTATGACCAGGAAACAGCCGACGAAATCCGTCAACTCACTAAAACGCTCTCTCCTGGCGGTGAAGGCACAGGCGTCAATGAGGCCTATTGTGAAGCGATCGATGGCGCTTACACCAGGCTGTTATCCCGCGCAAATACATTGGTGGAAAATTTCTCCATCCGATACAGGGACAGGGCAAAAAAGCGAATTACAGAAATGGTGAATTACCAGTTGTACACGGAGTTCCCCGAGAAATTCGCCTTGTCGGTCAACCTCGCGAAGATTGAGTGGATGAGTTATATCATGATCAATGAGCTGGTGTATTTCCGCGGGCGAACCTATTGCGGAAAACCTGCTGTCAAACCAGATGTCAGGCATCCAAAGCTGGCAAACTTTGACGATGTGAATTGTCCCTATCGGAGCGAGATGGACTTCTTCGTGAGCTCTATTGAAGTAGCCTGTGGTCGCACGATAGCTAAGATAAACCTGCCCAACTTCAAAGCGGAGTGGCATTCGCTTTCTGCAGACAACGAACGGAACAGGAATTTATTTGATGAGTTCCAGCGTTGCACGATAGAAGCTTCGGTCGGTTATAGCAAGGAGCTTGGAAAAGGTCCGCTCCAACTGCAGGCAACAGCACAGGTAACCGGCTTTGTGGAAATTGACCGTACAGGGGTCAGTGATGCAGGTTTCAAAGCAGAAGTGGGTGTTGGTGTGCAAACAAATGTGGTGGATCCAAAAATACAAACAGGCATCGGCGATGTGAATGTCGGCCCTACTGACCGATCCATGTCATTCGGCGGTGCCGAGGCAACCATCTCCATTAACAGCGGTTTCACCGCCGGCGGAACCGGAATACTCAAAGGCATCAAACCATAACTACATGAGAAAATATCTGATAGCAGGCTTTCTATTTTTTTCCGGCTGCTCGTTCAGCCAGCAGCAGACATACGATATGTTCAGATTCACTGCGCCAAAAAAATGGGTAAAGAAGGTGCAGGAAAATAACCTGATTTTCTCGGTTACAGACTCGCGGGCACACACCTGGGCCCAGATTGATATCGTGAAAAGTACGGCGAGCAAAGGATCGATGGAGGCAGACTTCGAAAGCGAGTGGAAATCACTCGTCACAGATCGCTATGGTGTGGCGGGCGAACCATTGGAGATCGATACGCAAAGCTATAATGGGTGGAAAGTGTGGAGCGGGCTCGGCAAGTTCGTTTTCAACAACGACACCTCGTCCGTACTGCTTAGCACGTTCAGCAATGGCATCCGTTGCGCCAGCTTTAT
The DNA here is from genome assembly GCA_023430465.1 of Bacteroidota bacterium. Taxonomy (GTDB): domain Bacteria; phylum Bacteroidota; class Bacteroidia; order Chitinophagales; family Chitinophagaceae; genus JAEZAM01. The sequence goes on along the minus strand of JAEZAM010000036.1, from coordinate 9,457 downwards.
CCTCCTGAGCAACACCACATCGTATGGAAAAATACTGGAAGAGTTTGTGGGGTCTGTCACACTCGTTGCGCCACCAACGCAGCAGGCAGCGGTATCAGAAACGTCTCCCCAACAGCATGTACCCTCTGTGCCGGTAGCAACAGGCTTCCAGTTCAACACTACCAACTTTGATGATGGCTGGGTGAGCGTGGTGAAAGAGGATTGGGTAGAGGCAACCAAAGGAAATATCAAAGTGCTGCTGCATTACCCCCGCGAGGAGGATAAGAAATATTACACGCAGTACAGTGAGCAGGTGTCGGTTTTCTGGAACCTGCTTGTAGCGCCGCGCTATTCCAATCTTCGACACTATTACACACCCACTTATATGACGAGCTCCCAACCCGGCTATTTCGCAGCAGGCCTCCTGACTGACAACGCAACAGGAAAAGATGTTTGGGTAGCATTGTTCAGCAAAGAGAAAAGTGGATGGATAGAAATAATCACACCGGACAAAAAAACGTTTGTGGACAATTTCGGAGTAGATGAACCTCAACAATATTTCGGTGACTGGGATCGCCTGTCCGCACTCAGCGCGTTGAATAAATTTGCCGTAGGCGAAAAAGATCTTGAGGGTGAATGGTCGAACAACTTTTTCGGATCTACCTCTTACTACAATGTATACAGCGGTATCTATGCAGGTTCCACAACATTTACATCGAATGTTACCTATCAATTCAGCAAAAATAAAACCTACAACTGGCACCTTGCTATGGGTAACGGCGCCACCGGGTCAACGACAAGAGTAGATCAGGCCAAAGCGAGCGGAAAATGGAAGATGCTGAATAACTGGCAGCTCTGGTGTTCCGAGATCGAGCGGGAGCAGAAGACATACAATGTTTATTTCTCCTGTATAAAAGGCGGTCGGGTTCTGTGGATGCAGGACATATCGTATGGCTCCTACACAGCATACGGCAAAATCAAATAAAGCAGTTCAACAATTACACAATGAAGCAAATTTTTACAGCGATAGCAATTGGTCTTGCATTGCAGGGCGATGCGCAGGATGATTGCACCGATCGGGTTCTGGCGAAAACCGGAACATGGAAAAAAATCAACAGCACAAACCGCGCATCGGCGGTTGATTTCGCCACACAACAAAAATTCACAGCCGCTATACATATGGTGGTTCAACCTTATCAACCCCGTGGCGTACAGGCGGAATGGTACACAACCCATGGCTCACGTCAGGGATCAGACCCTGTTGCCAGTTATGCCTACCGGATCGTGGCTATGCAATATTCCTGCAAAGGAGCCACACTGGAGCTCAATCATGAAACCTATACATCGTTTAACGTTCTTTTCAATCCCGACTTCGGTCGCCTCTTGTTCCAGCCAGCGGGTGAAGCATCAGAAACAGGCTTTGATGCACTGCGGGAGGGGTTCCCGGAAGAGGTAAGTCCAGGTGTATGGAAGTTTAAGGACGTCCGCACACCGCTTGGTTTCGGCATAGACGGGCTGAGTCATTTGTGGCTGATCACCTACCCTGGTGAACTGCCCTGGATATATGTGACGCGACGAGAATTCCTTCAACAGCGCAGAACTATTTTATTGAAATTGGTAAAACAGGAAGAGGACAGGCTTCGTCAGAACGTGGCCGACCTCGAGCGTCAGAAAAAAGACATAGAGAAAGTGCTGAGAAATGATCCCGCAAAATTTGCAGCCTGGCTAAAATCAGATTATGAGCCCGCACCGGCCCGTTACCGTCAGGCACACGACAGCAATGTGAAAAATCTGACTTCGGCACTTGATAAAGTAAACCAGCAATCGAATGCATCCAGCGAAGAACTGGATAAGCGTGCGATCGTAATAAAAAGCACACAGAACCATCTCGATTATACTTTCTCGGACAGCCCGTCAAGGGATGCGGAGATACTGGTGAAACCAAACAGAAATTATTTCAGGAAAACACTCGCAGCCTCGGTGCCGCAGTTGATAGAAGCGAGGATTATATTTAACCCTTCGGACGTGGTTTCTGAAAATTTTGCGGGTGATATAAGCGAACTGGTTCAACCGGGCTACCTCCAATCACTCATTGGAAAATCTGCGCCAACAACATACAACGGGCCGGCAGCCGCAAAGAAGGAAATAAATGAACCGGCGACTTCGAAGCAAAACCTCAAGTCCCCGGCGAGAAAACCTGAAACGTCAACTCCTGCTCCCGTCACTCAGAACGGCAAAGAGACATCGTCAACTCGTTCAGGAAAAACATTCGTCCTTGGCGGCACAGTGAGTGCCCCTGTAGGAGCGACAGTCGGTCTTGTGGCCAATAGCGGGAATAATCTTTCCGTCACTTCACCATCGCAGGCCGGGAAAATTTACAACACCAGTCCAGTCCGTTTTACACGGCAATGGAAAATTGGCGAAGAATATTCAATAGCCATAAAAAATATTCCTGCGAACATGAAGGCTGCCGTTGAGCCGGGAAAAGGCCGGATTTCAGCAGAAGGAAATACGTTCCGTGTTGGTGTTGATTACCGATATGAACTGCTCACGCGAAGCAGCGATGATAAGGTAATGAGCACTTTCTATGAGTCGTTTGCGCCGGCGGTGGGTGGGACAGGAAAAGAAGAAGGCAGATATGTGGTATTTATTTCAAACACAAAAAATTTGGCGGGGTCGGATGGCAAATTCAGGCAGGTGTTCTGGCGTGACCGAAATACAGGTATAACAAAACTTGTTTCAGCAACGGCGGCAGGTGAGCAGGGAAATGGTGATTGCGCGGAACCGTCCATCTCTTCGGATGGGCAGACGGTGGTGTTCGAGTCACGCGCTACGAATCTTGTTGCGGGTGACAACAACAACGTCAAGGATATCTTCCTCTGGAATGCAGCCACACAATCATTAAAGCTGGTGAGCCGGTCATCAACAGGTGGCGCTGCCGATGCGGAGAGTTTTGACGCATCTATATCGGGCAATGGAAAGTTTGTCGTGTTCACTTCTCCTGCCAGCAATTTATCATCGACGCCGAAGGGTCGTTCGCTTGCCAATATCTTCATACATGATCTGAATTCAGGCAAGACGGAGATGATAAGCGTTGATCCCGCTCAAAAAACAGGTGGTAATGGCTATAAGGCAAGCATCAACTATGATGGTGCGAGGGTAAGCTTTTGTTCACCGACGAATACACTTGTGCCGAATGACAACAACGGGCTATGGGATATATTTCTATGGGAACGCGGGAAGGCCGGCCTGAGGCGAGTAAGCCTGACCCATGATGGACAGGAGCGAAATGGAGGGAGTGAATCTGCATCGCGGCAGGTGTCATCTGCTTTGTCGGGCGATGGCAGGTATGTAGCCTTTGTCACCACTGCCAGCAACATGGTACCTGGTGATAATAATAATTTCCAGGATGTATTCGTGGTGGAAATAGAGACGGGTAAAGTAGTGGTGGCGAGCTTCGCGGATGATGAGCCATCGAATGGCGACAGCCCGATCGAGCAGGGTGAGCGCATAGCGATCAGCTATGATGGAACCTGGATCGCATTCCCGACCAAGGCAACGAATCTGGGCGTACCGGGATCAAACATTGTGTTGCACAACCGGGTCACAGGAAAAAAGACTGCAGTCAGTGATGTAAAGGGAAGCTATGTAGGCCGCCCTTCGATAAGCTATCATGGCAGTTATGTAATATTTGGGAAATCTGCCAATCTCGATTCGCGTTACAGCACTTCAGGTGTCTTTGCACATTTCACGGCCAATGGACCGTGGCGAGAGTAAGAAGAGTCCGGAGTGCGAACCTGCCTGCACAGACGCTCCCTTTTGCGCTCTTGGCTCACTTTGCGGCTTTGCGTGCCGGCGGGAGTGCAGACACCTCGTTGATTTGCTTACGGACATCCGGGATTTGCATACATGCTCATCTTCATCTTTACGGAGCTTTGGCTCATGAAAATAAAACAAAAAGCATTGGGCAGCCAGGGTCTGGTTGTACCCATCATCGGTCTTGGCTGTATGGGCATGACCGGCTTCGAAGAAGGCAATATGTATGGGCCTGCAGATGAACAGGAGGCCATCGCGACAATCCACCGTTCTCTCGAACTCGGCGGTAATTTCCTCGATACTGCTGATCTCTACGGTCCGTTTAAAAATGAACAACTCATCGCCAAAGCGATCCGCGGCAATCGTGACCGCTATATCCTGGCCACCAAATTTGGCTGGGAGATCGATGACAACAACAAGGTAACGTGGGCCATCAACGGCAAGAAAGATTATGTAAAGAAATCACTGGAGCGTTCGCTTAAGAACCTGGATACTGACTACATCGATCTGTATTACCTGCATCGCCTAGATAAGAATACACCGATCGAGGAAACGGTCGATGCCATGGCGGCATTGGTAAAAGAAGGGAAGGTTGGTTACATCGGTCTGTCGGAAGTGTCATCCGAAACAGTGAAACGGGCACATGCGGTACATCCGATCACCGCTGTACAAAGCGAATATTCTTTGTTTGAGCGAACCGTAGAAGAACGCGGCGTGTTAAACACGCTGAAAGAACTGGGTATAGGATTTGTAGCCTACTCTCCGCTGGGCCGCGGATTTTTGTCGGGGCAGATCAAAAGTATCGACGACCTCCCGGAGAATGATTTCCGCCGGGCCATCCCGCGTTTCCAGGGCGAGATGTTCAAAAAGAATATCGAGCTGGTGAAAGCGATCGAAGCAATGGCTGCGTCCAAAAATGTCCCGTCCTCGCAATTGGCTTTGGCCTGGATCCTGAGTAAAGGTATTTTGCCGATACCAGGAACAAAACGCAGAAAGTACGTGGAACAGAATATAGCCGCCACCAATATTGTATTGACGGAAGCGGAAGTTGCGCAACTGGAAAGCATCGTACCCCTGGGAACTGATACGGGTGCGCCTTACGATGAGTTCAGCATGGGCCTCATTGATTAATACTGTTATGAACACGATCAACACGATATCGGAATTTCACCGCCTGCTGTCGCTCCCCGAACCGCGGCATCCGCTGGTAAGCGTGGTTAACCTGGCTGAAAGCATTTTTTTGGAAGATGAGGTGTGGAAGGGATTTGTAAATAGATTCTATTGCGTGGCACTTAAACGTGATGCCAAAGGGAAGATCAGGTATGGCCAGCAGCATTATGATTACGATAAAGGCGTGCTGAGTTTCACCGCGCCAAACCAGGTGCAACAACTCGATTTGCAGAATACGGAATGCGGGGCGGGCTATCTGCTGATATTTCACCCCGACTTCCTGCTGCATCATCACCTCGCGACCAGCATTCACCAGTATGGCTTCTTTGATTACGCGGTAAATGAGGCGCTGCATCTTTCAGCGGAAGAAGAAAATGACCTGATCGCGATCCTTCATAACATCGACAAGGAATGTGGGCATATCGATAAGCACACCCAGGAGATCATTCTGACACAGATCGAAACGTTGCTGAAATATTCGGATCGTTTTTATGAGCGTCAGTTCCTCACGCGGAAGAATAACAATTCAGATCTGTTGACGAGGTTCGAACAACTTTTGGACGAATATTACCGGAGCGGTGCGGAGGGATTACTGACTGTACAGTATCTCGCTGCAAAGATGAACCTGTCGCCAAATTATCTGAGCGATCTGCTTCGCGTGCATACGGGTCAGAATACGCAGCAGCACATTCATGAGAAATTGATTTCGCTGGCGAAGGAAAAACTTACGACGACCGATCTTACAGTAAGCGAGATCGCCTATGCGCTGGGGTTTGAACATGCCCAGTCGTTCAGCACACTGTTTAAGAAAAAAACCAGTTTATCCCCGCAGGCGTTCAGGCAGCGGTTTAATTGAGTTTGATTTTCTTCATGAAAAAATCGCTTTCAGTCACTATTGAACATTGTTTAGACTCCATTACACATGCCTTATTGCATTGGTGTTATTTTTTTGATTTACTCGCTTTACGCTTGCTTTCCGACTTACAACCTTCGTTATTCTCTTACTTCCAATTTCAACCTGTTTCTTTTTTTCAATCAAATTATTCAAGCCGACTGGTCCCCTGTCAAAAAATCCTACCGGCATCTGCTTCGCCGGATACGCCTTCTGCGACTCTTTATTCAACTTGACTTTAATCTGAAAGCTGATATTTAAAGCCTCCTCAAATCTTGCCATTATATCAGTATTAACCTGCTTTGTTCCGCGAAACAATTGTGTAATATAACTCCGTGAGGTACCTACCATTTCCGCCAGGGTTTTTTTATTGATCTTGTTTTCCTCGCATACCTTTTCTACTTCACTCAAGATGCGATAAGAAATCATTTGGGCATCATGTTCGATCTTTTCTTTTTTTGATCCAAATGAAAACAACGCTTCATACTCCGGATTAACCTTCATGTTGTTCAATTTTGTATTCATAACGAGCCACTTTTTCGATGATTGGGATTTCTTTTTTGCTTACCTTGTCAGATTTCTTCTTCGAGTAAATTTCTGCTGTCACTACGATCAAAACACCCTCTGATGTTTTTTGCTCCTTACAGTAGATGCGGTCATTTTCCTGGCCTTTAAAGAACTTCATGGCTGTTACATCTTTGCATTTATCGTTAATGTCCTCTTTATCGTATAGCTCCGTATTCTTGTGGCCTTCCAGAATCAACTGAACGATATGCAACCATTTTTTCCGATAGCGCGGCGACTGCATAACAAATGCCAGGATTTCCTTCTTGTTTTGCATGTCGATACAGACAGCCCGTTTCCCATCCAACGATTGTGCAAAAATTTCACATTTTCGAGTCAAAGTTAAGCTATTAGTTAACAAAGGCCATTAAGCGATTGGCTAATTCCAAGTATTATTTCTTGACGGATATGGTTGCTGGCATTTTTTAGCCTGCCACGTCTTGCTTTATTAAGCCCGGATATTTAATTCATGTCACGCTTCCAGTCCGATAAATGTCCGACACGCCTCGAAGAAAAAAGGGGAATAAATGACGGAGCAATCTGCGTTTTTTCTGTTTGGATAGAGTGTTGTAGAAAACAGAAGCCCACCGCTATGAAAGCTACGGTGGGCAGAAGCGGAGACGGCGAGATTCGAACTCGCGATACAGTTTCCCGTATACAACTTTCTCCCGACACGTCGGGACTTGTTCAACCACTCATTGCGAGGGATAAATGATAGAGGAACCACAGGTCAATAAATGAAAAACCCGCCGTCGCTAAAGCTATGGCGGGCGAAGGCGGAGACGGCGAGATTCGAACTCGCGATACAGTTTCCCGTATACAACTTTCTCCCGACACGTCGGGACTCCTTCAACCACCCTATGGGAAGGGTAAATGATAGAGGATCCACAGTCAATAAATGAAAAACCCGCCTGCGGTAGAGCGGAGACGGCGAGATTCGAACTCGCGATACAGTTTCCCATATACAACTTTCTCCCGACATGTCGGGACTTCTTCAACCACTCACATTTGGTCTCTTTGTATCTTGCATCCGTGAAATATTTTGTCAAAACCCCCTGGTGGCTGAAAAAGATCTATGGCGGTTATACCTGGAGTATACCGGTGGAGGATAATAAGATCTATCTCAGTTTTGATGACGGTCCACATCCGCTAGCCACACCTTTTGTGCTTGACCTGCTCAAGCAATATGGAGCCACAGGCAGTTTTTTTTGTATCGGCAAAAACGTACTTGCTCATCCAGCAATTTATCAACGTATCCTTGACGAAGGGCATACTGTCGGCAATCACACGCAACACCATTTGAACGGATGGAAGACAGCAGATGCTGCTTATGTGAACGATGTTGCGGAGGCACAAAAGCACATTGACTCACGGTTGTTTCGACCACCATACGGGCGCATAAGCAGTTTTCAGGCAAGACAGGTGAAAACGTTGTTGGGTGCAGACAGCCGCATTGTAATGTGGGATGTGATTAGCGGCGATTTTGATGTAGACATAGATAATGAGCGATGCCTGCAAAATGTGATTTTGAATGCGGGCAAAGGATCAATAGTGGTGTTTCATGACAGTGAGAAAGCTTTTGAAAAATTAAAGTATACACTGCCGCGTGTGTTGCAATATTTTGATCAGCGCGGGTATCAATTTTGTGGATTGAATGAACATGCAGTGCCGATGATAGCGAAAGAAATTAATGAAGGAGAAGAAGAAGATAAACGAATCGAGACTGGTAGAAAAAGTTAGGGCCTGGGTAGAAACCCTGGCCCGTTTTTAATCCGTACCCTATGAAAACTGGTTTAAAGGTAAATTATTTTTTCATTTATGCAAACTATTTCCAAACTGTTTGCGTACGCCAATGCCGGGATGGGCGGGCATTACAAAAAATAGCACGGTGAAGCTGATCGATACACATGCGCATATTTACAGCGAAGACTTTGGGAACAATAAAGAGCAAATTGTCCAGGAAGCCCTACAGGCGGGGATTTCGCCGATCCTGATGCCAGCGATCGACAGCACTACCCATGACGCGATGCTGGCACTGGAGGAGAGGTTTCCGGGGGAATGTTTGCCGATGATGGGTTTGCACCCTTGCTCGGTCAAGGCTGGCTGGGAAACAGAGATGCGGCTGATCGAGGAATACCTGGCGCAGAATAAGTTTGTAGCCATAGGGGAAACAGGGCTGGATTTCTACTGGGATCTCACCTTCAAAGAGCAGCAGTATGCGGCATTTCGTCGCCAGGCGGAACTGGCGCGGGATTACCAGTTGCCCATTGTGATCCATTCAAGGAATTCGACGGATGAGTGCATTGAGGTGATCCGGGAGATGCAGGATGGGCGGTTGACCGGTGTATTTCATTGTTTTTCAGGCACGGTAGAGCAGGCGAAGCGGGTGATGGAGTTGGGTTTTTATCTGGGAATTGGTGGCGTGGTGACGTTTAAAAACAGCGGACTGGATGCTGTGTTGCGGGAGTTGGATCTGAGCCGGATTGTGTTGGAGACGGATGCGCCCTACCTGGCGCCAGTACCATACCGGGGCAAGCAGAATAAACCATCGTTGATGGTGCATGTGGCGCAGAAGGTGGCTGATATTCAGGAGATGTCGGTGGATAAAGTGGCAGAGGTAACGACGCAAAATGCGAAAAATTTATTCCGTTTATAAGGCTACTAACCCGTATTTTTACAGCCCTTAATTCTTTAACTGGAGACGTGTCCGAGTGGTTGAAGGAGCACGCCTGGAAAGTGTGTATACGGGAAACTGTATCGCGAGTTCGAATCTCGCCGTCTCCGCTTTTGCCCACCGTAGCTTTCATAGCGGTGGGCTTCTGTTTTCTACAACATTGTTAAGTTATCCGGACTTATTTGAAGTCGTGCCGTGGGTGGTTGAAGGAGTCCCGACGTGTCGGGAGAAAGTGTGTATACGGGAAACTGTATCGCGAGTTCGAATCTCGCCGTCTCCGCCTCCGCCCACCGTAGCTATCATGGCGGTGGGTTTTTCATTTATAGACCTCTGGATCCTCTATCATTTCCCCTCGCATTGGG
>JAEZAM010000147.1 GCA_023430465.1 Bacteroidota bacterium | reverse complement strand
CCAGCATCCAGTCCCCAGTCCCCAGCACCCAGCACCCAGTACCCAGTACCCAGCATCCAGCCATCCAGCATCCCCCTATCTCACCGTCAGCCTCATCCCCGCAAACACCCGTATTCCCTGGTTGGGTGCGTAAGCGTAGGAAGGGTCGAAACTTAATGCGTAGGGATTGGCCGGCGTGGCGACAATATTTCCCGAAGGATCATAGGTAACCTGCTTATCGAATGGATCCTCCGACCGGGCGATCAGGAAAGGTACATGCCGTGCAGGGGTCCAATTGAGCAGGTTCTTCACGCCGCCGAATATTTCGATACCCCTGCTCAGCAATTTTGTAAGCTGAATATTTTGTAAACTCCAGACCGGTGAATACCCGGGACGCGGGTCAGTGGGCGAAACCAGTGGCAATCGCATCGGACCATACAGATTACCAGTATAATCCACGGAAAGACCGATCCGCGGGAAACTGTACGATACCGACCAGGTACCGCTCCATTCCTCGGTCAACATCGGCCTGACCGTTTCCTTTTTACCTGAACTGTTCTTTTCTGTTTTAGTTACATCCTGCAAGGTGGTGCCCAGCATCGACTTCAGCCTGTTGCCCACATTTAATTCAAGATTCAGCGTGATACCTTTCGATGAAGCATACCCATCCAGGTTATCGTAAATGATCTTTGCCGGATCCGTATCATAGTTGGCTATTATCTGGTTGGTAAAATGACTGTACCATGCAGAGGCATCGATACCAAGAGCGGTTTTGCCCCGGCGATACTGGCGGGTATAGTTGAGGTTGACATTATAACTCCTTTCCGGATTGAGCGACTCTCGAATCTCGACAACCCGTGCCCCGGTGAGCGCAGCATGATCTTCCGTGAAAAGACTGACCACCCTGAAACCCGTTCCCATGTTAAGGCGGAGAATCTGCTGGCCAGGCATCGACCATTTCCACGCGATACGCGGCGTTGTGATCGTACCATGTACATTGTGCTGATCGAGTCGCATGCCCAGCAAAACCAGGTGATCATTGCTGATCTTCCATTCATCCTGGACAAAAATACCCGGGATAATATACCGATCCGGCCGGTTGCGGGTTGTGAGTGTATCTATTGTAGCTGTGGAATTGTCGTCGTAATAATTATAGCGCAGCGCAAGCCCGGCGAGCAGGTGATGTCGTTGCCTTAGATCATGACTCCAAACGAGCTGACCAAACAGAATGCCCTGTTTTCCCATATACGGCACCACGCCGTAGTAGGAGTTCTGATCGTGCCATGTTCCGGAAAACGACAAGACCAACTGCTCGGCTGTTGGCAACTGATAGTTGCCGATCAACTCATACCGGTTCGTGAATATACTTTCGCCATAAACGCTGTCGCCACCACGAAAAGAGCGGTTGTACCGCATATCTCCTCCCCACCGGTCTTCATAGAAATACCGCGCAGCGAGCGAAGCGGTGCGCTGGTGTTTACGGGTAAATGACCACTTGTTGAATATAGAAACTCGATGCTGGAGGGTTACATCGGTAAATTGATCCTTGTTATTATCTTCTTTGTTCCCGTATTTGAAATAATTCACACCAAGAAGTGAAGTGGCATTTTTGCCGGCTTTAATTTTAACGCCCATATCTGCAGAATGCTCCAGCCAGCTCGTGCTCATCAGGTTGGCAGCAAAAAGCGGCGCTTTCTCGGGAGTCTTTGTGATCACATTAATCAGGCCACCGATCGCCTCTGCCCCGTAAAGACCCGAAGCAGGGCCCTTTACAATTTCCACCCGTTCGATCAGTTGAGTCGGTATCCCAAACAGACCGTACACAGAGGCAAGGCTGCTTACGATCGGCATTCCATCTATCGTGATCATGGTGTAAGGACCTTCGAGCCCGTTGATGTGAATATCCCCTGTATTGCAAACGCTGCAGTTTAGCTGGGGGCGAACGCCATTTACGTTTTGTAAAGATTCAAAAATGCTGGGCGTAGGGTTCTTTTTGAAAAACTGGGGCGTGAATACTTCCACAGCAACCGGACTTTCGGATCGGCTCACCGCGCGCATGGTGCCTGTTACCACCACCGCATCCATCTCGCGACCATCGGGTACAAGCATGATCTGCAGATGTTCTCCGGTGGTAACAGCAGCCCTGGTGGTCCGGTAGCCTACCGCACTGATCAGCAGGACAGAGTCCCCGGCAAGGTTCCAGGTAAACCTTCCACGGGCATCACAGGCTTGCAGGCGGCTGCAATCGGCGCTTGATATGGTGGCAGGCACAGGCGTTCCCGAGCCGGCATCTCTCACCTCACCATGTATCACCTGGGCAGTTGCAGCCTGGGTGAAGAGAAGTGAAATAAATAGGCAAAGAACCCGATTCATTGAGCTTCGACTAAATAAATGTTTAGACACGCCTAAAATATTATTTAGACAAATGTAATGAATTTTGGGGAAAGCGTGCTAAGCCGACCCGCCTGCCTGCCGGCAGGGTGCGTAGGTGCACTCTTTTTACTTTTGAGTTTTGACTTTTGAATTTCCTCCGATAGCGTTTAGCAAGGTCCGCTCGATCGTCAACTGGAAGCTATTCCTCCCCATCCGCTCCATATCGGTCGCGAGCTTGAACCGGTAACCCAGGTTCACCTTTGTATTGCTGTTGAAGATGAGCTGTACGGCCGGAGCCAGATCTACGAAATATGCCCGCCGGTCAAGCGACTGCTGCGCCAGCAGCTCCGCGTAAAGATTCAGGTTGGTCTGCTTATAACTTGTATACTGCACGGGTAACACGAGATATCCTGCAGAGAGCGAATAATTCATGTACTGGTAAATGCGGGACGGTACATAGATCACATCCGATTTCCGACGTGCCTTGTCAAACACCTGGGTATGACTGACACTGCCCGATATTGCCAACTTGTTCCAGAGCTGCGTAGCCACCACACCCAAGAGCGCCCCTGACCGGTCACCCTGCAGGCTTACCTCATCATAATGAAACGGACTTCTGCTTTTGGCCACTTCGCCAAACACTGCCATGCGGAAATGACTGTGCAGTTCGTCTTTAGAAAGGAACCGGTATTTCCCATACAGGTATACGGATTCCCAGCGAAACTGCCTGGTGTGCATATCGGCAAACGACGCACCGGCAGTGATCATCACCGATTTGCTCAGGCCAAATTTAATTGCCGGCAACAATCGTTGCATCGGCCGCTGCTCGGGAAACTGGCTGGATATGTATTGCAATGTCAATGCGCCGCTGATCGACCTGGCCGGCACGTTGGATGCGGGTTCGGTATAAACATATAGTTCCTGCGCAGGAAGCCGCAGGCAGGCCACCAGTATACTGATAGTAAATAGATATTTCATGATAAAAGAGTGATCACTCTTTCAGCAGCGCACGTATCGTCTTTTCAAGCTCACGGCCCTCCAGGTCGATCGCTACCACATCCCCCTTACGATTAATAAGAAAGGTCGTTGGCAACACCGATACATTCCACCGCATCACCGACTCTGCCATCGTGCCGGCATTGTCATTCACCTGCAGCCATTTTATTTTATCCTTGGCAATGGCCCTGACCCAGCTATCCCTCTCCTCATCTACGGACACACTGTATATCTCAAAACCGTCTTTTTTGTATTTGGAATAGAGATTAACCAACTTTCGGTTGGCCAGGCGACAGGGAATGCACCAGCTCGCCCAGAAATCAAGCAACACCACTTTACCTTTCAACGATGACAATGGAAGTGTATCACCAGCGGGTGTCGGCAAAGCTATGACCAGCCTGGGATCCATAATATTTGCCACCTGCCCGCGCGCGGTCAGTGACAACAGTGCAATTACTGCTGAAAAAATGATTGTTTTTAGTCGCATAAATGGAAATACACCCTCCAGCCGGAGGGTGTATTATTAATGATTAAATAGTAACGTGGAAAATTCTCTTACCCGGAGCGACGCCTGCACTGGTGCAGCACGCAGACGATGTGCCGGTGTTGATGCATTCCATCTTCGTTGCACCGCGGATCTTCTTGTACTTTTTCGCAGTCAGGAAATCCTTATCCACGACCTGTACGGTCGCAGTGCCATCGAGCACCTGGTCCTTCACGTCCACAAAATGGAGTACTTGCGAACCAACGTTGACGTGCTCATCGTTCTTCACGGTAACGCCGCTGAAGTTACCCGTAAGTCCAAGGCTTCCTACTGAAAAACCCGCATCTTCCACCGCTTTCCTGATCTGGTCAGCTATAGTGGCTTCCTGTGTACTTTTAAATACGATATGAAATGATGAAGTCTTGATTTCCGGCTTCACTGATTCTACAGCAGGGAGGGCAAGTAATGCCTTGTTGATGGCATTGCTACACATGGCACAGGTAAGACCTGTCGCCTGGAGATCAGCCTTTGTAAACTGAGCCTTCGCTCCTGCTGCTATAACCAATGTTACCATCAATGAAAAAATGTATTTCATGAGAGTAATATTTGGGTTATGATTGAACGTTTAGTGAGCAGCGCAGCAGCTCTTCGAACCTGTCGCCTTTGCGTCTGATTTTGCCGCGTGATTCTTGTGATCGCAGTTTTGTGAACAGCTTGCAGCATCGCCTGCTTTTGCATGGCAGCATCCTTTCTCCGCACACTCCGCCTTGGATTTGCAGCAACCTTTTTCCATACAAGCTGCTTCACCCAGGCATTTGCCATCCTTCATCTCGCAGGTGGTCGCCAGCTTTGGAGATTTTTCGCGATCATATTTGCAGCAGCCATGCAGTTTGTCATAAGCCGCATCAGAAGCTTTTATATCTCTTGTATCATATCCGGCAGCAGCAACGGCCTGCTGGATTTTGGCAGAACTAGAAGACGCTGATGCATAAGTGACCGTCAGTGTCTTTGCGTCCGCATCCCATGACGCTTCAGAGGCCCCTGCAGATTTTGCCGCTTTTTCGATGGTGGATTTGCACATGCCACAATTACCATTGACGGTAATTGATTCTTTCTTTGATTGTGCCTGGGAAACTGTAGTTGTAAGAAGTGCGATAGCGATTACGCCAAATAATTTGAACGATTTCATATAATTGAGTTGAATCTGTTTGTTAGTAATATAAATACATGCCCATTGAGGCTGAACGGAGTGGCTAACAATATCAGATTCTGAAAACGCGATTGGCGAGATAAATTTGCGGACCGGAATCAGGGGGCGGAGGCCGAACCGCAGCAGGCATCCAGGCCTTATTCGAGGCAATGAGTGAAGCATTTTCGGCAAAGGAAACAGGTGCTTCCACAACAGGCTGTGAAATACTGAAATCCACCAGCGCACTGAGCTGATGATCGTCATCCAGTTTCACCAGTTTGACCTCTTCCCGGCAGCAGCCCTTTGCCTCATCTACATGCATCCCGCATCTGCCACATGTATCATCCGTTGCTGCAAAAATGGTAGTTGAATCCAGCCGGTTCATGCAATAATGGAAGCTGATAGCAAGGCCACTCGTGAGGACCATGTACCAAACCAGCAATATTGCAAACAACGGCTTTTTCATCATTGCAAAGATACTCGCAAAACCGGAGAATCAAAATGCTGCCAGGCTATTGCCCCGGCTTTTTTCAATCAGTTAACAAAAGCCCAATAAATTCCAAATCGGAGGATCATGCCGGGGTAAGGATAGCCCGTGGCTGCCAGGTTGTTACGCGTAAATCCAAACCCATCATTGAATTCGGCCGTATTCAGGTTCTCAGCGCGGAAATAGAGCTTGAATGATTTGATACGGAAGTGGACATAAGCCGCGATGTCGGGCCGGTTCCGGATCTCCGTGGTATCCTGGTAAGAAAACTTGCCCAGTATGGGAGAATAGTTATCCGCCTCGTAAGGAGTATGATACCTGAACTCCGCACCAAAGGCGATATCCAGGTTCTTAAATCCAAGGTTACCCTCATACCCGATCCGGTTCCTGGTATAAACCAACGGAACATTCACGGGCGCATCGCCCAGCTTCTGCTGGAAATACACTTCAGAATGCCAGTTCCACCAGCGACCTATCCGGAACGTTTTATGAGCGCTGATCCGGAGTAAATTGAAAAGGGTCGACTCCTGGCTAAGTTCATAGAACCCGCGCAGGTAACTATAATTGGTGACTACATAATAATCCCCGCTAAGTTTCAATTTCAGCGCCGGCTGGTACAGCGATGCAAATGCATGCGCGGTATTTTCTTTTTTGAAGCCGGGATTAGCTGTTAGAAAGTTGAATTCACTCCGGCTATCATAGATGAAATCCGGGGTGCGGTTCACATTTTCAAAACCGATCAACGCATAGCCTTTTCTTTTTCCCACAAATCTTTGCAGGCTGGCATAGGCATGGTAGTCACCGGCATTAAAGCCCGCGAAGTAGATGCGACCGTTTGCTTCTATGTCCCATTTCTGGTTCTTGCTGCGGTTGCGGTATTCCAGGTGACCAGATATGTTGTACAGCTTGCTGTTGGCCTTGCGGTTATCCAGCGTCATGTTCTGCAGGGTGGCACCAGCCTTGATGAATTGGTGCAGGTTATTGGCATCAGGGAACTGGTAGATGGAGAAATCGTTGACCAGTTCGCGCCATTTGTCCTGCACTTCAAAACTATCCACCGGAAAGCGCAAGGTCTGCGCATAATAATCCTGGTAATAGGATGAATCAGCTACATAGTCCCTGAAATTATATGTCAGGGTGTTGTAGCGCAGTGTATGTTCAAAACGCAGGCGTGGATAAAAGAGTGGTATTACCGTTGAGTCGGTGACTAAGGAATCCTTTCTTCCAAAATCATATTGCTGGCGCAGCAGGAAATTGATCTCGGTGTATCGGTTGCCGGTACCTACATCCGTTGAGAAAATGCTCCGCCGAAAATCAGGATCACCTCCGAGCTTGGTGGAAATGTTGAACCTGTCCGTAAAATCCGGATCATTGAGAAAATCAGTGGTATCCTGTATGCCCCCATTCTCCCCTGCCTGCAACCGGTTAGCCAGTACGATACCATATAAATTATATCGCTTGTTCAGCGATTGGTACCAGGTGGTAAGCAGGTAGTTGTTATGATTGGTCTTTTGATTCTTGAACGTTCCCGGTGAATTGATCAGGCGATATTGAAGAAGGAAATTCCAGTTGGGTTTGATATTCTGTGTATGCACGATCTCGATGATCTGCTCCGAGCGGGAGGCGAGCTGATAATTGAGTTCAGAATAAGGCCGGGTGGTATTGAAGAACCGCACTTTGTCGGTTGTCCATTTATAAATATCAAAAGCGTGAAATCCCGGATCCCATCCTGCCTGCATCCAGGGAGAAAACAACAGCGACCGGGATGCACTGCCGGTATTGCCCAGGAAAATATTTGTTGCCGGTATCGGAAACCGCCGGGTGTAATCTGCGATGGATGAATCCAACATAAACACCCGTGTGGAATCGAGGTAGCGGAACCGGATCGTAATGGAATCCTCGTTTTTGTTTCTTCGCTGCAGGCTGTCGGTACCCGGTGTACGGCTGGACATCTGGCCACCAAGTTGCTTCAACCTCCCCCCCGCTCCGCGTATCATGTCATTTTGCGAAAAAGCGGAAACGGAACAAAGCAACAGGAAAACAAGCAGGTATGGAGATAGTTTAGCCAGGAGTAGCGTATTGAATGGCAAATTACGGCATGTGCCGTGATCCGCGACCTATTAATATTGTTAAATGCCAGCGACCAGTTCGGTGAAGAGCAGCGCCAGTTTGGGCTCGGCAGCCCTCGCCGCTTCCAGCACTTCTTCATGGGTGATCACATTCTCTTCTTCACGAATGCCGACATCCGTCACAATGCTGATCGCAAATACGTCGATACCCATGTGATTAGCAACAATGGCTTCCTGCACGGTGCTCATGCCCACCACGTCACCACCTAGTATGTGAATGAGTTTATATTCTGCTCTTGTTTCAAATGTCGGTCCGGTAACGGCCACATAAACTCCCTCATTGATGGGGAAGTTATTTCGTCCGGCAATTTCTCTGGCCCGGGCAACAAGTTTCTTGTTGTAAGGTTCGCTCATATCCGGAAAGCGCGGACCCATTGCCGGATCATTTTTCCCGATCAGGGGATTGGGTGTAAAGAAACTGATATGATCACGAATGATCATCAGGTCACCGACCTTATAGGCAGGATTAACCCCGCCGGCTGCGTTGGAAAGGAAGAGTGTATGAATGCCCAGTGCCTTCATCACCCGGATAGGATACACCACATCCTGGGCGGAATAACCTTCATAGTAATGAAACCGGCCGGCCATCGCTACAATCTTCTTGCCGCTGAGCGTGCCAAAGATTAGTTTACCCTTGTGCCCTTCCACGGTTGATACGGGAAAATGCGGAATATCACCATAGGCCACTTCTTTCTCGATCTGGATCGAGCTGGTAAAATTGCCCAGCCCGCTGCCCAATACGATGCCGGCTTCCGGTTTATCAGAATACTGGGTCTGCAAAAAACTGACGGTCTCTTTGATACGCTGCGAAAGCTCCGTGGCCATATTAGTTGATTAAGCGAGCAAACGTACAGAAAATACCGGAAAGCGAAGGTTTCAGACAACCAGCATCCCGCACCCTTCGACAGGCCCAGCATCCAGGATCCAGCACCCAGTACCCAGCATCAAGTACCCAGCATCCAGTACCC
>JAEZAM010000142.1 GCA_023430465.1 Bacteroidota bacterium | reverse complement strand
ATCCAGCATCCAGTCCCCAGTCCCCAGCCCCCAGCTTTTCACAAATGATTCTGTAGGAATTATGTTACTTCGCATCTCCAAAGATCAGCCACTAAAAACCATCAATGGGCAAGCTCGACTGGTATATACTGAAGAAATTCCTGGTTACCTTTTTTTTCTGCATGATGTTGTTCATGGTGGTGGCAGTGGCGGTCGACAGCAGCGAGAAAACAGATGACTTCGTAAAGACCGGCCTAAGCACCTCGCAGATCATCAAACAGTATTATTTCGGATTCGTGCCCTATATCTGGGGCCTGCTTTTTCCGCTGTTCGTGTTCATCGCCGTGATATTTTTTACCAGCAAAATGGCTACCCGTTCTGAGATCATTGCCATTCTCGCCAGTGGTACAAGTTACCATCGCATGCTTCGCCCTTACCTCGCGGGCGGTCTCTTCCTAGGATTGATCCTCTTTTTCGGCAACCGGTACCTTATCCCGAAAGCCAATGCCATCCGCAGTGCTTTCCAGGCCAACTATATTGATAAAAATGACCCGACCAAGATCGATCAGACCCGGAGCTGCCGTGATTGTTACTATCTGCGGATAGATTCCAACACGTTCATTGGGTTGCGTAATTATGATACAGCCAGCAGAACTGCCAACAGGTTCTTCATGGATAAAGTGCGTAATAACGAGGTATATTATAATCTTCGCTCGAATACGATCACCTGGAATCAAAAAAAGAACCAGTGGATCCTGGTCAATGCCATTGAACGCCAGGTGGATTCAATGGGAGAAAGGACGCGAAAGATCGACACGATGCCCCTCAATATCAGCCTTCGTCCGGCCGAGCTTCGCAAGGATGATTATCTCAAGGATAAACTGACAACCCCCGAACTGGCAGCCTTCATCCGAAGGGAGGAAGTTCGCGGCACGGAGGGGTTGAGCGCCTACCAGGTAGAACGCTACAGGAGAACCGCCACGCCAGCGGCCGTGGTGCTGCTTACTTTCATCGGGGTCGTGATTGCCAGCCGGAAAACAAGAGGGGGAAGTGGTATGCACCTCGCAATCGGGATCGTGACCGCTGCGCTATTCATCATGTCTGACCGGTTCTCCACGGTATTCGCCACAAAAAGTGATTTTCCTCCACTGCTGGCGGCCTGGTTACCCAACATTGTTTTTTCCATTGTGGCTTACTGGATGTATAGAAGAACTCCTAAGTAATTTCTGTTCAATGTTATACTTCTGCATCAGCGACGAACATTCTCGTCCTAATTTTTGTTTGACATGAGTCAATGACTAACTTTACCACTTTGCCATAATGAAATATTAAACCATACGTCATGGGTATATTAAAGGAAAGGTTTAAGGCCAAATCTGATCAGCTTGGAGCCGAGATCAAAGATCTGCTTAAGGAACATGGGACGAAGAAAATAGGTGAGGTGACCCTCTCGCAGATATATCAGGGGATGCGGGGTATGACCGGGCTGGTGAGTGAGACCTCCCTGCTTGACGCCCAGGAGGGCATCCGGTTTCGCGGATACTCGATTCCGGAACTTCGGGAAAAACTGCCAAAGGCTCCCGGTGGTTCCGAGCCCCTGCCAGAAGGATTATTCTACCTGATGTTGATTGGGGAATTGCCAACCGAGGAGGATGTACAACATGTGACTTCCGTGTTACAGCGTCGGAGCCATGTACCGAATCACGTTTTTCATACCATTGAAGCATTACCGTTGAGTACTCACCCGATGACGCAATTTGTAGTGGGTGTGATGGCGCTGCAGACAGAGAGCATTTTTGCAAAAAAATATGCCGCAGGGTTCAGCAAGAAGGATTACTGGGAGGCAACTTTTGATGATTCCATGGATCTCATTGCCCGCCTTCCCCGGATCGCAGCGTATATCTATCGCCGCAAATACAAAGGCGGCGAGCATATCCAGCCAAACGGATTGCTCGACTGGGCAGGCAACTTCGCCCATATGCTGGGATATGAGGATGATACGTTCAAAGAACTGATGCGACTTTACATGACCATCCATGCGGATCACGAAGGGGGGAATGTCTCTGCGCATACCACGCACCTGGTGGGTTCGGCACTCAGCGACCCGTACCTCAGTTTTGCTGCAGGTATGAATGGCCTTGCCGGTCCGTTGCATGGGCTTGCCAACCAGGAGGTGATCAAGTGGATTTTTGAAATGCAATCCGAGTTGGGTACAGATTCTCCCACGCAGGAACAGATAGCGGAGTATGTAAAGAAAACACTGAGCAATGGCAAGGTAGTACCCGGTTATGGACATGCCGTGCTCCGGAAAACCGATCCGCGGTTCACGGCGCAGATGGAGTTTGGGAAAAAACATATGGCGGATGATAAACTGGTGAATACAGTCTGGAATATTTATGAAGCTGTGCCGCCAATACTGCAATCACTTGGAAAGATCAAGAATCCCTGGCCAAATGTAGATGCACACAGCGGATCGCTGCTGGTGCACTTCGGCATGAAGGAATATGAATATTATACGGTCCTGTTCGGTGTAAGCCGTGCACTGGGTGTTCTGGCGAGCCTTTGCTGGGACCGGGCGCTTGGATTCGCTATCGAACGGCCGAAATCCGTCACTACAGAACAGGTCAAAAAATGGCTCAAAGGTGAGGATGAAATATGGGGAGAATAAACCCCACCTGATCATCGTTTTGACCCCCGGAATTTACCGGGGGCTTTTTTTTGGAAAACCCTTGTCGCTGCTGCGTTTTATGGCAGTGCGGGCTTAGAGAAATGAATCATTTTGCAATGCCTCCTTCTGGTATGGTTTTTTATGAGTTATGAAGGACAACATTATTCCTTCACGATAAAATATAAGATTATGACAACCAGAAACAAAGTACTATTGGGCATTCTTGGTGCAGCAGCAGCGGGTGTAGCCATAGGATTACTGATCGCTCCTGAGAAAGGAACCGATATGCGTAAGAAAATTCGTCAGACAGCCGGCGACTGGGCAGATAATCTGACAAACCTTTGGGCTAAAAGTAAAGAAGCGGCAGAAGACGCTTCCAACGAAGCAAGAAGCGCAAAAGCTTCAGCAGAAGATAAGGTGAACAAATTGAAAGAGAGCCTTAGCTGATAACAGTATTTTAAATGGTGCGGGCGCAAGCCTGCACCATTTCATTTTCACAAAAATCTCTTGTCATGGATGATCTTAAAGAAAAGACCGCCGACCTGGTCGATCACGTAGAAGACCTGGCGGATACTTTCTACAAGCTATCAGTTGTCACCATTACCCAGAAGATCACGAATGCGGCATCCGGCGCAGTAGCGCTGATGGCAGTCACGATCCTGGGATTTTTCATTATTGGCTTCCTGGGCGTAGCCTTGTCGTGGTGGCTGGGAGAACTTGTCGGCAGCCGTGCACTTGGATTTGTGCTGGGCTCTGTATTTTTTATTTTGCTGCTGCTGGTGATCGTTGGATTGAGAAAACGGATCGTTTTCCCATTTATCCGAAATTCTATAATCCGCAAGATTTATGAGTAACAAGATTACAACGTACGATGAGTTGCTGGCTGAAAAAGAGCGCCTGCAGCAACTATTAAAGGCGCAACGCGAACTGCTGCGTGCTGATATCCAGGATATCAAAACGGAATTTGCTCCGCTAAAAGCTGCATTTTCTGTGGTGGGCAAATTCACCAGCAGAGATAAAAACAATAACTGGGCATTGTCGGCTACGGCCAATACCCTGATCGATCTGGTAGTTAAGAAAATGCTGCTGGGCCGCGCGGGCTGGTTGACCAAATTGGCGGTGCCGTTCCTTGTAAAGAATTTTTCATCACATATCCTGGCTGATAATAAGGATAAGCTGGTGCGAGGCTTTTTCCGTTTGTTTGGAAAGAAAAATAAGAAACCCGCGCCCAGTCCGGCGGCAGGTCCTGAGCCGGCCACCAATGGTATTCACCCCGTGGTTCCGGTGGAAACAAGAGAAGATTAATTTCCGGGAAATGTTGATGCGATTTATAAATTGCAATCCCTATTTTTGCGTCCCGCAGGCAACTGCAGGACGTTCTTTTTTTTGGGGGATTAGCTCATTTGGTAGAGCGCTAGCATGGCATGTTAGAGGTGACCGGTTCGAGCCCGGTATCCTCCACCAGGAAACAGCGGCATATGCCGGCAAGTAAAGCCGGCACGCAACCCCGAAGCCTCGGGGGCAAGTGAGCAAAGACCGCAAAGATTTCATTCCGAATCCCGCATCCAGTCATCCCGCACCCAGCACCCAGCACCCCAGTACCC
>JAEZAM010000093.1 GCA_023430465.1 Bacteroidota bacterium | reverse complement strand
TGCTTGCACTGAGCCTGTCGAAGTGAGCCTGTCGAAGGGTCGAAGGGCCCTGAGAACTGGATGCTGGATGCGAGAAAGAGAACGAGAGCAAATCCGCACTTTTTTTAATTTTTAATTGAACGGTACGACATGGTCCCTGAGTAGCGCATGAGCGCAGCGAATGCGCGTACTTGCCCTGCCTGCACTGCCTGCACTGAGCCTGTCGAAGTGAGCCTGTCGAAGTGAGCCTGTCGAAGGGTCGAAGGGACCTGAAATCGGGATGCTGGATGGCAGGATGCCTGCTTCCTAAGAACGAGAACGAGAACGAAGCTTTTTACTTTTTAATTTTCAATTTTACTAACTCAATCTCTCTCTCATCGCCAGCGCCACGGCCTCTGCTGCGGAATGCACCTGCAGCTTTGCATACAGGTTTTTGATATGCGTCTTCACCGTGTCGATGGAGATGAACTCCGCGGCGGCGATCATTTTGTAACTCTTCCCTGATACCAGGTGTTGCAGGATGACCTTTTCCCTCTCCGTCAACCCGTACTCCTTGCCCTGCCCCGTATCGAGGTTGTTGCGAAACAATTCCACCATGCGGCGCGCAATGCCGGGTGTCATGGGTGAACCTCCGCGATGTACATCTGCCAGCGCTTCCGTATAGGCAGCGGGTGTGGTGCTTTTGAGGATATAGCCCGCGGCACCTGCACAGATCGCTTTGAAAATATATTCATCTTCAAAAAACACGGTTTGTATCAATACCTGCAGTGCAGGGAAATGCTGACGGATCAATCTTGTGGCCTCTATGCCGTTCATGCCGGGCATTTCAATATCCATCAGCACGACATCGCAGGGGTTATCTGTCAGATCACCGACCAGATTATCACAATTCGAAAATGAAGCCACGCAAACAAAACCAGGCGTGCCATTCAGCATCAGCTCCATACTCTCACGCATGTGCCTGTTATCTTCAAAAATGACAACTCGTATCATTGGTTATTTTTTTTACAAGGTAATGGTGCCGCCTTCGCGGTCAAATACCGACATCAGGTGAGTTTTGCGGGAAAAGTGAGGGCGATAGTTGTGCCTTCTCCCGACTTGGTATCGCAAATAAATTTTCCACCAAGTTCCTCTGCCCGCTTCTGCATATTGCGCAGGCCGTTCCCCGAACTCTTCCTGCTTACGTCAAAACCTGCACCTTTATCGGCGACTATAAGTTTCACCATGCCCTGCTCCTGCCCGAAAAGTACATCGATCGTTTTGGAACCGGAATATTTCACTGCATTGTTGACAGCCTCCTTGAACAGGAGGTAAACCTGCCGCCGCTCCACCATCGAGAGTTTCAGCCGTTCGAGGTCATGAGCTGTAAAATTGCATTCGATGGACTTTGATTCGGCTATATCGAACAGGAATTTCCGCATCCTGCTTTCCAGCGATGCCTGGTCATTTTCCTCGGGCTTGATCATCCACACGATATCGCTCATCTTCTCCATGGTCTCCTGCGCGTTGATGCTCATCTTGGAAATGATGGACGTTCTTACGGCATCCTGCGTGGCGGGTGTGTTGGCCATCTGGCTGAGGAGATGAATGCTGCTCAATGAACTTCCCACTTCATCATGCAGATCAGCAGCTATACGGTTGCGAAGCTCCAGTTCTTCCATCCTGCGGCGAAGGCGATAGCGGTTGATGAGCAATACTACACTGGCAATACCCAGCGCGATCAATATGATGGAACCAATCAGCAGTCCCTGCTGTGCGCGAAGTTGCTGATCTTTCAATGCGCGATCCTTGGCGAGCAACTGGATCTCTTTGTCCTTCTCTTCCACTTCGAACCTGGTCTGCATACCAGCGATATCCTGGGTAAATTGTTGTTTATTGAGCGTATCCTTCAGTCTGCCGGCGATTTCAAGAAATTCGTAAGCATTCCTGTGATCCTGCTGTTTCGCATAAATTTCGGCGAGGAGCGAGGCCGATGATTGCTGCAGAGCCAGATCTTCAAGGCGTTTACTACCGTCCCATGCGGTACGCGCAAAGGTGATGGCAGAAGCGAGGTCATTTCGCCGGAGGCGGATGGAAGCCATGCTCATATTGGCATGCACAAGCGGGCGTCCTATTCCTGTTTGCCGGGCGTACCGCAGCGCGTCAGCTCCATACTTCTCCGCAAGCAGGAGCTGGTTCATTTCCAGGTACAGGTCACTGATGTTGCCATAGTACATGGACATATTGACCTGGTCGCGGGTGCTGTCGGCCTGGGTGATCAGTTGCTGGAAACGCTTCATTGCTTCCGCGTGATTGCCGGTGTGTTTGTAAGCATTGCCGGCATTGTTCAATGCGATCGATGACATTTGTTTATTGCCTGCCTGCATGTATAGCTGGTAGGCCTTCTCGTAGTAGGGAATCGCTTTGTCGTACTGTTCCTGGTGGTAATGAATGGAACCGAAGGTCTGGTAGACACGACCGCGGCGATCGTCGCTATTAGCGATGTCAGCGTAGTGCAGGGAAGTATCACAATCACGGAGGGCTTCTTCAAAAAGGCGGAGCTGCATGTAGATGTCAGCCCGGTTGAGGTAGGCCAGCGCGAGTCGGTTGGGTTCGCCAACTTTGTGGGATACAGTGATAGCAGTATCCTGGAATTGGAGGGCAGAGTCGAGTTTACCAAGACTGATATAAGCGGCGGCAAGGTTGAGATAGCATCCGGCCAGGCCTTTATCATAAGAGAGTTCATGCCCCAGCGCCACGCCCTGCCGGGCATAGGAGGCAGCGGCAACGGGATCCTGGTTTTTAACAAGCCCGGCAAGCATGCGGTAAAGGATGACCCTGTTGGTATCGGGGGGGGCGGACGGAAGCAATCGTTTCAGGGAATCGATGTTGAGATTTTGGGCGTTTACCTGCAGGGATAGGGCCAGGCAAACCAGCGCGCAGAGTTTTAGCATCATCTAATGTAGCGATAAAAAAATAAGAGTATACGCCCCGCCCATCCAGCGAACATTTCACGCAAAGTCGCAAAAGAACCGATATCCGCCAGGCGTGAGCAAAGCCGCAAAGCTATCGTGCGAATGCCTGCACTTTTAACGCGAGACTCGCTGGACCTCACTGATCTGTATCACGGGTTGGATATTTGTGTAGTTCTTGAAATCCGCCATTACCGCTTCCCTGTTCTGCGCAATGGATTTGTTATAGGCATCCACATCATTGATATAAAAATACCCGATGGCGAGGTAGGTAGGTTTGTCCGTCGCTGCCCTGCCGGAAATGCCTTTGTCGATCTCGTAATGCACCAGGTTGCTGCCGATAAATCCGGCTACCATCGGCATGTGCTTTTTTTCATAATAATCCATGTCAAACGTTTTGCCCTCCCCATTAGCATAAAGGATCATGACTTTGTACTTCGCTGCAGTGGCTCCTGGCAGTTGCCCCTGCCTGGTTCCACCGCAAGCATTTAACAACAGAAAAGCAAAGATCCCAAGGAGGTAATGTGTCGGTTTCATATATGGTGTTTAGTTTGCTTGCCGTGTAATTTGTGTTGCTTCGATGAGGACCTGCGATTTTTTGTGGGAAGCGCAAAATCCTTTGTCAATTTTACGTTGACTTTTACGGGCTCTCCTATCCGTGTATGATCCAGTTGAAAATAACTGCTGTAGTCACCACTAAGCTGATGTTCAAGAAATTGTTTAAGGGTATTGTCGTCCATGCCTCTTGTATCAAAGCCACTCACTAATAGCAACCCTCTTGCCTGAACCAGTTCATCTGGCTGGATGGGTATGCTGAACTTTACACTACTCACACGAATCCTGGACCATTGGTTATTTTTTTCAAATAACTGGTCAAGGGTCATAGATGCCGATGTCACCAACCATACCTCGTATTGAACACCCCCAGTGGAGATTCCCGCGATGGCATGAATGGATTCGCACCGCCTTGAAAGTTGTTCCAGGGCGTGGAAGCCGTGCGGCGACTGGACAGCAATCAGGTAATTTTCCATGTATTATACTTTATAAAATCAGCCAAACTTACAAGCATTAAGGGATCAAACAACATCCTTAACTGTCATCAGCCAGTTATTGCGATCACCATTCTCTCCATTCTTCCGTCAGGTCCACCTCGTCTTCCAGTTGAAAACCTGTCATGCGAACCGCCTCATGAATATACGCGCCCAGTTCTTCCCGTTCCAGTGTTTCAATGAAGCCATCATGTTTATTGTTGACCCCGTTGATGGCGATGGTGAGCTTTTTCACAGCCGCATAAACCGCTGCGGCTTTTCTTTCAGTCGTCGCCTTACATAACTGATCGATGAATAAACTCAGGTGCGTCTCTATTGCGCGGATATTTTCCGCTGTAAAATTCGTGTCTCCATCCGACAGTCTTTCTTTCCACGCTGCTGTGGGCGAACTTTCTTTGAAAGCTGTTAGCCGGTCGACAGCTTTCACATCAAGGTTTCCATTCTGACTTTTCAATGACCGCGTCAGTTCCTGTTTGCGGAGGAAGTTTATTTCATAGGGTTTAACACGTACCCAGATTAATTTTTCATCAAAGTCAAAAGCAGTCATCAGTCGATAATCTGCGGTGTAAAACACGAGGTAACTCCCATAACTTGCCTGTCCGGATTCCGCTTTTCGAATGCCTACTTTTTCTTTCACGGTATCTCTGCTGTCACCAAAATTCAGCCCAAACGGCAATGAATAGGGATAGACAATTCCCTTACCCGTCCCTCCGAAATTAATTTCTTCCAGAATGCTTTCGTCATACTCCTGGATGTATTCTTTCGCAACGGGTCCGTAATCGAACTTATAATTATTCTTGGAAAGGAAGGTGAACGAGAGGTCCCATTTCGCCGAGTTGAAATTTCGCCAGCAGACTCGTTCCTCGGGTCGGTTACCAGGGACATGTAACTGAGTCAATAGTTCAACCACCTCCGGACTGAACTCGGAATGGCCAAAAAGCCTGATAAGGTGTTCATGTTTCATGGTTCAAAATGTAATGCACCGTGCACAGCCGTTGTTCGTGTCGCATGAAAATAATGACAATCGAAAGCATCACGCGAACAGCCGTTGTTAGTGTCGCATGAAAATAATGACAATCGAAAGCATCACACGAACAACTCCATCACCCCGCTACCCTGACCTGCCGAAATTTGATGACTCCTTCATCTGTCAACCGAAACTCGTACTGTACGGAGAACTCGGTTTCTGATTTCGTATTCAGGAGAAGAAAGATTTGCTTTTTTTCACGATCATAAGTTGCTGTCACCTGGCTTTTTGAATCGGGGACAACCTCTATTTCCGGACTCGATGCCTCAAAGGTTTTAAAAAATGTAGCAGTATCAAGTTTGCCGACTGTTTGTCGCAGGTCTGCTGCAAAGATGGAACTGAAATACTTGTCGTAATCCGCTTCGGTGAAGGGGCGAATCTTATCCCCATCCATCTCCATCACCAATTTAGAATCTGCAAGAAACCATATTTCATTGCCTTCATTCATCACGGGGAAATCGATGAAAGACCGTGTCGCCGCCTTGTCACCTTTGGAGATAGCTGCCACAAGTTTTTTAAAAGAATCGTGCCATCGGAGTGTATCAGAGACCTGCGGCAGGATTCCTGTGCTGTCTGCTCCGACCGATGGCTCGCCCGAATCCGCTGTGGCGCAGGAGATCAATACACTGAGCGCAAGCGGGACTAATAGATAACGCATAATAGGAATATCAATTTTCAATTTTGTCCAGTCCCTGTTCCCTCAACCGCTGCAAGCCGGTCTGCATAGCAGCGATCTGTTCCGGTGAGTGACCCTGCCATGTGCCCACTTCACCAACGATCCGCAAGGGCTGCTTTGAACGGTAGGACATGCTGGGGTTGCCGGGAAATTTTTTATCCGTCAGGTTAGGATCATCCTCCAAATCACCCATAGGTTCAACCAGGTAAATCCGCTGTCGGCCCTCTCCCGATGCAAGTTCTGCACCCCAGATAGCGGCATCAAGTGTGCCGGTGAAATAGATATGGTTCAATTTCCCCTGGCCATCGTAATTCGAGCCAAACCCGACTTCCAGCTTATCGCCGATGTTAAGGTCGGCTTTTGTCCCGTGAAAATACGTCCGGGCAAACGGCCGGGGAGCCGCATCAGAGTTGTTGCTTTTCTCCATAATTATTGATTGCTAAAGTATTCACTGGGGGGTGTGGATGTATGTAGATATTGTAACAGCTGCTCCTGTCACCTTTTTTGTTTAGCCGATGCTTTTGCATGCTTATTAAAATCAAGGCAAAGGCCAACCCAGAATTCAAAGTCTTTCCTGTTACGTATACCGGCTGGTTCAACATAACAATAGCCCGCGAGTTCTTTTCCTTTCATGATCATTGGCAGGTAACCCGGCTTCGCTGCCAGGCTGCTGGTCAGGGCAGGATCAAAACGGCACATGAGATTATCTCCACTGATGTTGACGCACATCTTGTCATTCACCATGAAGGCGAGGCCGCGAAACATTTTCTTTTCGACGATCCCGAGTTTGGACTTATTGCTAAGAAAGTCCCGGACCCTGTCTGCAAGTAAGGCATCGTAGGCCATAGTTAGATGTATTGACCGTGACTAAAGTAGTATAAAAAAAGGGAAGGTGAGTAGGCGATTGCAACAATTGTCTAAGAAATCCTCAGGTCACGTCGAGAAAATATTCTCCTGCGAACACACGCAAGTTGGTGCACCGGTGCGAACATCAAGTATTTGCCTTCTGCATGGCCGTCGTTGAATTCTCCTGGCCGAGTTGCTGGGCCAATCCCACTAGAATTCCCTCCGTACCGCGAACATAACACAGCTTATAAATGTTCTCATAGATCACGACCTCGCCAACAAGTTCAGCGCCGGAATTTATCAGACGCAGGAGCAACTCGTCGAGGTTCTCGACGCGGAACATGACCCGCAGATAGCCTAATGCATTAACAGGAGCGGTCCGGTGGTCTGCTATAACAGCCGGACGCAAAAACTGTGAAAGTTCAAGCCGGCTATGGCCGTCAGGCGTTACCATCATGGCTACCTCCACCGACTGGTCACCCAGGCCGGTTACCCTGCCAGCCCACTGACCTTCCACCATCATCCTTCCTTCCAGTTTTAATCCAATCTCCGTAAAGAACGATATCGCATCGTCGAGTGACTCAACGACAATGCCGACATTATTCATTTCGATCAGGTTGCTTTTGTTCATTTGTAGGAGTTTAGATAAATAGGGGGCAGGCTTCAGGCCCTCTCCTGCTGCGTTGTGCCTTCTTTGTCAAATCTGGCAATCAGGAGCGGTAATAAAATCGCGCATATACCGGCAACATGAACAAGATTGCTTTTTTCAAAATAATTCATAGCTATCAGCCATGCTCCGCAAAAAACGATGAGAATTTTCCTTACCGAATCTTTCCAGATAAAACCAAAAACGACATAGGCCAGTCCGATCAGACTAAACATAATTGTATTCAGCACATCTTCCACTGGTTTACCAAGGTCCAGCAGGATGACGAGCACTTTTGCAAAAAGGACAAGAGCAATGATCGTCCTGAAAATCTGAAACAATATAGTCTTCATGATGGTCTGTTTTGATCCGGGCCCGAGGCAGGGTTTGACAAACGAAGTCGCTTCCCATAAATTTCGGTAACTGGAGGCATAATTCATAGTTTAAGCCAGTCAAAATGCACTGTCGATCTGTTTTCGTTCCCGGTTGCGACTGGTCGACGTCTGTCTTTTATTAGGATGCCGCACTCGTCAACTCGACATCAATTCCCTTTCTCAAGGTATTATGAATCTCCGCGATCGAATTTACATAGGTCACTAACTCCCTTATGACGGCGTCCGATGCATCGGCCTTCACTTCAGCCTCGTACCTGAAATTTCTCCCCGGCTCACCTTCCGCACCAAACTCACCCGTTGCGCTGAGCTTTACGCTGCTTACAACTATATTCCGCTTTCTCGCCTCCCGGTAAATATCATTGCAAAAGCAAGTCGCTATTGACAGCAAGAGCAACTCTCCGCCATTGACCGAAGACCCGAACCCGTCCGGCTTCGGCGCGATTGTTAGCGTTTTAATCGATCCGTCTGTTTGGACCGTCACCTGGTGATCGTGCATTGCACTGTGAATGACTGCTTCGATTTTCATAATTGTCGTAAAACGTAAAACTAAAAATGCAAAAGTCAAAACGAAAAACTGAAAGCGTAAAAGTGAAAACCTGAAACTCCAGGAGAGGAATGAGACGATGGGCCTTGCCTTTCAAGTTTTGAGTTTTAAGCTTTTTTTTACTTTTTAATTTTTACTTTTTAATTCCTCAACTCCCCTTCCTCCTCATTTCCTTCATAAGATCTTCCAGGTAATCTATCTGCACTTCCTGTATCTCCAGTAGTTTTTTATTCTGGTGCACCAGTAGGTGGTCGATCTTTTCGCCCAGTAATTTTATCTCCAGTTCCGCTTTCAGATTTATCTTATAGTCGTGTTCGCTTCGCTGCCTGTCTTTCTGTGCCTGTCGGTTCTGGCTCATCATAATGATCGGTGCCTGTATCGCGGCTATGCAGGACAGTATAAGATTGAGTAGTATAAATGGATATGGATCGAATGGTTTCGCAGCCAGCATCCAGATATTGACGGTCATCCACACCACTATAAACAGAAAGAAGATACTGATGAACGTCCAGCTCCCACCAAAAGCCGCCACCATGTCTGCAATTTTTTGACCGGTAGTCAGTTCACCATCCATCTCATCCTGGATATTTTCTGAAAGGATGGCATTGTTCTTTATAGCCTCCATCACTTCCCTGTCAATAGCCGCCAGTTCTCCCTTTTCCTGGATCACAAGGGAAGTTAAATAAAGACGCCTGTATTGGTTGAGTTCCCCAAGGGTGATTGTGCTGTCTGCGTTGAAGTCCGGGTATTTGGATTTTATGAGATTGAAGATACCTTCCCGGATATCACAGCCTTTAATTTCTTCCCCTTCCTGGATTTCGATGTTACTGATATGGCTTAGTCTCATTTTTATTAAGCTATAAACAACTAGATGCAGGGACTGCACTGGCGGGATGAAAGTTTGTGTTCATTCCCTGCCAACATCTAAATGTACAAACGATTTAAGAAGGTTTCATGCCACTCATCCGGGTTACTGACCAGCCGCAGTGGAACCGGTTTGCCGCAACACCCTGGCTGCCGCTTCGGAGGCGCAGATCAGCCCGGCGGCGAGCATTATCACATCCTTCAGCACCAGCCTACCCGCACCTGAAAGATAAGGGAATCCATACGCTGGCGTAGGAAAATCGCCGCCAAGATTGGGAACATAAACTTCCGGCGTTGTGACCAGAAACGATAGCGTTACAATCGACATCCCAAAAGTCAGCAGCCCTCCTATCACACCAATTTTTGGATACCAGATGCCCAGCACCGTCAGGACACCTATGACAATGATGACGAGACCAAGACCATAAGAAAAAATATACGTTCCATTTCCCTGGTGCCAGTCAATGTTTTTCTGAACGGTCTTCCCCTCCGGATTTTTATAACTATTGTATTCCGGTGCCGGCTTTTTGTAGAAAAAAGACATGAGGGGACTGTTGGCCACGAATGGAACAATTCCGTCTGCTTCGTATTTGAAGGCTTTGAGTCCGCCAATCCAGGCCATCACGATCAGGATGGCTATCCGGAGTCCGTTGATAAAAACAGACTGGCTGTTTGCCAGGATGGAAATAAGCGTTTTCATATCAAACCGGGTTGAAACTTAAACCCAAAGGTACCTCTTTCTTCCGGGGCAATGTCAATCTCTGATCCTATGAGCTACAGACCACAATTGCCAATGAATTTTATTTTGATAATGCCAGCCTGGCCATGAACAGTTGCAGCGAGGAATACAAGAAGAACAATAAGCAATAGCGGTTGTCGAACCTTGTTCAAAATTGTTTCTGTTAGTTTGGTTGCCTGTGAAAGATATCCCGCAGCCGGACATTTATTCTACTGCTTAAAAGTTAGCCCGTTCTCAGCTAAGAACTTGCGTAGCGGGGGTAATGAACTCTTCCCGAAGCCATGCAGTTTCAACAATTCCTTCTCACTGTGACGTGAAAGGTGCCCGATGGTCGTGATACCTTTACCTTCAAGCGCTCTTCGCGCGGGTGCGCCAAGTAAATGAAGAAAGCCATCCTTCGGCTTTCTGTTCGTCTCGCATATGGGACAGATCGGGCAATCGCTGCTCTTTAAATACTCATGCCCTTCGGTGCAGGTTCGCAAGGTTGGTTTGCTGGCCATAATCATTTCTTTTCAGCGATGCAATAGGATGTTATTGCCTCCAACTGGTTGCTTTCGTTGAATTGATAAACGTCGCAGGCATGAACAAAATTCACCGTATTGCCATCCCGAATGAATTCAGCAGTGCCTGTAACGGCCACCCGCGTGCCGTCAACGATCAGATCCGTCGTTATGAAGTTTGTTGTTACGGATTTGAAGTATCCAGCCACCTGCTTACAATTGTTGATCACTTCATCCTTGCCGCGAAAAACGTCTTCTCCGACAACCCTCCAAACCACTTCATCGGCCAGGTACGGGTATGCCAGTTCAAAATTTCCGTTGGAGAATGCTGTTGCTATTTGTGCCTGGGTCATTGGAGATTATATTGATCTTATCGGTTAATTGCCTTCTCCAAAATAAGCTATAAACTTATACTTTCAAGAAAGCAAGAAATGATACCCAATCATTTCCTTTGCTCAGAGAATAAGCTTTCTGTAATGGTCAAGCGCTTTTTGCAATAGCTTTTCGATGGAGTCAAGTGGAATATCTTTGACGGGGTCAACGGGAAAGATCTTCATGCGGGAACGGTTGCCTGCTATCAAACCAGGGTGCTCAAGATGCTTACCTTCCACCATAAGCAGGTAGGGATCACCCGTCTTCTTATCGGTCCACAGGTAACAAAACATTTTCCCGTGATAACAGAAGCAGGGCATTCCCCATTTGCGTGTTTCGCTCACATGTACGTCCTGCGAAAGGATAATGCTTCGCAGCGCGAGCAGGCAACTTTTGACCGGTTCTTGATGGTTGAGATAGAATTCATGCAGGTCGACAGGGCCATGGTTATTAATTTTCACCTGAATTATACTTCACTTTTTTGAAATCCGTCAATTTTCATTTCAATCATCCAGTGATGACCAAAAGGGTCCTTGACGGTGCCCTGCCGGTAACCATAATCGTAATCCTGTGCCGGGTTGACCAGTACCGCACCCGCCCGCACCGCGACTTCCATTACCGCGTCGACGTCAGGGACGAACAATCCCATGAGTGCCGTGACGCCCTTTGCCCGGCCGGGTTCAAGCTGCCCTTTGCCGGGCCGCTCTTCGTGAACCTGGAATACCGATCCGCCAATTGCCAGTTCTGCCACATGGATACTATTATCTTCATTTCGCCATTCTCTTACGAGCACGGCGCTGAGCGCCTTCGTATAAAAAGAAATATCTGTCACCCCCGCGGGAATAAATAGCTGTGGCGCAAATAATGCAGGCGCGGTTTGTTCTTTTGGGTTTGAAGGCATAGAAAGAGATTTATGCTAGTGTGGCGTAAACGGTTGACAACCTTTTAAAGGTTGACAACTTTCGATTTTGCGCGGTTTAGACGGCAACTGACCGGGGAAGACACGCCCCGCTGTTGGTCTTCTCCTCTTAAATCCCCGTCCAAAACATCCACTCCTTTCATAGCATCACGCTTTACGGGTCAATTCATATCGCAGATGTGTAGTCAGGTCCGCATGCACCACCTCCACGATACTAATATCATATTTATCCTTGTCCATGTTTTCAAACAACCGTATCCCGCTCCCCAGGAAAACCGGCGCAATGTGAATGAAACATTCATCAATGAAACCGCCATTCAGGTACTGCTGAATCGTATTGGCGCCGCCCTGTATCCGCACATCCTTTCCTTTGGCCGACCGCTTTGCCTTTTCCAGCGCACTTTCTATCCCGTCATTGATGAAATAAAAAGTTGTTGACCCCTGTTGAACCCAGGGTTCTCTTTTTTCATGCGTGAGCACAAACACATCCGCTTTGTACAAATCTTCGGGCCATACCACCTCCCCTTCCTCAAACATACGCTTACCCATGATAAAGGCACCTGTCCTCCCGATCGTTTCCCTGATAAACCTGCCATCCTGGCTATCTTCTTCACCGCCTTCCATCCCCAGATATTCCCAGAACGCTTTCTGTTTAAACATCCAGGAATGGATCTTTCCGGAAACACCGCCCATTGGATTCGAAGGCCCCCTGTTATCTCCTGCAAAAAATCCATCGAGCGATATGCCGCTGTCGAAAATAACCTTACTCATTATCTTGTATTAAGCATTCGTTTTAATCAGTCTGAATGCAACGCCCGATCCAACCGCCTTTCAGTCCGCCACCATGTTATCAGCCGCACCAGAATGCATGTTTCAAATTAACGCATTTGGGCAAGTATCTATCTTAATTCTCCGAATTTTACTTTGGAGTCTGCCGTTACAGGAGTAAAATAGTTGACCAGGTTACCGTCAGGGTCGCGGAAAAGCAGCGACCTGTTACCCCAGGGCATGGTCGTCGGAGGCTGAACAATTTTGCCCAGTAAATAATCCGCCAGCCTTTCATATTCCCGATCTACATCATCCACCCGGAATTCAATAATGGCACTGCGGTTATGTCCGGCTTGTGCTACTGTGTCTCCCCCAAAAAGCTGCAATGTCTGTGTTCCCGCTATCGCCAGGGTAGCCACTGCCGTTTTTATTTCGGCAAACACCGGGGTATACCGAACGGCGGGAGCACCGGTTACCTGCTCATAAAATTTTACCAATGTGTCTACATCGGCTGTGATTAAGCGAATCGACAATAAATTCATGTTGTTGCTATTTAGTAAGCAACAAACCTAAATCCATGGAGTGACAACAGTATGTCAGCAGGCACTCGTTTTTTGGTAATTATACCATGGAACCACTGCACGGAGCGCATGCACATTGCCAGGACTACTTCTTATCCGCCGTAAACCTATCGTCGTCCACTTCCTTCAGGAACCTGATCAGGCCCGGGAAAAAGGCTCCCGGATCATCATATTGTGCTACATGTCCCGAACTAACGGTCAGACTTCGTCCCTTTTGTACCTGCGTTGCCATCCACTCCATGTACTTCGGGTCCATCGTGTCATATTTTCCGCCGATCACCAGGGTTGGTACCGCGATTGCTTTTAACCTGCCGGAAACATCCCAGTTTTTCAGCGTCGCATTTCCCGTCATCCCGAACTCACTGTGCCCCTGCATATACACATAGATCTTTGGATTGAGATGAGTGAAAGCGCGGTTGATAAATTCCGGCCATTCCTCCAGTGGTTTCCTGAGTATATGTTTTGTATAGAAATGGGTCATCAGCAATTCTGTATAGCGTGGGTTTTGAAAATCACCTTTTGCCTCCATGGCGGATATCTCTTTCCAAACCTCCGGTGGTAGTTGCGGAGCCAGCACCTCTTTTGCATACTTTGCATATTCCGGTGCACTTGCCATCATATTCGAGATGATCAGCCCCTTCAGATTTTGCTGATATTTCAACGCATACTCCATCGCTAACAGCCCGCCCCAGGACTGACCGAGCAGATAAAAATTTGTACTGTCCAGGTTCAACGCCTTACGAACCTGCTCCACTTCTTCTACAAAGTGCTGGGTAGTCCAAAGCGTGGAGTCATTGGGCTTATCGCTGTAGTAAGAGTCCAACTGATCATAATAAATGTATTCAATCCCCTCCGCAGGAAGATAGCCGTCGAAGTTTTCGAAAAATTCATGTGTGCCGCCAGGACCGCCGTGGAGAAGCAGCACTTTGATACGGGGGTTATTCCCCACGCGCTTTGTCCACACCTTAAACGTTCCTCTAGCGGTAGTGATAGGGATCATTTTTATACCGCCGGTATTTTGATCTTCCCGATTGGAATAATCAAAATAGGCAAGCTTATCATTTTTGCTGGTTGTCCCTCCATTGTTAGCGTTTTTAGGGGATTGCTGGCAGGATGCCAGGCAGATCGCCACTGCAAGTGTGCTTAAACCAAATTTCATGTTTGCTAGTTTATTTAATTCGTACGCCTGTTTCTGTTCATCAACTTATATCCCTCAAACCACAACACCGACACCGCGGCGATCATCGCTGCCATGCCAAGCTGCTTTGCATTCATTGGGGCAACATCGAAAAAACCGGCAACAGGCGGCACATACAATATAACAAAAAGTAACACCAGTGTAATGCTGATCACGAGCGGGAATAGCCGGTTCTTATAGCCGAAACTCACCCAAATGCTGTAGACAAAAGACCTGTTTGCCAGGCTAAGCAGGATGTTGGCAAATATCAGGGTGGTAAAAACCATTGCTCTGGTGGTGGATTCGTCTCCTCCCTCCCGGACACTGTACTGATAGGCAAATAAAACTCCGGCCGTTATCATTAATCCCTGGATGATACTCATTCGCAGTTCCCTCCAGTGAAGAAACGTGTCGGTCATTTTCCTCGGCCTTTGCAGCATGGTCCCCTTTTCCATCGGCTCATTCTCATACACGATCGAACAGGTTGGACCCATGATCAGCTCCAGGAATATAACATGCACCGGTGTAAATATCTGCGGATAGATCCATCCCAGGAATAACGGAAGAGATACCGTCAGGATGATCGGTATGTGGATGGAAATAATATACTGGACCGCTTTTTTGATATTGCCATAAATCCTTCTGCCAGCCGCAATTCCCAGCACGAGTTTATCCAGGTCATCATCAACGATCACCACAGCGGCTGCGGACTTTGCGATCTCGGTGCCCTTTTGTCCCATTGCAACACCGATATGCGCTGCCTTTAATGCGGGTGCATCATTCACCCCATCTCCGAGCATGGCAACAACCTCATCATTTGCTTTGAGGGCGTTGACCACCTTCAGCTTTGCTTCCGGAAACATTCGGGTGAAAAGGCTGCTCTTTTTCGTCAGCTCCAGCAACTCACCATCATGCGCACGCATGACCTCTTCACCATTTACCGCAACTATGTTGTCCCTGATCCCTGCCTGGAGTGCGATGGCTTTCGAGGTATCTTCATTATCACCCGTAATTATTTTCACTTTGATACCCGCATCATAGATATGGCGGAACACCTCCTGTATGCCTTTCTTTGGCGGGTCATGGAATATAGTGAACCCTAAAAACTCAAACCGGATATCCTGTTGCCTTTCCGGAAATTTATCCCCGGAAAAATCTGCCTTTGCAACACCCAGCAAACGGTAACCCTGCCCCGCAAATTCCTTCAGGCGTTTTCGCAATGATTCTTTTTCACTTTCAGGGAGGTTCGAAACTCTCAGTATGGCCTCCGGAGCGCCCTTTGCCGCAATGATTCGCACACCGGATGAATTCTCGAATACATGTGTCATCATTGGTGGCTTTCCTTCCAACGGGTACTCATGTATCATACGGAAATCGCTGCGCTGATCACTGGTCTGGGTCTGTTCATACACCCTGTGCAGCGTTTTCTCCATGGGATCAAATGGCAGCGGCTCACTGCTCCACATGGAATAATGTATCAACTCATTCAATGTGCTGTCATTAAAATCGGTGTCACCAACTACCCTGTTCGTTCTGTAATCAAACAGCGCCTTGAGGTGCATCGAGTTCTCCGTGATCGTTCCTGTTTTGTCGGTACAGATCACCGTGGTACTGCCCAATGTTTCCACCACGCTGCTCCGCTTGATGATCACACCTTCCCTCATCAGTTTCCAGGCACCCAGCGCCATGAACGTAGTGAAGGCAACAGGGATCTCTTCCGGCAGAATGGACATGGCCAGCGTCAATCCCGCCAATAAACTTTCAACGATATCGCCCGTGCGCCAGAAGCTGTATGCCCATACCATTATGAATACCAACACGCCAATCACCGCCATTCCTTTAACGAACCGGGAGATCTGCTCTTGCAAAGGCGATCGCTCGCCCTTTAGAGCGCCAATGGACTGCCCGATCTTGCCCAGCCTGGTCTCATCGCCGATCTTATCCACCTCCACTACCGCCAGGCCCGATACCACCACCGTGCCGCTATACACATCATTTTCGCCGGCCTGTGCGCTTTTATAGACTGAAAATGCCTCGCCGGTAAGCGAGGCCTCGTTGACGGAAAAATCGTTGCTGTGCACAATCCTGCCATCGGCATTGACCATCCTGCCTTCTTCAATGATGTACAGATCCCCCACAGCAATTTCGTGGGTGGGAACCTGTATAACGGCTGAGTTCCTGATGAGAGTGCTCATCGGCTCATTCAATTTCTCCAGGGCCTCCAGAGCTTTTTTACTTCTATTGTCCTGGTAAAATGAAATGGCTGAAACCGCTATGATCGCAAAGAACATGAATGCCGCCTCGCCATAGTCACCAACCACGAGGTATATGGCTGAAATGGCAAACAGCAAAACAAGCATCGGCTCCTTTACAATATCCAGCAGCATATTGAGCCAGGATCCAGCCTGAACGGGATTCATTTTATTGTAGCCGTGCTGTTTTACTGACTCGGCCACCTCCGCATCAGTAAGACCGGTGAGATGTGAAGGGATATTGTATTGCATGAAGTGAATTGTTCTGCAAATGTAAACCGCTGTTGCATCAGGCTTTAGCTTTTTTTGATGCTAACAAACATCGGCTTCACTTCTTTTCTACATCCCGGCATCTACTCAATGTACTTCCAGCGTTTACCTTTGGGGAGTTGTTTTTCCAACTCCTTGAAAACCGTTCTTCTGAACTCTTTCACCTCATCACCAGCCGTTCCTGCGGCGAGGTTCTCATATTTTTTGCGCTTCGCTTTGCGGTCACTTACATCCAGATTGCTCACCGCAAACCGGGTCTCGGATGTGCGCAGGAACTGCCAGTCATCAAACACCAATGCCCGATTCTGCATATCATTCTTGAAAGCCTCAGCTTCGGAAATAGGGACTGCTATCACGATCGGATCAATCGGCAGTTCGGCATACGTAACAGTGAACTGTTGCTTATCTGCATTATACTTCAGCAAAGGTTTCAGCGTAGAAATCCGGCTGCGATACTGGTCGCGGAATACATCTTCCAGCTCCTGGTACTTGCGGGCCAGGTTTTTAAATAAGCTATCCGGGTGTGTGCGGGCCTGGAAAGCTTCGGTGGTTTCAAATTCGCCCTTGGTGCCCTGCAGTGTCAGGTAGTTGTTGAGGTAGAGTATGTGAAGCTGCTTATGGGTAAACGGGAGCTGTATATTCTGGAAATTAATGCACCCGGGAGTCCATTCCTTCACCGGATTCTTTACGGAACATTCCGAAAAATTCAGATAAAGTGAATTGTCATATTTGATATAGCGGTCGTTGAAAATATTGAAAAACATCTTGCCCGCACTGAATGGGAACTCCACCATCAGCGTCTTCTTTTTTGGCGGACTGGACGTCTTCATCGGGCCTGAATATTGATCATAGCGACTTGCGGGAACACCCGCAGGAACTGTACCGTCTGTCAACGAGAACTGGCCTGCACCAATAATCTGGAGGTAGGGTTTTCCGAGGAAATTGTAATAGGAGGTGTTGTAGATCAGTTTCCACGCCCCACCGCCCCGATATTCCAGTTCAAAAAGTATGGACCTGGGATTTACTGTTACCTTCTCGATGTTCATCGATACGTTATCGCGGTGCGTATAGAAGGGCTCCTTGAATTCGATTTGTGCAAGGCTGCTCTTTACTGAAAGGAGGACAGCAATGACAGTTAGCAATTTAAGATTACGGACTAAAGCGGGCATCATGGTGGTTATTTGCCGCTAATATAATACGCAGGATTTAGTATTCTAAATAAGGCGTTGCCAAATGATAAACCGCCGCAGTCTGCCCGCCAATGATCTGGGTCGAGGTAGCCTGACCTAATCCTCGAGGCGGTAGATGTACTCTTCGATCTCCACCTGCCGGGCGTTGGCAAACCCTTTGTCAGCGCCAATCCGAACGAACCTTGAAAAATGAGGTTGTTTGGCATTTCAGTATGATTCACCAGAATCGCCACCAGGGCTTTTTCAATTGAATGGGGCTGAAGACCGGATCCGACGCAGGCTGGAGGACAATTGGATCATCCTCATCAAAAAACTCACCGTCTTGGCCCTGAACCACAGCGCCGAGAGCCTCAGCAATGATCATCATCTTAGAAAGGGTCTCGTTGTCTACGTTCTCCGCGATTACCTGGCCATTATAGTAATCAAAGGCAGGACGCGCAAACGGCTCTTTGTAGCGTGAATGCCCGGTCCATTCACAATATCCGGGCCGGTTGCGATAATATTCCCTGTTGTAATCGGTCATGCTTGATTCTCCAGGACGTTCCAGGTCATTGGCATTGTCGATATGAGACAGCCATTCGTCCAATGTGATTTTACTTTCTTCATCCCTTTCACCTTCGTGGCTCCGGCGGACTATTGAAATTGTATACCCCATATTAAAAAGCAGTTCCGTGATGCAATTGCCAAAAAAATCGGAAGCCAGGGCTGGACCCAAACTCCCGATTGAAAGTTACAAAATGTATCAATGTCCGT
The DNA here is from genome assembly GCA_023430465.1 of Bacteroidota bacterium. Lineage (GTDB taxonomy): Bacteria > Bacteroidota > Bacteroidia > Chitinophagales > Chitinophagaceae > JAEZAM01. The sequence continues at coordinate 47,215 of JAEZAM010000093.1, read as the reverse complement.
TACCAGGGAATCGCACCGGTTTCAGGATTCGTTTCCTCGCTAAAGTATTTACCGGTTGGTCCGTCATTACCGATGAGCGCATATTTCACTACCCGGGCTGCAGCATCCTCGACCGTACCAGTGCCCTGGTGATTGTTGAAGTCTGTTTTTGTATAGCCGGGGTCTACCAGGTTTACTTTGAACTTCGTATTACGCAGATCATAAGCCAGCGTGACGGTGTACATATTGAGCGCTGACTTGGATGAAGAATAAACCGCAAATTTTGCGTGATCATAGAACCGCCAGTTGGGATCCGTTTGCAACGACAACGAGCCAACGCTGGAACTTACATTAACGATCCGTGGTTCCGGTGATTTCTCAAGCAGGGCATAAAAAGCCTGTGTTACCCTTACTACGCCGAATACATTGGTCTCGTATACATCCCTGAAGTTATCGATCGTGGATTCCAGCGCCGTCTGCGGGACGGTTCCGCTTATTCCCGCGTTGTTGATGAGCACGTCCAGCGCTGCTGTTTTTTTACCCACATATTCCCTTGCCGCATTCACCGATTGCTGATCCGTTACGTCGATCTCCACAGGCTCCACGTTGTTGAAACCTTCAGACTTCAACTCGTCCACAGCTTTCCGACCGTTCTCTGGTGTACGGCTTCCGAGAAATACATAATATCCTTTTTGTAGCAACTGCCTTGCAGATTCCAGCCCAATGCTTTTGTTAGCGCCCGTAATTAATACTGTTTTCATTTTTGATGTTTTATTATTAGAACACAAAAATGATGCACGTGCAAATGGAATCGTTTGTCATATGACAAAAACGAAACTATTGAATATTTCTCCGTATCCTGCTGAGGGAAGACTGGGTAATGCCGAGGTAAGAAGCAATATAGGCAAGAGGCACACGGTTGACAATGTTGGGAAATATCTCGAGAAATTTCAGGTAACGCTCGGTGGCATCTTCGGTCACGAGTGGGCTTCTCCGCTCAACCTTCTGGATCAGTGCTTTTGCGATCATGCGATGAACGATCATATCCCATCCTACAATCGTATTCAGCAATTCCTGCCATTCTTTTTTGTTGAAACAGATCAGCCTGCAATCCGTTATCGCCTGCACATAGGCTGAGGAACATATCTCGTTATCGAAGCTTTCGATATCCACCACCAGGTTATTCTCGTCGATGAAGTATTTGGTGATTTCTTCCCCCTTGTTATTGTAATAGCACACACGAGTTACGCCATCCACCACAAAACCTACCTGCCGGGAGATCTTACCTGCCTCCGAGAAATACGCATCGCGGCTAAGTTCCAACTCGAACGATTTACTGGTAATGAGGTCGATCTGCTGCTGGTTCAGGTTGCCAAACTGGAGAGCGTAGTTGATGAAGGCGTTCATAGTTGCAAGTTACTTTAACTCCCGGGCAAAGAATTTGCCATTTGGCAAAAATGGCTGCCAATGGGCTCATGGCAACCACCTTCCCTACCACGGAATCTCCCCTGTTTCGGGGTTCATGTCTTCTGCAAAGAACTTTCCGGTCGGACCATCATCATCAATCAGTGCATACTTCACGATGCGCTTCGCCGCAACATCCACGGCCCCCGTTCCAAGCTGGCGGTTGAAATCAGTTTTTGTGGACCCGGGACTTACCGCGTTCACCTTGAATGGCGTATCCCGCAGCTCATAGGCCAGGACGATGGTATACATATTCAGGGCAGATTTTGAAGATTGATACACGGATCCCTTGAAATGGTAATGCGCATAGGTGGGATCGCTGTGCAGCGTGAGTGAACCCTGGCTCGAACTCACCATGACGATACGCGGAGCCGGCGACTCCCGCAGCAGGTTCAGGAATGCCTGCGTAACTCTTATCACTCCATACACATTCACCTCGTATACCTCTTTGTACACATCAGCCGGGGTACCTGTAGCCGTATGCAGGAGCGGTACATCGCCATCGAACTTTATAGCATTGATCCCGGAGTTATTGATGAGCACATCGAGCGAGGTAATTTTGCCGCCTATCTCTCTCCGACCCTGATCCACGGATTGCTGATCCGTTACGTCCAACTGGATCGCTTCTACATTGGCGAGCCCTTCGCTTTTCAATAGTTCAACAGCCCTGGAACCGTTCTTAATATCCCGGCTGCCCATGTAAACGTGATACCCTTGTTGCGCGAGTTGCCTTGCAACCTCGAATCCGATGCCTTTATTTGCACCTGTAACTAATGCTGTTTTCATTTGAATTGTTTTAAATGATAAAGCAAAAATGCAGGCATGTAAAATAGCCGGGCTTGCTATATGGCAAGAAATGATTTGCTAGCGGATATTCTTTCTCACCCTGCTCAGTGTAAAGGGGGTAATTCCCAGATATGAAGCAATGTGCACGAGAGGGACACGATTCACAAGCGTCGGGAATTTTTGAATAAAACCAAGGTAACGTTCAGTTGCATCCTGCGAGACCAGCTCACTCCTCCGGGTAATTTTTTCACTGTGATATTTTGCACCGATCTTCTGAACGATATGCTCCCAGCCGATTATGGTTTCATGTATTTCCTTCCAGTCTTCCCTGGAAAAAACGATTAGTTTGCAATCGGTGATGGCGGATAAATATTCAGACGGTGTATACATCTCATCGATCGTGTTGCCCGACAGGATCAGGTGATTTTCATCAATGAAGTAACGGGTGATTTCTTTGCCCTTATTATTATAGTAATAAACACGAAGTACACCCTCCGTCAGGAAACCAACCTGCCTGACCTTCTTGCCGGCTTCCCAATAATGCTCGTCCCTGGCCAGGTCGATCGATGTTGCTTTACTCATGACCAGGTCAATCTGCTGTTGATTGAGATTGCCAAACTGGAGGACGTAGTCGATGAACTGTCTCATTCGCACAAGTTAGACAATGCAACAAAACAGCCACCTGACTTTTGGCAAAAACCCACCTGGTTATCAATTGACTTGAAGGGCGTCCGTCGCCGGTACGCCCTTCAAGACATGCTTCTGATTTTCAGGTACTCAGCAACCACCTTTTCGCTGCACACGCTTAAAGATCATTTTGCCCTCCCGCTCTGCGTAATCGCCTACAATGATGGGATATGCATACTTTGGCGCATGTGACACTGTGCGGCTGCGGATAATCAGCGTTTCCCCAACCTGCAGGCTTTTCAGTTGCGGAAGCTGCGATTTATCTGCGTCAAAAGTGACGATATAGTCTTCGTCTTTGATCCTTGTCATTATACCGAAACCGAGCCGTGAACCGGGCGGAAGAGAGAGGGATGTCACCACTGCTTCCATGTCGGTGTACTCCCGTAGGTTTTGCCTGATAATAGCCTCAGCGGCATATACTTTCTTTCCTGCGGCAGACGCCTCCCAGTTTTTGAAAGCAATCCCGCCAGGCGTGCTTTCCCATTGTTTTACGATGGCTTCGCGTTCCGCGGCAGACATCGGCTTTGGCGCAGGCTTGTCCAAATCATCATCCCGGAAATTACCATTAGCGAATACGATTCCACCTGCCACCACCAGCGGAAGGATCACGGCAAGAAGTACTTTTTTCATATTATTTGTCGTTTTAATTATCAGCCGCCGCTCTGCGGCCACCCATCCAATCGCGGACGAGCGTTTATGTTACCCCGGAGGCCGTTCCTAAAAATACAGTGCCGATGCCCCAAAGGATGCGGCTTTATTGTAATTAATAATGTAAACTTTGTAAATATTATTTTGACATGAAGCCTGTCAGAGCAAACCTGTTACCAGTCGGACGAAAGCACGCAGGAGCCTTCTTGCTCCTCGCGGTCATTTCACTGATCTGTGTAGCCTTCAGCATGACAGGCCGGGACAATTTTGATTTTGCCAGGAGGGAAATCCTGTTTCGCCGGATCGCGCACGAACTGCTCCTCCGGTCGGGCGACAGCTCTTCGAGAGTGCTTCCGGTAAAAAGGATCACGGAAAATGAATACCAGGTCAGCTTTGAAAAGCCTTTCAGCTTTCAGCCTGACACGCTGGTCAATATCACCAGGCATGTGTTGGGTAATGACCCGCTGGTGAATGATTATGTAGTGAATATGATCAACTGTGATGAAGGTGGCGTGGCGTATGGATATGCCATTGCAGGAGATAAAAAGAATGACATCGTCACCTGTCTCGGAAGAACGCAACCTGTCGGATGTTATATCATGCAGATCACCCTGAAACCAGCCGGGCTGATCACTGCAAAGAATGGATTCCTTTTTGGCATCATTGCACTCCTCGCTATGGCTGCTTATCTAGTTTTAAGACCGTGGAAATTGCAAAATGTTTCACCCGCAACAGCTAACGCCGATGCCGGAGATCGCGATGCGTCAGTTCCACCGACTGCTGCAGGTGCGATCACGTTAGGCTCCATGATCTTCTACGCAGAAAAGCGAACCCTTCAGAAAGATGACAGGACCGTTGACCTTACCAAAACCGAAGCACGTGTGCTCAGGATCTTTGCCCTCTCGCCAAACCAGGTGATAGAACGCAGCCGTCTGCAAAAAGAGATATGGGAAGACGACGGAGTTATCGTTGGGCGGAGCCTGGATATGTTCATATCAAAACTCAGGAAGAAACTGGAGCAGGATCCTGCAATCAGGCTGGCAGTGGTACGAGGAAAAGGATACAGGCTGGAGATCAGTTAGCGAACTGGTGTCAACTACCTCAGATCCTGGTTAGATTGATTGTAAAATATGTTCAACCTTTTTCTTCAATTCCGGGATATCGATCTGAATAATCTGCCAAACGAGTCTGGGGTCGATACCAAAATACTCGTGGGCGAAAACATTTCTCATCCCAACAATCTGAGCCCATTCAATTTCTGAAAATCGATTCTTCAGCTCTTTAGATAAATGATTGCTGGCTTCACCGATTACTTCCATCTGCTTGATCGATGCAAATCGCATCATTGAATTTTCGAGGAATGATTCCAAGTTGGCACCAATCAAATACTTCTGAATTTCATTGATTGCATCGAGGATATGCTGTAGCCTGATTTTGTCGCCTAACTCACTTCTCATATATCAAACGCTTTTCGACATCCACGAGAGGTTTGATATACGGGGAAATGCCATTTGATGAAACTAAATCGACTTCACTATCAAGCAGTCTTTCCAGATCAAGTTTCATTTGAACAAACTGCAGGCCTATCCTTTGACTATAATCTAAATCAACTAAAATATCAATATCGCTCTCGCTATCCGCCATTCCACGGCCATACGATCCAAATAAGTACGCTTTTAATACAGGACGCGTCCTGAAATAGTGCTTAATTGTCTCTATTTTACTGTGGTCTAAAGTCATTCAGACAAATATACAAAAATCCGTAAGGATCTGCCTTTAGTACCGAACTGAAGAAACAAAACCGATGTAGCCGCAGCAACGAACAATCGACCATTTCGTGTTGCCAGCTTCGATATGAAAAAGCGCTGAAGAGCAGGAAAAATTCCGTCTCGTCCGGATATTCTATGGCAATTCTCCTCAACCCTACCGTATAATAAAGAATATGGTAATCATTAGTGGAACAATCCTCACCAGCCCAAGCAGCCATAAATAACCATCATGATGCAGATTTCGACCAGCCAAATCAACAATACCCGATCTCCAAGGACCATACGAAGCAGTAAATAGCAAAAACCCAACAAGAAAAACAAAGGCAGAAAGAGACTGCCGAGTTGGTTCGTCCATCTCTCTGTATGATAAGGGTCGCGGACCAACTGCAAGATAAATGACGAAACGATCAGGATGCTGAACGGCGAAAGGTAATAGAAAAGGTTACCGAAGAACTTTGCCATTGTCATGAAAGAAGATTGGTTCACGCGAACTACAATGGGACGATATTCGCGCAAGGTTCGATATTCATCGAACGGTTTGAACTCAGGCTGATTTGTCAGCCCGTTTATAATGCAGGTGAACCAGCCCGGTGTCAAACGATTTTACACCCACCAGTTCAAGTTGCTGCTCAGGCCGGTTATCTTTAAAAAGCCTCGTCCCGTTACCAACCAGAACCGGTATCACTGAAATGATCAGCTCATCTATCAGGTCGCCGTGCAACAGTTCATTGATCACTTCCGCACCACCGTCACAATAAATGCCTTTGCCACTTTCAGATTTCAGCCGCTGCACCAGGTCAGCAAGACTTCCATTATAAAATTTTGTTCGGCCGACACTTTCCTTTTCGCTTCGCGTTATGACATACACATCCCGTTGTCCGTTATCGTAGTGAGCAGCTCCGATTTCCTTAACAACATAATCATAGGTTTTTCTGCCAATAATAATGGTGTCTATGTTTGCTGTGAATGCTGCATACCCGTAATCTTCGCCCTCCTTTTCAACAATCTTAAGGAAGCCAAGGTCATCATTGGGTTTTGCAATATATCCGTCTAAACTCGTCGCTATGAAAATTGATAACTTTCGCATTTCTTGTTGTGTGTTAATGATGCCATTTCGAAGTACAGGCTTTTGGATGGGCGGCGCCGCTATTTCAGTATTATCAGCCTTCCAACCTGCGTTTTAGTTGTCGCAAATATTTCTTCATATCCTTATTGGCCTTCATTGAAACAATGAATCGTGGCAAAGAGAAGCCAAGAGCAATTTTTACAATGGCCGGGTCAAAATCGAGTTTGTAAGTAACGGCTGTTGTAGTATCAGAGACAGCGGAAACAAGTCTTTGACTTCTCAGGTAAACCGAGCCAGTTTCGTATGTTTCAAATACGGCAAGGGTGTTTTTTTCAAACCGGACACACTTTAACTGCAACAAATTGTTGGGCGCCTTTTTTGACAGGTTGGAGTATTCAGAAATAATGGCTCCTGATTGCAACGGCCCATCCAGGAGGCTTTGGTTTATCTCTGCCCTCCATAGCGGGTCATTCGATGGATTGGCAAAAAAATCAAACACTTCGTCCGTGCTTCTTCTAATCTGGATAGTCCCGCTAACCTTTATGAGCTTTCGCTTCCTTTCTTCTGTTAAATTCATACTTCAGTCGCTATATCGTTTCCGATCTGGTAAACAACCGCGCAAATATCTGGCAATCCCCCAATTTATCCGGCAGGAAAATAGTGATTTTTATCAGTAAGCTTTAGCTCCAGGATCGATTGCAAATTCAAGTTGTCGACATCAGCTTTGGGCAGGCAAGCGTTAGCTTTTTCGGCACCTGATGAGGTAAAATGGATAATTCTCCGCTACCTCTGTCACTTCAAACAGGCCCGCATCGCGAAACTCTTCTTCAACGGTCTTTTTATCATAAAAGAAAATTTTAACCCCGCCAAACATTTCATACCTGCCCTTGCCGATATGCTTCCCCTGGCCATAGGTTGTTGCGTCCTTTGTAATAGCAGTAAAGACCATTACGCCATTTGCAGCCAGTTGATTAAAACAATCCCGGATCAACTTTTGCCGTTCTTCTTCATCCAACAGGTAGATCAGCCCGTAACAAAAGATTCCGTCGTATAACCCGTCATCAAAAGGCATTTCGGTTACTGAACCGTGAAAGATGTTCATGTCATTGCCAAAATGCACTTTTGCAAGCTCTATCGCGGTTTTTGAAATTTCAATCCCGGTTACATTTATTCCACTGTCGACAATAATCCGTGCGTTTCGTCCATAACCAATGCCCGGGATGAGAACATTTTGCACCCCATGAGCCACAAAGAAATCCCTGGCTAAAACAGCAGATTTTGCAGGTTCAAAGCCCCACATCTCCTGCTTTTCCCTGAATGCTTCTTCCCAAAATTCTGTCATACTTGCTGATGGTAAAGGTGTGAATTAAGTAAATGCAAAAATGCCAATAACGATCAGGATTTCGGGCAGCGGCATGAGCTTGTCCGGACCGCTCTCCTTAATCATTTATACCCATAGATGGTGAACATGTGTTCATGCACTTCGAAGGGAATAAAATATTGCTTTAGGATGGCAACAAACTCCGTCGTTTCGTCGATAATTTCTTTCTCTACCAGCCTGCCCCGGTTTTTTCCATAACGCGGACAAACCTTTATCCATTCGATATTGAAAAAGGGCGGAAGGCCTTCCTCATAGTAGCTAGACCAGTCGCCCAGGTAGTCAGGCGGGTCATCAAGCCGGCCAGTGGAACTCTCTTCTGTATCCGTGACGCACTTCACGATATACGGTGGAGGAAACGGGAGATCCCTGATAGCGTTTTGCAATTCCAGCCATTTCGTATCATTCAAACTGGGCGTTAGTTGCCTGGCTGCAATAATCTCAGCGACTTCCCGCTTTAGTTCAGTTATATATTCATTATGCGCCTGCAGCGCATTTTTGTATTCATCGAATGGATTCGTCATTTCTATGCTTACTTAAAAAAGACTTACATCGGATTTGCCTTGAGAAAGCCGTTGATCTCCACCCAGTGCATAAATGCATCAAACCAGCGATTGCTTGTTCTGCCGGGGTTTCCAAGCCCGAAACCATGCCCGCCATTCTGGTAAAGGTGAAACTCAACGGGGATGCCCGCTTTGTACCAGGATTCAATGACACCGAACTGACCGCCGAACAGGAAATCGTCGGTTGCAATAACGCTGAACATCGGTGGAGCATTCTTTGGTACATTGACCGGCCCCATACCGCCATAGATTGGACCAATAAAAGCAAGTTTCATGGTCTTTGAATTAAGTGTAGAGTGCATGGTTAGGCCGGCACCGGCGGAAAATCCTATCATGCCGATCCTGTTGATATCGACACCCCATTCTTTGGCATTTTTTATAATGAGGGCATACGCCGCTTCAGCATCCGCCAACTGATTTGACAGATCGAGCCCGGGCTGGCGGGTCACGTTTGATTTCGTCGAGTCAGTGGGCGCAGGCCTTGGAAAAGGGCGATTCATCCACGTCTTAAAGCTATCGAGTGATACCGCAGTTGGGTGAAGCCGGTACTTTAATACGAAGGCGGCAATGCCTTTGTCTGCCAGGGCCTGAGCCACCTCCCATCCTTCATTTCCCATCGAGAGCCAGTGAAAGCCGCCGCCGGGCGCCACGATCACTGCTGCACCGTTTGCCGTGCCTGGCTTTGGGAGAAAAGGGGTCAGTGTTGCTTTGGTGATATTCCTCGCCATGGGATCGCCCCACTGGCGAAACCATGTCTCGGAGGCGGGCTGATTATTGACACCACCCGTGCCGAGTGGTATCGCCCTGGGCTCGGCGGGCGTTTCGAGCGGATAGATTGTGCCATCCTGGGCGATTGCGAATGCAGATACGATCAGTAAGGCGCTGGCCAGGATGAAGGATTTGATGCAGGTCGTAAGATTACGGTTCATAACGATGTATTGCTTAAGGTGTTAACTGTCACAGTTCTGATATCGACCGGTGCTGCTGATGTCGCGACAGTTATTTCAATGTTGCTTGTTAAGTTACTCAAAAGTTACATGACATAAAGCAGAGGCCAGGGGGATAATTTCAGAGAAGTATTGGTGCAGCACCTGTTGTTTGCCGTATGTAAACACTGGTCCACCTTTACCAGATCAGGCTGATCATTCATTATCATTCCGACACACTCTGACAATTCACCTGAGGACTTGCGCGATCCATGCTGCAAGTTAAATATCCTGTTAGGTTCGTGGCCGGATTACTAACGAGGTTAAAGACAATACATAAGGAAATGCAAGGAATACGAGCCATATCATTGTATGTCGCGGCAGAACATGGTATTGAAAATTCAGCCAATAGACCGCCCCGGAAAATAAGATACAAAAAAGAGATTGACCAACCCTTACCTGCTCGTCAGAATACCGGTCAATATGAGCTTCCTTGTTTTCCTTCACTTTTTTCTCGTAGTTCCCATTTCTGCTTGGCAAAAAAGCGGCTAGCAGCATATAATTCTGCATTATGTAGACCGCAGACACACCCAACAGAAAATATTGAATTCCAATATAAAGGCCATCTGATAAATAAGAACTTTCTATGTCGGGATTGCTAAAAACGCGGATAATATTGTCAATAGCAAATGCAAACATTATGACAGTACTCCAAACACTTAGTATAAATCTATTTATTTTAGAAAGGTGTATTTGGCTTAATGCATTTACTATTGAAAAAGTGGAAAGTAAAAAACCAATTATCACTAGCGAAATTGAAAACCAGTTGTGATAGTTTATGAACCCGTAGTCAATAGTCCAGTAAATAAGGGAAATTGAAAGCAACAAGGTAATACCTTCTGTCAGCTTTGCAGTCACCCTGTCTTCATAAACAAGCGCAAAAGATATAGCAAAGATAAAAATGAAAAAATACGGCCATACCTCGATGTGGTTTTCGAAATTATATACTTTTTCACGCTTTCCCGGCAAGAAACTCACCAAACTAACCAGATAGCTTCCGGCAAAAATTGCAGCAACTTTCTTCCAACTTCCGGCAACTCTAAAACTTTCAAAAAGGAGTCCGGCGAACAGCGCAATTAAGCCAACTGAAAACAATTTCCTTTCACTTATTGAGGCTCGGTAGCCAATATATAGCGTCAAGGCAAGCCCGAGAACAGTGGCTATAATTATAAATGGCGCCGGGCTGATACCAGCAGACTCTGGTTTGGCGGCTTTCTTGTTGAGCCTATTTCGCTTAGTCCCTTTTCGTTTGATAGTCTTCCGTGTGGTTGCCAATGGGTGTTATGATTTTTTTATGTGTACGGCCTACGCTACATTTTTATTTCATCGCTCTGGGTTAAAAAACACTTCGATTGAAAACAAGGTGAACACCATGGCAGTTACCGGAATTCATTATGTCGCGCGCTTTCCGGGATCTTCTCAACTTCGGCGATGTTGAACAAGATCTTGTCAGGCGCAGCGTGCAAGAATGACCGCCTGACAGGCTTCTATAAATAACTCGTCCGTATCCATCAATTAAGTTGTTTGAGTAAATCATCATTTGCACCAATCTTAACGTCTTGCCAGTTAAGTTACCAAAAACTGATCATCCATGAAAACCAATACCCTGCTGTCTATCCTGATCCGCAAAATCCAGGAGCATATGATGACTCACGTCAAAATGTGTTTCGGTGACATAATAATTGTGACTTCCTATGATTTTGAAGCCTGCCTTGAGATAAAAGTCCACCGCCCTCACATTGCCGACCCATGCATACAGCCACATGCCAGCCTGATTTTCATTTTTAGCAAGCCGGATATTAAAATTCAGCAACTCAAGGCCCAGTTTCAACCCATAAAATTGCTTAAGCAAATATATCCGATCCAGCTTGGCTATGTTTTCAGCAGGAATGTCCGGATGCCCGGCGTTTAAAACTATTTTAGAAAATCCGGCCGGTATATCATCGTATTTGATGAGGTAGTAAATATTATCTATACCGTTGAGTTCTTTCCTGATCGCCTCCTCGTTATAGTACGTATTGAGAAATTCATTCATGATAGCTGTCGAACTACTGCCTTTGTGAGACTCAGCCACTGACATTTTCCCGATACTGGCAATCGAACTGCAATCCTCCGCAGTAGCTTTTGTAATTGAAATGTTGCCCATGCATGCTGTTTGTAATCCAAACCTACGGCATAGTCACAAATGGCAATAGGTGTCAAGCCGTCCAAAAAGGGGCGGTTTGCGTCCAAATGCCGGCGGAGGCTTCCAGATGGCGGGAACCAGTTGCGAACATGAGCGATTTCAACGGAGCACCTGATAAATCGTTATCAGTATGGCGATAACCACAATAGAAGTATAAATCAATTTTGTGTTCCTGGCCAGCCAGTTGGGAAGGTAAATGTCAAAATTGTCTTTTGGGGAATCGGAATACTTTCTGGCAATGATGGTTAACGGGCAAATAAATCGGAAGATTGCTAATACCAGGCCTTCAACTGCCACGAGAGCATAGCCAAGCCAAAGCCAGCGATCGATCCTTCCTGAAATGGCCGCAAATAAAATGTAAAAGATAACAATATTGAAGAAAATCCAGATCGCGGTATGGATTGATTTTATAATAGTAAGTTTTGTACTATTAGTCATCGGGATTGTCGTTTTAACTTCCACCAGCGACCCATTCTCGAAACGGCGAGACCAGGGCAGTCACCCTGCTCTCGCCTTCCCGGGTCAGCTCAATTCAGGCAAGGCTTTGCCCAATCAACAGATCGGTACCAAGGACAATTCTGTTCCACAGGTTGATAGTCACCACTGCCATGATAATATCCGCTATCTGGGCCTCGCTGAAAAATTTCAGCGCATTTGCGTACGTCTCATCTGTCAAACCACTGCGATGGATCAGGGTAATTTCTTCTGTCATGGCCAAAACTACCTTTTCTTCTTCTGAAAAAACGCTCCCGGCTTCCCTCCATGCGCTCAACAGAAACACACGTTGTTGGGTTTCACCACCCTTGATAGCATCCTGCGTATGCATATTGATACAAAACGCGCAACCATTGATTTGTGAGGCACGGATCTTAATAAGTTCCCTGACCGTTTTGGAAAGTGAGGTCTGAGCGAGGTACGTTTCCAGGCCAATCATGGCCTTAACGGCGTTCGGAGCTACTGCTTTGATGTTGAATCTTTTTTGCATTTCCATTTTACTTTGAATTTGTTGAATGCAAAAATGATCACAGGAAAATGGCAAAATCTTAAACTGGTTTAAGAAATGCGCTTCTTGCGAAGTTCGCTCAGGTACTCCGGTGTAAAGCCCAGGTAGGAAGCCAGCAGGTATTGGGGCACACGTTGCACGAATTCAGGATGGTTTTTGATCGCCTGGAAGTAAAATTCTTCTTTGGAGAGCGAGGAAAGATATTTGAAGCGGATCTGGGCGGCTGCGAATGCACGCTGGTATACGAATCGGAAATACCGCTCCATTATTGGAAAGGCGGCTAATAGCTCCTCCTGTTTGTCCCGCGTAATATACAGTATAGTGGATTTTTCCGTGGCCTGAACATAAAATTGCGACGGAGCCTTATGTTCGTAAGCCATGTTGTCGGTGATCCACCATGTTTCTATCGCGAACTCCGTGGTCTGTTCAATACCTTTCTCGTTGATAAAGAATTTTCGCAACAGTCCCTGCAGGACGAAATAATGATGCCGGCAAACCTGTCCCTCTTCAAGCAGATTTTCCTTTTTCGCCACTTCTTTTAGCTCGAAAAAGGGCTGAATCTCCTCAAATTGCTCGTCAGATATCAGGACGAATTTGCGGATATGGTCTTTGAATGTATCCAACTGGTATCGGTTTGAAAGTCTGCCCTGGGGCATCAAGATAAGCAGGAACAAAGTTGTGAAGAGCTACCTGCCTTATCAAATTCCGGCCGAGGCAAAATTAAGCAAGCAGCGAATGGTCAACGATTCTGCACGGGGATACCCTATTATGTGGTCCAGGTTAGTCGTTGACGAATTTTCGAATTTCTGTTTCTAACGTAGGAAGGTGCTTGATGACAATACTCCAGATTATATCATCTGAAACTGTGTCATAACCATGGATAATCCGATTCCTGGTATCCACAATCTTTCTTGAATTTGAGAAAACAATTGAAGCATCTTTATTTAATATTCTTTTCATTGCCTCTTAAATAATCTCGGGATTTCTCTCTACAGCGCGCCTTGTCCGAACATCATTTTGATAAAAATTGAAATCCTTTGGTGTATCAACACAAAAACTGTCAATCTCATGAACTGCGCTCAAAATATCATAAAGCCAGGTCTTAATCTCAATGTCCATAAATAAGTTGCCTTTGTTTGCGAATAGCTTCCGGAAAGTATGGATTTTTTATGGCTTTTTCTTCCAATAAATCAACCGGCTTTTCGAGCAGATCTTCCAGAGAAAATTTTAAATCATAGTAGTTATCAGCATAATCTTCAATCTCAAGTGGGTTAAAGTCAACAATGAGATCAATGTCGCTGTTAGTATTGAACCTTTCGGTAAGTATCGAACCGAACGCATAAAGCTGCTTCACGTTATGCTTTGCGCAAAGGTGATTTATATCGTCTATATATTGTTTGAGTACTGTCACATCACAAATTTAGCAAAACACCCGAAAATAGCCTGTCTATCATTAGCAGCTATAGATTTAACCGTAGTCTGGCAATCGCCGGCGGGAATGCAACTTTTTCACTCACTAAAAAACATCACTCACACCGCTCGACCCTCTTCTATCCGACTGCTAGTGCGGCTTTGAGAAAGCCAGTTTATCTATAAGTTTGGTCACCCACGTTTCAGTTTTCGCTTTAAACGAATATACTTCAATTTCACGCTATCATAAATCAGACCCAAAACCAATGCCGAGGCTGCAACTATCAAGGCCTGAATACCAATCACGGAGTACAGTATTCCACCCACAATTCCTCCAATAAAGAAGAAACTGATTATTGCCAAACGTAATTTGATTGATGAATATAGCTTGACTTTTTGTTCTTTTTTCTTGTAAAAGAATAACTGCGACAATTCAATACCTAAATCGGTAAACAGGCCAGTCAAATGTGTTGTCCTGACAATTGCACTTGAAATTGTTGTCACCAATGAGTTCTGTAAACCCATTGCAAACAGCAAACTGAATGCGATTGTGTTTGGGCTAACAAGTATGAGTTGTTGGCCAAAGACCCCCATCACAAATAAAATCAGGCATTCAATCGAAGCCGGCACTACATAAATATAGTCCTCCTCTTTTCGCGAGACGATTTCTACAAGTAAACTGGAAACGAAAGAGCCCAGGAAGAAGAAAAATATGTAGAGAAAGTAAACAAATCCCTGCCAAAAATTAAGTTCAAAGACTTCATCAACAAAAAACGCAAAATGACCTGTTACGTTTGTCGTGAGCCGCTGAACGGAAAGAAAACCAACTACATTTACCATGCCGGCAACAAAGGACAGCAAGGAAGCGATTTTCAGGTTATGGCTTAAGGTGCGTGTCTTGCCCTGGTGTCTGAACATTTCTATATACTTAAAACCTGTTCAAGGATAGCAGGTTGCTGAGATCAAAATTAGTATCTCCTGCTTTACGCGCGTCACCTCCGATTTAGGCTTGTACCCGCCGAGGAGTATCAGCCCTTTCATCTCTTTACAAGCCCCCTAAGTCAGATTGAATTCAATAATATCTTGTTCTGTCATAGAAATCGAACTTTTATAGTAGCTAGCAACATAGCCTGAAAAACCTCACGATCCAGTTGGTTACTTCTCTGTAACTTATTGTCTGTCATTTACAACGATGGGGCTTGGTCAATCATATTCTAAACCGCCTGTTCTGGCGAGCTTATGGCCTTGTCAACCTGGAAAGGGATTTCGATGGGGAAGCGCACTTCTCTGAAAAGTAATTCACACCTGTCAGTTTCCCTGATGAAGGCTGGATACGACAGATACTTGTCATCCTTGTAAATATCGTAATCAAAATAAGGCCGGCCGGCAGGACCGAGTTTTTTTGAATAAACAATTGTGTATTCGTTGACTTTCCAGTCTTTCAGTTACGCGGCGCTCACTAACCCGGCAACTTACCCACCGCATTGAATAGCCAGGAGCGTAAATAAAATGAATATTGGCGACCGCATTGCTGGTAACTGTATGAGAAAGAATGCGCGCGTTTAGATGCAGGACCGGTCAATGCCAGTACGGAAGCTAGTTCCAGAACATTCAGGGTTCAGGACAAACTGTTGATCAACATAGCCCAGCTCAATGCGCTGTTTAGACTATTTGAATTCCCCATCAAATGCCCGATACAAGTCTATGGTGTTTTTTACAGCCACAATCTCCTCTTGTGTTACAGGTAAAAATTTGGACGAGCCGGAGCCTACAAATTGAATCTGAGCTGTCTTCGCACTGGCCAGTGCACTCAGCAATTTGAAATCACTGTCTAAGAGGCATGATTCGTCAGAATACTCCCAATTTTCCTTTGAGTCTTCATAGCAAACATCGTCCTCGCATCGTTTGATACTTTCCCTTGACGGCTTGTATTCGTAGGATTTCCCGTCGATCGTGAAATTTACCTTTTTAAATGTGACACAGGTTTCACCAAAGCACTGAATTCTTATTCTCAGTCCTGACGTTGATTTTTTATTGGTTGTTTTAAAATAGCAACTAACCCAGTTTTTATAAACAGTTGTCGGAACAGTGTTATGATAATACCATTCGACAAGATTGCTGTTCTGCTGGGATTCTTTAACCCGAAAGTCTTTTTTTAGTGCGCTTATCCTGGACGTGTCTGTTAATTGAAGATGTTCAGCACTTCCAGGTGACTGTATAATTGTTTTTGATCGGGAGAAGATATTTCTGTCTGTATCCGCGTTGCGTGTATTGTTTACCAGCGTAAAGGAAATCAATACAGGGATAAGTAGTGCCCGATGTGTCATTGTTGTGGTATGAGTTTATGCGGACGGATTAAGCAAGTGCCCTGGATTGGGCGGCTGCCGGGCTAAATATAAAACACTTCTTGTGGCGACGCAAGTGCCGATACAATTTTAGCAATTGATTCCTCAAACTACGCATCAACGGGCACTCGGCCTGGCCCGAGGCTGCTGAATCGCTCCGACATCTTCGCCACTCGCCTGGATTTCCCGGCGATGCCAATGGAGGCTGATCTATCAGGTAAGTAAACCATACAACCATTTCGCGGCATTTTGCCAGCCTGGCGAGTCAAAAAGATAGATTTCAATAGCCTGCTCCAGGATGATAAACAGGCCGACATATTTTAGCACCGGGTGAATCCTGCCGTTCTTAAGCCTGTCCCAAATCCAGGCTATTATAATTAAACTGTCAGCGAGAGCATAAGCGAACCAGATATCGGGTCGGGGCACAGACGGAAAATAATGTCGAAACCTGAACCAGGCCGGCCATAAAACCACGATGGTTGACAACAGCATTAACCTCTTGTGATACTGGGGCCGGTTTCTGTTCAAAACGCCCGCCAGGACCAGCGTAAAAAACATAATCCCGGCAGTCACCACCCCAAGTAAAGTTGAGTAAGCGGTATCACCCACTCCCAGGCTTAAATCCCTCTCCACAACGTAGATCGCTGTCGGAATCATGGTGATCAATACACCGGCGGCAATGACCACACCTGAAATCCCAAGTGTCTGATGGATATGGTACTTTCGAAAGTGTATAAGTAATGCCTGGATCAGAAACAGGAAAATCCATCCAAAAGAGAAGGCACCGTGAACATGAACAATGGGTGGGGCTTTGAATGTGCCGTTTGAAATGGGCAGAATAAACGTTTTGGCAAATCCAACCAATACGGCAAACAAGCCAACGAATGCCATGTACAGGAAGAAAGAAGGTTTTCGCAATTGATCAATTTTAAGTTAGTCTGGATGGTTCACTTGCTGATTATGCTGCCAGCCTGGCTGAACAAATAAATTTCGTGTCCGGGGAAACGTCTATGTTTTTGACCTAGCTAACTTGCTTCCACCTTTCATAGGTCATCTCGAATTTAATTTCCTTTGTACCATGAAAGCCCGCTTCTACCCAACCGGCTTTTCGGTAAAACCGCTCTGCTCGCGTATCAAATGCAGTCCCCAACCAGATCGTATTTTTTGTCCGGGCAAAGTACCAGTCCAGCATTTCTTTGTGTAGTTGTTGTCCGATACCTTGCTTTTCAAATACCGGGTCTACAAACAATGCCCAGATGTTGTTGTTCTTCAGGTCTACAATTGCAAAACCCACCACTCTATTGTCTACCTCACAAACCCAACCTCTCCCCCTCTCAGTGATAAATTCCCGGCAATCTTCATCTGTTACCAGGTTTGGGTCAGACAAAGTATTTTCTTTTACTGAATTTCTAACAACCTGGATTTGTTGTATGTCGTCAATCGTGGCTTGTCTAAAAGTCATTTCTCCAAACTAATATTGCATACATAATAAAGTGGGCCGGTAGAACAGTGTGCAAGCACGCACGATTTGTCTCCGGCAGACAAATTCTGGCAGTAGACCATGTTGCAGTCTGTCGGCAAATTGAGGCAAAATCCCGACAGAATCGCTTTTCAGTCGATGCGTTGTCCCCTCATATCGCCTCGGCACATCGTTGAGGAAATGTTGCTCGTTATAAAAGGGCAATACATTCCACGGAAATCAACAGGCCACCAGGGAAAAGATGGACCTGCGGAACGCTTCTGGCAGGCGCGTTGTCCGGAAAAAACTCAGTGTAAATCTTATTTATCGTACCAAAGTCATTGCCCGCAACCATGAAAATTGTTGTCTTTACAATTTTCGTCATGTCGCTCCCCGCTTCTTCCAGAACGGTTTTAATGTTTAGAAAACACTGCCGGGCCTGCTCTTCGAAACTGTCCGAAACTGCCTTGCCAGTCTGTGGATCGATCCCGGGCATGCCAGACAAAAAGATGAAGTCCTCAGTAACAACTGCCTGAGGAAATGCCTCTGACAACCTTGCAATCTTTGAAGTGTTGAAGTTTTGTCGCGTCATGCTGAAGGTTTAGGTTCATGGCGATGAATGTAGCGGCGCAAATAATAAACCTGGAGCGGTACAGTTCACGGATATACTGCCCGAGCGGGAAACGTCCGCTATGCTTAAACCAAAGTACAAAATTTATCGCGTTCTTAAGCTCAGTTTATCGCACAGAAATCAGCCTGTCGATCTCCTGCGCTATAATCAGAAATTTGCCGGTAAACTGATTTTGTCCAATCGGAAATTCATCTGTCTGTCAACGTATAGATACGATCTGTAGCGTTGGTCATAAAAATCTACGTAATACCAGGTGTCTGGCTTGAACGTTAAGGGACAGGTCTTTGACAAGGCAGCCTGATACGCGCGAACCTGTCCATTCGTTTCAGCTTCCAGGTTTAGAAGACTGTCAGAATCGGTAATAAGATTAACTAAGGCTGGCGTATCAACGACGAGCTCTGCTTTCCTATCGATACGCTCTCTATCAAGTCCAACCCTGCGGTAGACTGCGTAAGAAGATGTGTCGCTATGCCAGAGGTACATATCGGTCGGGCGGTTGAAATAAATACGATCAATCTGAGTTCTATAGATGCTGTCCTTCAGGCTGCCCCAGACAGCAAAGACCACTCTGTAAACCCTGGGACTGTTGTCGTCATAAAAAGAATCAACCTGCAATTCTTCAAACCTGACGCCATTATGAAGCCCGCAAGTGCTTTCGATGTATGTTGAATTCATTCTAAGGTCGCAGCGAAGATTGGGCAAAAACCTGCACGATGAAATGATCGCAGTCATTGCAGAAATGGAGGAAAGGACTACCAAAAAAGGTCTGCTCATAAGGGGTTGAAGGTGATCGTGGCGAAAGATCGAGAACTATTAACATCAGATCCATACAAATACACGGCATGTAATTTCTGTCAATTGTTTATCTCGCCATTTTTCCAATAGTCTTCTGCAATGGCCAATTTTGCCAAAACATCTTTACATATCTTTTTATAGATGTTACCGAAGCCAAACATGTATTTTTTATCGTACCGGAACCAATCGTCTCTTGAGCTGTTTGGCGAATCCATATTGGCCTGAATTCTTTTCCTGTTTGTAACGTCATGAGCAGTCAGTTTACCGGGTTGAATTTTTGATCCCCAGGAAGTTGTAAAACCCGTTGGTTGACAATTGGCGATTTCAATAACAAAGCCACCGCCGTACCTGTCAAACTGAAAGGTCAACAAATTGATTCTGTCCGTTGCGATTCTTCTAAAATGCGGAAACGAACCCTTGAATCCTTTCTCACGAAGAACAGGTATAACTAATTCAGAAAGATAGGTATTCATTTCCTTACGTGGATCTTTTTCCATGAGTCAATTGTTAAATCCTCTGATTGATAACAAACCGAGGAGCGAGAGCACAAGAAAAACAAAACGGTGTGGCTGTAGTGGGCCTGGCTTCATAATGATTGCAAATGTTGATCATGCCTGGAATGGGATTTCCGTTCCACCTCCAGCGGACAGGTTGTGGCGATGGTTCATGCTACTGTCGGATGGTAAGTCACAAAAGTTGCCATTGATCGACACCTCAGCCTAAGTTCTATCACAGCTTTCTTATTCAAAAGATGATCACTATAGTCGATCACCGAACAAAAAGCCGATTTTAACTCCGTCTGCCGGCCTATTGCCAATGCGATGTTAGCGACTGTTGATTGAAAAATTGCACTCGCTGCTCGTCGGATTACTCTTGAGCCCGGTGATTTCAATCACCTCACATTCTGCCACTCTTTTGGTTCCTTCCATAAAATAGCCCTTTAGACCGACGCGAATCTTATTTTCATGATAACCCCGTTTTTCAGGATCAATCACCCACATTCTGGCTATTCCACTATTCAAAACCGATTTGGTATTTTCAAGAATAATGTTGCCGTGTTGATCTTCAAACTCCGGCCAGATCATAAAAATATGATCTGGCTGATGGTCTGAATCGGGATACCAGAAATCAGATCGATACCGCTGGTACGGAACGATAGTTTGACGGCCACCTTCTTCTTTAGTACAAATGTTGATATTTAGATTAATGTTGATTAGAATTACTGCCGCCCAAACTCCAGTCCAATAGAAATTAATAACAGTTGAAATTTATTCGTCAACTCCGCTTGCTACAAAACCCATGTTGTACGTAATAGTTTTGATGTTAATCTTTGCTGGATCGCATCTCGATAATATGCACTTGACTGCGATATATCTTTTCGATAAGAAAACTTAGACTAATGCACATTAGTCCCGTAATGATGAATGAATAACGAACCGAAGGATTCTCTTTTGTCAAAAACCCCAACCTGCATATCACCAGGGATATAAAAAATTGTCGACAAAAATAAAGCATACGATTCAAGTGTGCCACCTGCCTTGGGTCTCAGGTTTAAATAGAACTTAGCATATTTTACATCGATATCGTTTGGCTCGTCTAAGGTTGAGATGAAGGAATTTATTCGTTTCGTACGTAATGAAAGGTATCTGCAAAGCATATCAATATAGACACAGGCTACAGGGATCACAGTTAATATTAACTGCAAGTTGTCAAAACATTTATTTTCAACGAGTCCTAACCCCGCTGCGCCTAGCGCAGAGATCACAATCAATTTCCACTTCATTAGATCATCTCGTCTTTTCTGACTGGCAAGCATTTCTTTGAAAATTGCAGATTTTGAAATTTGCATTCGTTCCATATGAATTTTGGTAGTTACTTATAGTTGCGCTCAACGAACAGGGCTTTGTGCAGGTTGGAAAATAGAATTCCGTCTGCTTGGAACCGCTGCCCGGATTTATTTTTTTGTTGAAGTTAAGAGCTAATACCGATAGATATTCGTCAAGCTGGAACTTAAGCTGGTGTTTGCAAATAGCTGATGTTATAACTGTCAGCCCCACTTGCACAAAACCCCATGTTATCTGCTGGTGTTCTGTCATTAGTTTTATGTTGGCAAATACTGCTTATATTTTGTTTTTAGATAGTTCAAACCTTCTTCATTGTTTTTCAAGTTAAGGTTTAGTTTCTCTTTTATGAACTCATGCCTTTGTTTTGCTTCACTAATAATGTCGCCCCATGAAAGTATAAAAACGTCAAAATTGTCTCCTTCTGATACGTGTCCAAATTTTCTATTCTTTTGTTTTAACTGTGGTTCCAATTCTTTTTCAACGTCTTTGGTTACGAGAACAAATTTCCATCTTGTTTTGTCTTTCGGAAAACGTTTGTCAGTGGATACTTTTGAAGCATAAGACATTATCTGCCCCATTTCAACAAGCCCTGCATTTAGGCTTGGTCGTTTTAATTCAATGATTAGATTTTCCTTTCCCGCCGTTCCTAAACTGTATTGTTGCCAAAGGCAAACATCGGGTATTGTTCCAAGTTCTTCGTTGTTTTCAGAGTTTACTACTTCTTCAAAATCGGTACGCTTTAAACATTCTTTTAAATACGCTTTCAGTACATTTTTTAATGTAAGGTCATCTACGCCATAAGTGTATTCATCACCAAATATCCACGTTTCATTGATTATTATTTTATGCAAGTGCTTTCTTTCGAGAATATTTTTATTTAAATCTTTGTCATAAATAATTTGCTCCAAACCGTTTAGGAAATTAAGACGATTTTTAACTTCCGTCATAGCATCAATAATGCTAGAAAGTGAGGTATCTTCTAACAGCTCCGCTAAATCCTCACGTTTCTCCTCTGGCAGTTCTATTATTTCATTAAGTATTTTCCTTAAATTATTTGAATCATTTTCTAAGGCTTCACTTATTAATTTCAAGGTGAGCTTTTTGTTCTTATCATCTTGGTCATTGAACGAAGGCAGATACTCATTAATTTGTAATGCTACAATATCGAAAACCTGTCTTTTCGATTCTTCAATTAGATTTTCAGCGGGTTCTTTATAAGGGTAAATTCCTTTTTGCTTTAAATCCTTTATAAACTCTTTCGAATACTCATGAAGTCTTTTCCGAACATATTCCCGAGAAAAATCTTTTGCAGCTTTTAGAATGCCAATAATTACTTCATCTGATTCATAAAAATCAATTGTATTATCCCTTTGAAGTTTTTCAATATAAACAGATTGAATAAATACAGAAATAGGAATGCTAGAACGTATTCCTAAATTAGTTTCCAAAAAGGGGATTCCTTGAGCATTGCAGAGATATGTTTTCTTCTTATTGTCAAAATTCCATTCTAAGACTTTGATAACAAACTTGTAGGTAAATTCTCCGACTTCTGGTCGTATCTCGGTTTGGGCTGAATTTTTAATAAGAGAGGCGAACTCTAATTCAGAATTATTGAAGAAGATTTTAAATTTTGGGTAGCTTATCCAATAAGATGCAAACTTTTCCTCTAATTCTTTTCTGTTTTCGGCTTTAAGTGCAAAGTCGGCATTCTTCAGATTGATATTTGCAATTTCAACAGTAAACCCTGTTGAAAATTCACCTTTTTTTAATTGTTTTAAATCGCTAATCTCTGTTTTTGATAATTGATTTCTGTCAATTGTAATTGTGAATTGTGAGGCAGCGCCATTAGTTTGATAAACACTTGTAAATTTAACCAAATCGCCTAATGCTAATCCTTTGTATCTTCCTTTTCCTTCCTTTCCATGATATTGTCTACCATTTGGGCTTTGTGATTTGAGTTTTTTTTCAGAGCCACCAAGTCTTGAAAAAACATCTTGGGCTTTCTCATAAGTCAAACCATGCCCATTGTCAATTACTTTGATGTATTCATAGTTGCCCAATTTGGTTGGTAAATACTCGATTTTCACTTCACTTGCGTCAGCATCAAGTGAATTCCATAGAAGTTCTGCAAGGGCATTTATTCCGTTTGCCTTTGTTAAGGATTCTATATGGTCTTTCTCAACCCCGATGTCTATTATTTTGCTCATTTAGTCGTTATGTCTTTAAGTCTGGCATTTAGTAGGGTGTGTCCAATACACTTGCAGGCAACGGCCAGGGCTTCTGCTGTGCTGATATTCTGTGATTCATCAGCCAGGACCGCTGCTGAGTAAAGTTATGTAGTTGATGGTATATTCTGTTGCTCGCCTTTATTCGTCCAGCCGGACTGCAGATGATCAGCGAACTGGACGATGAGTATATATTCTTCGGCCAGCATAGCAGAAAACCCCATGTTGTATGCAGTTTGTTATTGGTTGTCCCACCACAAGTTTATCCTATTAATAAATTGGTCAATGGCATTTTTAGTTGCCGGCTTAAATTCGAATTTTCTTCTTATTAATAATTTCGTCGTTAGTGAGGGGACAACAAGAAAGTCTACTTCACCAGTTTCATTAACTTCATCAATTCGCATGAGTAAAGCAGGCATAGCAATCATTCCGGAATTTCGATACTTAACAAGTGAAGATAATTGGTGGTTTACCTTTTTTGTAAACAATCTCTTACTCTTTACCTCCACTGCAAAGCAGTATCTGGGATTATTAGTCTGAATAACAAAAAGATCAAATATATTCTTTGGGATGAACTCCATTCTTCCTTTAAGTCGGAAAGTAAAAGATGGGAATGCGTAGCAATTACAACGTGACAATTAGAATAACCGCTTATAAAACTTCTTAAAAGGTCGATATATTTCATTTGCCAACTTGGATGCAAACTGATTTCAGGTTCGTCTATAAATATTATGGAATTAGACTTCATTTCTGGTATGGCTCGTAAAAAAGTAATTAACAATCCAATTTCTCCTGTGCTGGAATCTTGAATGTCATATTCCAGATTGCCTTTTTTGAGCTTTATAAAATCGTAAGTAAGAATATTTAGTCTTCTTAATAACGAGAAGTAAATGTATTCATCAATAAACGTTTCGTTTTTTTTAGAGTCATTGAGATCTATTTCAAAATATTGTGCTTCTCTTTTTGAGTTATCTCTAAATTCCTTCAAATTATCTTTTAGATACTTCTGAAATCCTTTTAAAAAAACTGTATCGCCAGTATATCTTTCTAGAACGCTTGACTGTTGCCTATAGAACCCTTGTCTGGAAATATCTGTTAGATATTCTTTAAGTTTTTGCACCGAACCAACATTCTCCAACAATCCATCAAAACGAATTCTGCTAGCTATAAACGAGAATCGCAATGAAATCTTTATAATCGGTTCCAATCTGAGAAATGAAAATAGTTGCTTAGCTTTCTTCACAAAATTGGTATCTCTCAAATTAATGCTTAAGATGTCCATTAAGTCATTTACAATCGCTCTTTTGTGAGTACTTATACCCGACATTCTTGAGCCTATATAAGAATAATTTCTATCGGACTTTGCTTTGTGTGGAAATTTATCAAATAAACTGTTCGATATTGACATTAAATTAATTTCGTCCATCGATATAGAGGAAATGTGATTGTTGTCGTCAATGATTTCTTCAATACCCTGATAAAACAATTTCAATTTAACATTTTCAGATTTCGATTTCAATCTCAAATTTTTAGCCTGTCGAAGTCTATTTAACATACTAACCAAAAGTCTGCTTTTCCCAGATGCATTATTGCCGATAATTATTGTGTAAAAATTGGCACCTGAAGTATTTAACTCCGGAGCTGATATTGGAATTGTATTACCGTTTACTTCAACACTTAAAATTCTTAACTTGGTCATTTACGTCTCGATTTTTTGCTCCAATTATTAAGGTGTGACAACGCTTACAGCCAACGGCGGGGGCTTGGCGAAGGTCGGCAATCTATTGGAAACTTCCGGCTGAGCCCCGTTATAAATATGCTCGCTTCACTTCACGAGGCGAAGCCAGCACGCCCCGGCTTTTGCCAAACCTCTGTTAGCTGAAGTGCTAGTTGAGTGCCCTCTCGATCCAGTTTACAATTCTGATTCTTGGATCTATCTCTACTGACCTTAGTTTTCCTGCTTCTTTACGTTGATCATCTCGGACGTAAAAATAGAATTCTAATGGTCTAAAACGAACAGTGACATGATACCCCATACCATGAGATGAATATGAGTAAGGCTTGATTTGCGTTGTCAATTGACCAACATTCATATTGTTGATCGACTCCCAGACCGTCGTCAAATCCAACTTGAAAACGGAATCTTTAAGGACGAGGTCACAACCGAAGATAATACTGGCGTACCCTACGCCCTTTGCCTGCCACATCACAATCCTTTTAGTTTTTTGCATTCGACCATTGTCATAGTCGTATAAAACTGTAATGATGCTGTCCACACCTCTTCCTCTAATTGAATCGAGTACGAACTCAGAAACTGAATCATTTAAGCACAAATAACGGGGATCGTCACCTTCTAGCCGCTGTTTTTGCGCGAGACAGCAATTTGTTAGAATGACAAAAATGATTGAGAAGGTTAGTATTTTCATTGCATTTCAGCTAACGTTTTTCGGCTTTGCGTTCGGGCGGGCTTTTTAGCACTGCACTTGATACGAAGAACCGCGCTTCAAATATGCACAAAATTGTCAATAGAAGCACGTCACCCCGCCTGACGCAAAACCGATGTTAGCGGTATGTGCTTCTGTCTGTCCGATGATGTTTCGTTTCAAGTTTACAGCTTTTTAATTGTTGCCCAAACTACATGGTCAAAGTCAGTCAGTTCATATTTGTCTTGCGTAAGTTCTTTTTTAGGTAAGCAAACATGAACATGGATTTCTCCTTCTTCACCGATGTAATGTCCTGCATGTCTTTCCTTAATTACAATTTTGTCAAAGTCGCTGTTGTTATAAACGAATGTGTTGTCAAACTGCACCACAAAAAAATCTTGGCTACCAACTTTTATTTTTTGTGTAACAGTTCCTGTCATCGGAAAAATTGTTTCAAAGTTTGTATTCTGGTCAAAGTATTCAATAAGAACTTGTCTACCGATAATTGTTTTATGTTTCGTTGTCCGGTTAAACTTTAGGTAAAGCCAAAACAATAAAATGAGAATAGGGATGATTAACCAAGTCATAACGCTAAAGATGTTTTAAGTTCGGTTAATCCGTTGTCAAGAAAGTCGGTCGGAGTTCCAGAAAAAATTGTAGTCCAACCTGAACTCGGATATTTTAAATGTTTGGCTGAAATCAGCAACTCAATTATGTTGTCCTTGCCGTCAAAGATTATTTTAACTACTCGTCCTTTAATTCTGTAAGCTGTCATACCCGAACCAAAAGAATAAGGTGCGTAATGAAGTTCTAACAACTCAAATTTCAAGTCGGCTGAAAGTTGTGCTTCAAATTTTCCTTTAAGTTCTAAATAGTTGGTCATCTAATTGTCTGTTCGTTTCTTGCAGTCAGGTCGGGTTTGCAGTGTCGTCATAGCATTACCGCTAACGGCCAGGGCTTTGCGATGTGGCGATAGTCCGTGCTAATGTCGGTTGGTAAGGTGTTCAACAGTTGACCAATGAACCCACAGCTCAGCCCATGTTCTATCCCGCCATATCGCAAAACCCCATGTTGTAGGCAGTGTTATTTCTTTCGAAACTTTAGCGTTCGCAGAGCTTGTAATAATCTGTATTCGTTTTCCGGTTTCAAGTTTTCACCATATAAGTTGAAACGGTCAATACCAGAACCTGAGACCCAAAGACTGTCTATATAAACACCAGTTGTTCCGATACCTGATTTTCGCGGATAAACAATTTTGGCTTTTCGTCCGTCTATATAGTCCCACAAGACGTTGTTTTTTCTACACTCGTCAGGGTCAACATTCGTTCTTTTGTTAACGAAAATAACTTCGTTTGTGTCAATCAGGGAAAAGTCGATGTTTGAAATTATGCTGCTATCTAAAATCGTGGGGTCGTATTCGTAAAGGGTGTTAGAATACCAACCCAGATCAAACCCTATTGTATCCTTGTCATCAATCGAAATGCTGCCAACGTAAC
Source organism: Bacteroidota bacterium (assembly GCA_023430465.1). GTDB lineage: Bacteria > Bacteroidota > Bacteroidia > Chitinophagales > Chitinophagaceae > JAEZAM01. Next base: position 20,073 of record JAEZAM010000093.1, on the reverse strand, counting down.
TGTCTACGCTGTTTTCTTTGACTGCTGACCACGATTGCGGAGTGACAATAGAAAAAGCGTCAAAGTCCATAGTTTCTGTGCCGCCCCCAGATTTTGTCTGACGACATGCTGTCAGTCCGAATACGATTATTGCAAATAGAAGCTTAGTCATGGTCGGAAACATTGCCTACAACGGTCAGGACTTTCTGCTGTGCTGATATTCCGTGATTCGTCCGCCCGGAACCGAAGCTGAGTAAAGTTAATGCAGTTGATGGTATATTCTGTTGCTCGGCTTTATTCGTCCAGCCCAGACTGCAGATGATGAGCGAACGGGACGAGCAGTATATATTCGTCAGCCAGCATAGCAGAAAACCTATGTTAGCCGCTTTTGGCGTTTGAGTTCTTGTCCCATCCAAAAGAGTTTCCAGCGTATCAACCATTGCTTGTGTTCCCAGTTAATATCAAACTTTTCCTTTTTGTCTGTCACCCACGGCGGCTGTGCAATCTTGCAATGAAGCATTGGTGGATTTTGGACAACTTTCTGTCTGTAGTCTGGGCCAAGAGATGATTTTGGATAATAGCGAATATCAACAACGGTCAAATTTCTGTCGGCTCTGTAAATATGCAAGTTGATGTCGTGCAAATTGTCGTAGAAGTTTAGAAGCGGCGGCATGATTTCCGAAAATGTTACAGGAGCTTTCTTATCATTCTCCTTTTTTCTCGAAACTCTTTGCACATGTAAGCTCTCTTCGCTGTCTTTGATTTCTGACAGAATGAATTTGCAATTGTCGGAGATTTTGTTCAATGACAATTCGCTCGCCATGTCCAGCAGTTTAGGAAGAGCTTCTTGTATTTCTTTTTGGAAAGTGTCTTTGGTCATGTCCAATTGCGGCTAACGTTTAACAGCTTTGTGAAGGCAGGGCTATCATGTTGTGGCGCTTAAATCACTTGCTGTTGTTAGATAAAGGTAGTTTGCTGAAGTCATATTCTTCGGCCCTGCTTTTACAAAACTGCTGTTGTAAGCAGTCAAAGCTGCAACCACGTCAAGCGGTCTGGATACGACGATTTCAGATATTGTAAACAGTCTGTAAATGCTTGAGTAGCTAACTCAAATTTAGACAAAACTGACTTGACCTCTTTTGGCTCGTCCCAATAAGGTTGCTTTATAATTTTGAGTCTTCCAGCATAATTAAAAACAATGACTTGCGCTTTATCGGTTGATTCAGCAAGCCAGAGTTGATGCGCATACCAGAAGGTCTCTGGTTGTTGCGGCAAATACAAAAAATTAGGTTCGAACTCTTCTTCTAACTGATTAGCTTTTCGTACGATTGCTAGTGCCTCTAAGTCATTCAGTCCATCGAAAATTGTTTCATGTCCAGCAGCTTGAAGGTCGCATAATTTAACCAAAGCCCGTTTCAAATCGCCAGCGCAAGTGCCCAAGAGATCAGGCTCGTCCTCATTTCCTATAAAGTCGCCTGCCACCAGATAGTGGCATAGGATTAACACTTGCTCGTTGGGATTTATATACTCGGGTAGCTTACAACTGATAGCGAACGTATTTTGATATCCGAAAATAGGCATGGTTGAAATTGCGTACAACGTGAGGGCTTTGCGCAGGCGGGGAATTAGAATTACCGTCGCCCGGTTACGTCAGCCCAATAAAGTTACAAATGTTGATTACTATATATCGGTGATCAGAACTACTGTCGACCCAAGCCGAAGTCGAATAGAATTATCATTGCAGAATTTTATTCGTCAGCCCGCGTGCGCAAAACCCATTTTACCTGCAGGCGTATTTTAGAAAGCTGTTACAAGTAGCCAGGCGGCCCGAGTTATTGTCTTAAATTATTTGTGCCGGTCCTTTTTACGATTTATACAATTCAATTTTCCGCCCATCAGGATCTTGGATAATTGCCATAAACCCAAATTCGGTTTGCATCGGTTCTTTCACGAAAACAACTTCATTTTGTCGCAAGCCTTGTATGCTGTCCTCGAAGTTGTCAAGACTAAACCCAAGTCGTAAGTTATTGTCAATTATTGATTGAGTCTTAGCTAATGGATAAATTTCTAAAACTGTCTTACCAACTGTCGTCGAGTAATGATATGGAGAATTACCATGCATATGATAACGGAACGTCATACCAAGCAAACTATAGAATTCCGAAAGTCTTTCAATGTCGCTTGTGCGGATTACTAGCAATTTAAATTCCATAAAGTATCTCTCGCGTTGTTTTGCTGCTACATCTGCGAGCTTGCAGGTAACGTTAAAGCATTGGCGATCCGCCTCGGCGGACAGGTTGTGGCGGTATTTGAAAATTGTCAGCCCGCAACCGCAGCTAAATTTATAACTAAAGGTGCATTGTTTATTCTATTGCTCGGATTTATTCGTCGCCTGAAACTGAAGTTGCTTAGCGAATAAAAAGTTGAGAATATATTCGTCGCCCAGCCATATAGCCAAGCCCCCTGTTGTGTGCCGTTCTTCTTCGTGTCTGTTAGTTATGAGGTGTCAAAGATTATTTTCTTTAAGCCTTTTTTGCAATTCGACGTTGTCTGCCCAACCACAACTTTCTCTCATTGCAATAAGTAAATATTTTTTTGCTTCCGTCAAATTTTGAGTAACTCCTTTAACGGTTGCATTCTCCCAAGGTCTTTTGTCGTCAGTCATTAAATACTCAAAATAATATTCATTACTTCCAATACAACTAATTATTACAAACCATTCTGTGTCCCATTGGTCTTTTGTCTGTAAAACCAAACGATACAATGATGTCAAACCCCAGATTTGTGTATCCACAAAGGTTTGATTAATCATTTCAATAAAGGCCAACATATTATTTCCGATGGTCTTAGTAATTACGTCATTATTGTCACTTGTCAACTCAGTATAAAAACGATTTAGGTCTTTGTCTTCACTTTGCTTGGTGTTTCTGATAATTGGCATATTTATTTACTACGATCAATTTTAAAGAGTTGTCATCAGGGATTATGTCGACCGGCACACAACGTTTCGGGGCTTTGCGTTCGTGTGGGCATTCATTGAACGTCCAACCCTAGATAAAGATATACTGCTATTTTGAAAAACCTTTGTTCAGCTCATGTTCGTCAGCCCACATGACGCAAAACCCATGTTGCCTGCTGGCGTTCTAACCCCAGAATTTCCATTTGCTTTTCTTATCGCTATTTTCTGTGTTGCCGCTGAAGCTATATGGATAATCTATTTCGCTTAAATCCTTTTTAAGTTGCTCCCAATCTTCAAGCTTTCCAGCAAGTGACAGCACCATTTTCTTTGTCAATGGTTGCCCCTGGTAAATTTTGGATACTATATTCAATGGCAGATTATCCATTTCATAGTAATCCGTTGCCCAATCAATATAAGTCTGGGGCTGTCCGTCGAATATATTCAGCATCTCTTCTGAATTGTCTTCAATACTTTCAAGCTTTCCTACCTGCCAGTTTTTTGGTTCAGTTGTCCACAAGCAGAAGGTCGTTCCGATTGAAGTTATAGGTTCTCCAAAAATAAATTCATGAAAGATTGAGGGCAAACCTTTCGTTAGGGCTGATTTGTCTTGCTTCTCATACTCGTGTGCAAAGCCGTTAATCACGCTTCCGTTCTCCCGAAATAAGACATGCATTTCGTCTCCGTGTCCGTTTCGCATTTGCAGGCATTTCTCACCGACATCCCACTTTGAATTGAAAGAGTAATAACGGTACTGCCAGTCCTGGCAAATTATTGCATCTAAGACAGAAATCGCTTTGCAAATAGTCTCCAGCGTTCTCCTGTCAGGGAGTAGGGTGTAATCTTTTGTTGAAATCATTAGTTCTGGTTATCTGTTTGGCGGTCGAACTAGCTTGCAGGCAACGTTTCACGGCTTGGCGATGTGGCGGTATTTGAAAATCGTCAGCCCGTAGCCGCTGCTAACTTTATACCTAAAGGTGCATAGTTTATTCTATTACTCGGCTTTATTCGTCGGCTGAAACTGAACCGATTAGCAAACAAAAAGTTGAGAACATAATCGTCGCCTCGCCATATTGCCAAACCGCCTGTTGTATGTAGTGCTTCTTTGTCACGCAAATGCAATTATAAATTGTCAACGTAACATTCAAAAAATTGTCTGTCGCTATAAATTTTCTCCATCTCATCCATTCTTGTTACTCTGTCAAATGAAGAGCGATGCCCAACAACTTCGCCAGTCTTTAGTAAATAGCTATGGTTTATTATTTCACCAATATCTTCTGCTTTGAAATCATCTGGCAGGTCAAAAAACTCCCAATTCCAAGTCGTACCAAAACTTAAATGTCTACCGTCTTTGAATTTTGCAACAAAAGCCGTCCAACTCATAGAAGTCTCTCCTTTAATTTGCTTTTGTACGTCAATTGGAAAAGCGAAACGGCTTTTGTCAACTTTTGCAATGTCATAGTGGTTAACACAGTTGCCACTTGCAACAAATGTCTTAACGATTTCTCTATAACCATGTTCAGATGATTTTGAAAATATACTTTTCCCTGACTGCTCTTCTTTAAAACGCCGTATAGCTAAGTTAATTAGTGTCGCAGGATTACGAAAGATAACACAAGGCAAGAATGTCCCGTCTTTTAAAGTTGCAGAAGCTCTATATCCAAGTCCATAGCCATTGTCGTCCAGTGGTTGAATGTTGTCCTTAAGAAATTTGATGATGTCTTTGTCTGGTAGAGAGTTCATATAGCATTACATACAACGGCTACAGCTCTGCGGTCGGCAGGACGTTTGCCAAACGTCCAGCCCGGAACTGCAGCCGATGAAAGATACTGAAGTTGAAAATATATTCCGTTGCTCTTTGCGTTGAGTCAGCCGGATATGTAGCTAATAGTAGCAGTAAGATGAGGATAAGCTCGTCGCGCCCGGCTGACGCAAAACGGAATGTTGCAGGCAGGCGGTGAATCGGAAGTTGATTAAAAACTTAGAAAGCAATTCGTCCTTTTCGTCTGGAATGTCGTAAGCGTCTGCTTCTGTTATATGTCCGTCATGTCCGCTAATTCTTGTCAGCTTCTTACCTTGTTTGAATACCAATTGTAAACCGTGTTCTTCTTCCCAATCACAACCACATGAAATAGCCAAATAAATATCCATATCTCGTCTGTGTCGTCTTGATACATAAATGCCTGAAGGACTTACAAAACGCCAAATGCCATTCGGGTCTTTCAGGTTGGCTAAGTCAGGGCTAACAGTATCATCACCCAACTCGTCTAACGTGTCAGTAAAGTTTTTATAAACAAGTTCAGAATAAATATTTCTGTCTTCTGTTGTCAGACTTAGGAAATTACGAAGAGCATTGTCCGCCTGGTCCATGAATGTTGTGTCCGACGTTGGGTTAACGTCCATGAAAGTGAATGGAACATTTTTGTTGTCAAAGAATGGAACACTAACATTGTCAATCTTCCACCAATCTTCAAAGTTGTCGTCCTGCGTAAGTTGTCCTAAAACTTGAGATGTAATTCGTTTGTTCATAAATGTAGGGTGTCGCTGTGAGCTTGCCTGCAACGGAAAAGTATTGGCGAAGGCGGGCATCGCTTAAGCTTTGAGTCGTTAGGGTATTGATGCCCGCTTTTGCCAATACGATGTTAGGCGCAGTTTGGTTAGGCGAGCTCTTCAGAAATAATCAATAGTTTACGGCCACCTTTGTCAAATAAAAAAATCTCAATTGAATCAAATGCGTCGTCAAAGGCGTCTTGCAAAGCCAATTCACGTCCGTCTGGCAAAGTGACTTTCCCATTTTCGCTTTCCGAAAGTAATTCTTCTCTTGTTCCTGAATTGTAATTTGCGACTATGGCAATTTGAAAAACCTCAGGTGGCCGAAATTCGATAGCCGCTTCTTTGCGAATTTTTATTGATGGCTGATCATGTTGCAGGCCTTCTCCAAATAGGGCATCCCAGCCATTTCGTTTCTTATCGAAAACAAAGATTCGCTCATCCGATTGAGGATCAGCAACAGCGAGCCGAAGCAAGCCACTGTCAGAATCCGTAATTAAACCTCCTTTACCTAAAGTTCCATTGTAGCTAATATTAAACCAGGACGTTCCATTCGGAAAAATTATTTGACCAACATACCGGATTGAGTTTGTATCAGGAAGTTGTGATATCAATTCATCTGCTGGCACTCGAAGAAATGCCCTTAAAAATTTGGGGCCGAGAACTAACAATGGAGCCTCCTTTTTGGCTTTTCATCTTTGCATTTTCGAAAAAAGTTGAACATTGCCTTCTATTTTGGTTTATAGCGCCTAACACTCTAATTTATGTGATTGCGCGCTGTTCAAAAAAAAACAATCCATCTCAAAATCAGTTCGTTCGGCGTTGGCGAATCCGCATTGCAGCCCCACACCGGGAGCTCATTCTCCAGGCCGCCCCCGGACACACTTCGTGCGCTCTCAGTCACATCCGGCGATGGCTGCAGCAGCACTCCGGGAGAAATTATAGCAGTCAGTGGAGGCTGACACAACTTACAAACTATTTGCAAATTTTTTAGTACCACTATGCCGTTCTAGCACGCCACGCGGGACATATCCGCAGATTTAACAATAAAGAAAGACCGCATCTTCCGCGGCCTCACTGGAGGGTTCTTAGGTACCGTATTTGAAAAGCTGCGTCCGTCGCGGCCCTTGATTGCTTTCCCTTCGCAACCGCCATCTCATACATCCGGATGGCCTCCTTCACTTTTCCCAGCCCCTCATATGCCTTACCCATGTAATAATAGGCCGCGAAATAGCCCGGATCCTCCTCTAGCGCAAGGGCAAACACCGCAATCGCTTCCTTATTTCTTCCAAAGGCCATCAGTCTCTCAGCAAGAAACTCAAGTGGCTGCCTCCCGTACTCGTATCGCGCGGAATCATTTTTCTTTAGATCTTTATAGGCCCGTTCGGCTTCTTCGATCGAAGCGCGCTCCATAATTGTATAAAGTGTGTCGGCCAGCAGCCGCTTTGGCTGGCGGAACGAATTTCCTCTGAATATCCGCATTACCTCGTCAAACAAATCGTAGCCCGACTGATTGGCACTGTTCGACAATAATATCAAACATTTCTTTTCCTTTGGCACTCTGAAAATAATTGCCCTGAACGCCCGGATAGCGCCACTATGCTGCATAGTCTCAATGGTGTCATGTACCCCCAGCGGCGTGCGCGTGAACTCCCATCCATAGCCATACGAATAACCGGGAGAAACGGAAACATGCGGCGAACAGTACGCTTGCATACCCGGCCCGGTAAGCAGCGTGTTAGTGTACAACACCCGATCCCACCTGTACATATCCATTGCTGTTGAATAGATGCTTGCTGCGCCTATCGTGTTGGGCGTATATATGTAGGGCCCAGCCACATAAGTACGTGCAAGGTTGTAGTACCCGGTAGCCCGATGCTTCAGCGGCATCCTGCTATCATCCAATCCAGTCTGGTGCATCCCGGCAAGGTCGAGAATATTCTCCTTCAACAAGTCAGATAATGACCTGCCGGATACCTGCTGCAGAATTTGTGCAAGGATGAAATAGTTGGTATTGCTATACTTGTATTTCGTTCCCGGCGTAAACTCAAGATCGCGACTACAGAACTTTTGCAATACATATTCCGGCTGGTAGGCCAGTTGCAGCGAGTCGTCCCAAACGTTGGGCAAGGCCGTATAACTCGGCAGCCCGGAGGTGTGGGTTAATAAATGTTCAATCGAAACCCGCTGGCCGGTGGATTTCCTGTACTTCGGCAGATAGTCGCTTATTTTTCCCTGGAAACTTAGCTTTCCTTTTTCTATCAATTGCAACGTTAGCATCGCTGTAAACTGCTTCTCCAGTGATCCCATCCGGAATACGGTATTGCTGTCGTTTGGAATTCCATAGTCATGGTTGGCAATGCCGAATGATTGGTGATAAACAATTCCCGAACTGTCGGCAACCAGAGCGGTTCCTTCAAACAACCCATTGCTGTGGTAGGATCGAAAAAGCTCGCTGAATTTCTGCGATAGCTGCGCGGACGTTGTATTCGATTGCTCCTGGCCATACGCGTTGGCAAGCCATAGCATACAAACCAGTACCGCTGTAAAATTTCTCATGGTTTAGGCAAATAGTGAAGCCTGCGTCGGGTCAGGCGTTCCTTTCAGTTTATAAAGATTCATTTTTCTATCCTTCACTACATCGATAAAATCCAGTTCCTTCAGGTAAGTGTCCAGCTTCTTTACCGTCCAGGCGTATCCAGCATCCTGTATCCGGATTTCGAAACCCGTCGCCCCTTCGGAGCGCCCTTCGACAGGCGCCCTTCGACAAGCTCCCTTCGACAAGCTCAGGGCGAGCAGGGCGAGCAGGGCGAGCAGGGCAAGTCGAGTTATCCTGTCCGCGGTGCCTTCGATACGCCTCGCTTCGCGAGGCACTCAGTCACCGCTGGCGTAATTATGTCTAAGTGATGTCTGTCAGGTAGGTATCCAGGCAAACCAGTATCCGACCTGATGGCCTTTCGACCCTTCGGCACGCTCAGGGCAAGTACGCAAGTTCGCTTCGCTCATGCCCTACTCAGGGACCCCGGCGTAAGTATTTCAACTAGGCATCCCGCACCCCGATTTCGGGACCCGTCGACCCTTCGGCACGCTCAGGGCAAGTACGCAAGTTCGCTTCGCTCGCTGGCTACTCAGGGTCCGGGTGGTACTATGATCAAGTGAAAATGAAAACTTAAAAATGAAAAAAGGCGAAGCCGCTCTCCTTCTCCTACCCGCTCCATATAAACATTGCCCATCCAGCATCCTGCCTTCGGCAGGCAGGCCAGTATCCAGCATCCAGCCATCTAGTATCTAGCCAGCATCCTGCCTTCGGCAGGCAGGCCAGTATCCAGGCGAGACAGCATCTAGTCATCCACTATCAGTCATCCCCTGTTCCATCTCGGGAGCCGGTCATGTATATCATAAAAATTCTGCAGCAACTTATTTTCGAGCTCTTTCGGGCAATCCGTGAAATCCTCACAGTGGGTTGCATACCAGTAGACGTCGATCGCGTCGATGCCCTCATTTTTCAGTTGTCGGCTCCAGGAGTGTCGCCTGGCGTCGCCGAACTGCTTACCGTTGATGAGTCGATCCCTGAGTCCGCCCACTCCGACCTTACGGATAGAAAGAGTTCCGTCTTTCTTTATCTCTCCCGACCGACCGATATACACGAGTTCGACGCGGCCGCCCTTCAAGGCATAGATCAGGTATACTCCGCTACAGTCGTTGGGAGCATTACACACAGCAGCAAGATCATCAGTTGCCCGGAAGAAAAAGTGATCGGCCTGTTTGTATTTATCCAGTTCGTCAAACATAGTATTGATGTCAAATTTCGGTGAATTTGTATGAGCGAACGGATTTCTTTATTATTTCAACCCGGAACAGATCGAGCCAGAATTCGCTTTATTTATTGTCGGGCCTTCTTCACATCATTCTCCAGCTTTGAAATGTAAGATTTGGTAGTACCCACTTTATCGGCCAACTCCTCCTGCGTCAACCCCTTCACCAACCGGGCCTCCTGGATCATGGCACCTACCTTAAAAACAGCATACCCGGCCTCAAGGTTATCCCGTTTCCGGGTGCCGCGCTTGCCATAGTGGCGATCCTTGAAGTCATCCAGGCTGATGATATTAATCTTTTTCGTTTTCATACTCGTGTTTGAATTTCAACGCTCCTTCAATTTCCCCTTTCGGTGTCTTTTGTGTTTTCTTTTGAAATCCATTGGCAAGGACGACTAACTTTCCGCGGTCAAGAAACAGAGAAGTCCGGCCGTTCTGGATCTGTTCATAGCCTACGAAATACAAAGATGGTGATTGTAGCTGTCAAGTGAAACTCTTTAAAATATAGCAACTACCTGACTTGTGGATACACACATAATGTATATGCTCGATTAGTTCATGGACCAGGCCAGCCCGCAAAAATCTTTCGCCAAACCCATGTTGTGTGCCGTATATTTATAGATGTTTTACTTTACTTTTATGAACTTCTATTAGCGGATTAGAGCTGCAAGTCCAGGATGGAACAGCTATGTGATTGGAATGGAAAATAAAATTGTGAAAGTCGCAACAAGGATAAGTAATGGTGTTGATTAGCAATTCGCCATCAGGAAGCCTTTCAATTTTCTCAATCAGACCCTTCAGTCTTACGATCTGGAATGAGTCCACGCGATTCCTACAAAGCAATGAAAAATTAAATTCATTACGTGCAAAGTTATTGCTACTTGGAGTGTAAATCAGGTCTAAGTAGCCGTCCAAATCAAGATCATTTAGGCTAAAATCATTTAGATCGTACAGCCTATTAAAACTGGTATCTTCTTTGTGCAATTGATTCAGAACCATACCTACAAATTCTCTCTTTTCAAGACTTGACGAGTCAGCTAACTTTTGTCGTTTAATAAGTATAACGGTATCACCTCCAAAGAAACAATCAGTCAGATGATGTCCTGGTGGGTATAAAAAAGGCTTTGGGTGCTCAACACCACCATTAGACGTTTTTTCTTTAGGACGTGTATTGCATCCTACCGAAATGAATAATAAAAATAGTAATATCAGTATCTTCATAATATAATGATCAAATTGGTAAACGTGATCGCCTGCCGCACCCGGTGGTATAAGTCAGCGGTATCAGCCACGTGAACGGTTATCAGGTCATCCTCTCTCTCTTGACCAAAGGTGCACAAAGTGGCGGTTAGTAAAAAAACGAGAGCTGCTATTTTACCCATACTGAGATTATAAAGATTTAATACGGCGGTAATTGTCTTACCAGCCGGCGCACCTCTATCCATTTTCGAGGCTATGAGCTGTGAAAAGATTGATCTCATACGTGGTCGAGCCAATGCTTTTACCCATGAAAAAAACAATATCGATCACCCTATCAAGGTTATGTTGCGATGATAGTTCAAGTACGTGGTAGCCTTCTTCATCGGTGTAGGCTTTGTGCTTGTCAGACAACGGTACAAAGATTTGATTTAACCGGTCAAAAAACAACCTGGCATCTTTCTCCGTTTCGAATACCACCGTCCAGGACCTTCCAATGACCCGGCTCCGTGTGGCCGTCTGGCCGAGCGTTACTGAAATGTCGCCGGACTTAACCTGGTATCCGGGTAAGGGACTTTTGGTGAAAGAATATTGATGCCTGGAAGACCATGCCTGATCTGTACCCATGAGAATCGAAAGATTGAGATTGGACTGGTAAACCTTTGGCGGTTCGTAGGTCAGTTCCCCGGATTCCGTCAATGTGGTGATCAACTGTGCAGTCGAATCCATAAAATGCGCGCCAAATACCAATTGATTGATTGCTTCTTCAAAAGGCGTCTGTCGTGCTTTTGGGCTACACGAGAAGAGGAACAGAACAAGGACTGTTAGAAGTTTTATCATCAGGTCGTCTCTATTTTAATGCGGTTAATTGGGTAAAATAATCTTCCGCTGACCTATTATCAGTCAGATCGACTGCGATGGACAGGTTCCAGTCCATCAGGATGAGGTTCCATCTCTGGCCAATTTGCACAAGGCTGTTCCTGAACTTCCCCGCCTCAGCATCAATGTCTCCGGTAAGCCAAATATTTTCTACTACGTCGCCTTTTACATCGAAATAAATTGCCGAATACCCTTCTCCGAACCCGACTGTATCATCCAGCTTTACCCGATAATTTTCTCCATAGCCCGATAGCACCGCTGGGGCCCGTTTGAGATCGGACCCAACGATGACAGCCTCCAACTCATCTTGACGGATCTTTCGCTCTCTCAACTCCAGGCGGTGTTTAGAACGAATATAGATATCCGTATATCCCACGCCATCGAAATGTTGCCGGGCAAAGTCCGTGACCTTATCAGCCTCTTCCGTTAACGATGCAAGGTTCTCCTTCGGGGAAAGCTCTACCTGGCAAAAGTCGTCTTCGTGAAAGAACAATGGTTGGGGATCATCATTCACCGCTGGAAATGTTTTTCTGAGCAGGTTGAAAAATTTCATTGCAATATGACAAGTTTTACCGCGTGAACATGCAGTCTTACAAAACTATACCCGCAATTAAGAGGCTTTCAACAGCCTCTTATATTTAAAAAACGAATAGATTCCTATTGCCAATTGGCTAAGGCCCAATACAACAACAATCAATTCAATTCGCATTAAAAACCTGAGGACAACAGTGAGCATACCATCACCTCTGCCGGTATAAGTTTCGGTACTCGTTAGTGCGTTCTCCTGACCAGATGGAATTAATACATCCGAATCAGTATAATGGATAACCAGGTAAGGAATCAGCACAAAACCGATAAGCAAGCCGCTGCCGATACCTATCATCACCTTTGCCTGCTTCACGCGCTTGACGAAAGCTGGTGTCCTAACTTCAGTTAGAATCCTTTGAACAATCGAATCGTTGAGCCCTTTCATTTTAAGCATATTGACAATCTCCTGGTCACTGCCGTACATATCATACATGCCTAAAACGTAGTCAGCGTTCTCGCGGATAATTTCGTTATCCGTTCCTTCAAGTGTGTTTTCCATTAATGCGTTTTGGTTGAATCAACCGCAGAAAGGTAAAGATAAAAGAGGTTGGGTTCATTCGATAACAACCTTCTCGTAGAATCGGGCGGCAAGAACATCCAGGGCATTGATTTGCTCGAACGCATAGGTAGGATCATGGTATTGCACCGATAACATCAGCGAATATGCCTTCTTGAATTTCTCAGAATACAAAATGAGGTCATAGCGGGTCTGATTCAACTGCGTTGACGTTCGAACAAATCGTGTCCGAAGTACATAACACTTTTGGCCGGTGGGCAAATAATAAGTATAGCTGGAATCGGCAAAGCCAGGTTCAAATACGCGATCAGGGTTTGTTCTATAGTCTATGAGCGCCGAATCCCGGGCCTCTTCAAGGGTGTTCCCTCTTTGATTCAAGAGAAAAACACCCACGAGCACAGGACGCTCATTGTATACGGCGGGAAAATACAGTTCGGAACCGTCGAAAGCGGTTTCAACCACAGACCCGAGTCCACCCAGGTTCAGCCATGTAACCGGTACCTGGAACGAGACTCCTGCAGCCTGATATGTTTTCAAATTTTTCCAGGTGGTGTCCCGGGGCAAATCATAGATCCCGGACTTAACAGCTTGAGCATACACCGGGAAAAGCCTGGTAATGACAGAATCAAGGGATACATTCGGGACGATCTGCGCATAGGCGCCAGAGTGCGCTGCGATGGCAGCGACTATCACTATCACTATCACTCCAAGCTTTTTGAATTGGATCAGCATCTTTTACCGTTTAACAAAATTTCTCATCAGCCGTTGTCGCAACTACAAAGCAGGTTTTACTCCTTCAGCGTGAGGCGCAAATTGTAAGTCGCATCCAAGAACCTTGGAGCCCGATTCAAGCAACACATAAAAGAAACTAGCTTTGCACCTCTCCAGATCGAAAGTCATATCAGGATAAGCCTTTGTCGAATATAGCTGACGGTTTGGATATTGCCGACGGGGAAATCTTTAGCACAACAGCTCCATCACAGAATAACTCTCAATCCTCGCATTAAGGCTGCCTCGAAGCCCCTCGCCCCGTTGTTGGCAATGCGGTATTAGTAGCAGTTATCTTTCTTGAGTAATTTGTTTTATCGCTGATTCTATAAGGTTTAAATTTTTGTAGTTAGGAAAACTTTGCTGAATTTCATCCTCTTTACTAACAGGTAAGATTTGCACCCCTTTCTCGATTAGCTCGGCAACGGTTGATATAGACAATTTAAGTCTTTCGATAGTCTCTGGTTCGGCGTGGTTGTATTCTTTATTGGCTATAGCGGTTGCCTCTGCGTCAAGAATGCTCCTCATCTGAACTTTTTGGGCTTCTACAAAATCCGAAAGTGCGTCATTTTTTAACTCAAGAGTTCTGGCGTGTTGCTCAAAAATATGAGCTTCTGCCTTTTTCTTTTTGATGACTGCCGCTGCCCAACAAATACCTGCAACCAACTTTACTGCTGCAACAGCCCCTAAAGAAATATATAAAATTATTGAGCCTTCATCAGCACTTAATATGGTTACATTACCACCAAGACTCTGATCTAATACGGGAATTTCAATAGCCTTTTTGAAGTCACCTGCATACTTTTGAAGATTATCAAAAGAGCTTATTTCTGGAATTCTGATTAAAATTGTGTCCGAACCATTAAAAAGTTTTGATGTCTCAGCAATCTCCTTAAAGGTTTCGAGCTTAACCCTAAGGGATTTTATAGCATTGTCGACTTCAATGTTTTGGGTTGAGTTTATTTTTTGCCCATCACCTGTCGATTGAAAAAGCCAAGAGTTTTTTAATATACCAATTTCGTTACCCAAATATGGAATATCTTCTACAAAATTCACTGAACGCCTCAGCGCATTTAGGTCACTCGCTTGATAACTGAAGTCTTGGTTTCCACTGATATACAATGTTGACAATTTTAGCCCTGGTAAGGCTTTGTCAATCGCTTCGTGATATTCTATAAAGTTCATACTTGTAGAGATATGTGTCTCGGTTAACTGCCGCTAACGCTTAGTTCTTGAAGTAGGCGGCTACCAGTTTTAAGGTTCCAACAGAAGCCAGTATTAACTAGTCGTTTAATTTAAAAGGTGAGGCAACATGCCTCGGCTCGCGGGCCACCCCTGTTGGCTGCAGTTCGAACGATTTAGGGCTGTTTCGTAATAGTGTTTGCTGAAGGGTCTACAGCGTACACTGCAGAAGCGCTTCCCCGCAGCTTGGCATCACCAATTTCTTTGAAATAGATCGACTCATAAAAAATAGTGAGCTCTAATTCTGAGGGCTCCTTAGGGAGATTGTCGCGAAAATTAAAATCGTCTTTTATCAACTGGAGCGTCCGACCGTTGCTAGGATTCAATTTGAATCCCGAATTTGTATGACTGCTATACACCTTCTCTCCAACTCTGCTTTCGAGTTTATACGAAACTTCGATTGGTACTTCATTTAAAAAATTAATCACAACATAAACTTGTCTGTTATGATCCATCTGGAGACGAGCCTCAATTGAGGGAGGGGTCATCTTCCTCGTTTCGGTTAGTTGTTCTTTGGCAGCACGCGCACTATCTGAGGCTGCAACTTCAGATAAACCAGATCCGATAGACCCAACTCTCGTTTCTAATGTATCAAATCGCGCATGCAGGCGTACTAGGGCTTCCTCTTGACTCAAAGTCGGATAAAGTTCTCTTGCTAAATTTGCAAAAGGTTCCAACAGTTGTTTTGACTCTTTAACATTGGTAACCAATTCATTCATTTTCTGATCTTTAGATGCATCATCTCTTGAGTCCTTTCGCTTTTGAAGAAAATCGACACCGACAGTACAAATAGCACCGAAAATCAAAGCAATGTAGCCCGCAATTCGAAAAAAGTTTAACCAGTCCATTGTTGATTGTTTTATAGTTCTGACTTCAGGTATCGAGTATTACAGCCCCAGCATTCGATTCTTTGCGAAAGCAGGAATTTCATTGATTATCCAGCCCAGTACAAATGCCCATTTGAAATATACAGTTGAAATCAAGAACTAAAGCTTGATATAGAATGCCGACCCTAAACCGCCGTTGATGCCTAGACATAGCTGATGTTGCATTATCAAACCTCGCTTTGCAAATACTTTCGTTATCGGCTGGAGGTTTCTTACCATCAATTAAAAATTGGACCTAGTACTTGATGAAGGTGAACATGATTATTTGGACAATATTGATTTGCATAATATTCGGCTAATTTTATACGAATATAATTTTCATCACGATTTGTTAGGTTTCCAATTTGCTCAATATAGTACGGGAGCCGTTTTTTCGCAGATTTCCGAGGATTAGCAGGATACACTACACCTCTATTTTGTTCGTCTATTATTATCTGTGAAATGTCAAATACTTCATTAAACAGGTCTTGCAGAGGCTGGACATGAGTGTGGGGCTGATCGTTTAACAGCTCTACCAAACCTTGTTCTGGTGTAATAGGAAGGTATTTAATTATGTTTTGGTGGGTGTTGTAAAGGTTAAGTAATTCTTGTTGGCTTAAACTTCTATTTGCATCAGCTTGTATTGCTAACATGTCAGCATGTGCGTCAGAATCCAAAAAGGAATAGACACCGGTATGCTGCGGTATTAAATAATTCGCCGAGGATATTGTAAACCTCAAAGTTTGGGGCCATCCACCAACAGGTAAAATTTTGATAATTGGTCGTCTTTGGTTGTGGAGATTTCTAAAATAGTAGTTGATAAGTTGTTCGAGAATATACTTCGCATACTCATCTTCAACAAAGAATACCAAATCGGGCTGCACTTCCTCTTGAATAGCCATACTTTGAAGCGCAACTGCAGGATAGCAGTCATATTCAACGTTAACGACCCCATTTCCTACATTACGTTCAAGATAAATTAACTTACTGGCTTTCTTGATTAGGCTACTGGAATGTGTTGATATTATTATTGTATGGCCTTTTTGTCTTGCTTGTCTCTCTAGGAACAGCATTAATTTGATTTGTACTTTTGGATGTAATGCAAGTTCTATTTCATCTATCAAAATGAGAGACTTATTATGGATGTGTTCCAACTGAAAAAGGGCGTTTAAAACCAAAAGTTCGCCTAGACTGAAATTTTTCTCGGTATAATATTGGTTTTGTCCGCCTATAACCGTCGTAGGCATCAGAAAGCCGTAATTCCATCTACCATAACCCCTTCCTTTTCCATCTAATTTTTTTCTTCTAAGGTCTGAATACTTTGTTGTTTGAAATATTTCATTCATCGAATCCCTGAAAAATTGTGGAGCAGCTAAAATACCTCGAGTATTCAGTTCATCGTTTTGCACATAAAACCTTTCCACGCTGGACGAAATAAAGACGGCACTATTATAGCCCATTGTGGCCAAAAGAGACGCACCTGTTTTAGGAGTAGGCGACCATCTAGTATTTCTATAAACATAGTCAACGCTGCTTCCATTTTGCTCATACCTTATCAACGCATTTCTAAAATTGTCAAATTGATTGTTAGAACTTGTCCGAAAGTGCCGTTGAAATGCATGAGAATCTGTTAGTCTTTGTAAGCATGCTAATAGTGTAGTTTTGCCAGAGCCATTTATTCCTGTCAAAATATGTACTCCTGAGCTTGGAATGTCAAAATCCAGGAGAGCTATACTTTTAAGATTTTCTATTCTGATTTTTGCCATATTTCGGTAACATTCGTAGTTGTTAAATGCGTTCGCTGCATTTGCCATTATCAGTCTAATTCCTCAAATTACACGCTGTTCGAAAAATAGAAACCATCACCCAATCATTACGCTCGGGATCGGCCAATCCGCACAAGCACTGCGATCGAACATTACTGGTGAAAACCTGTTTCAGCGTAAGAACGAACTGCTTCCGGACAACTAATCAGATTCAAACTCCACCCACCCCGACCTATTCAGCTCACTCGGTTTCCATTTATCCGGGTTGAATGTTACACGCAGCCGGTACTTACCGGGCAGAAAACCCTCACCCGCCTTGCCACCGGGGCGAAAACTGCCGCCATAGATAGAAAGCGTGTCACCGATCACTCCGTTTTTTTGGAATGACCTCATATTCTTCTTTCTCGAAGACCGGATCGATATCAGCCGTTGGTTCCAGGGGCTGATAACCTTCACCACCCCAGCGCTGCAATTCGATGACATAATTCGCCATTGCCCGCACTCCTGTTTTTCTGTAGTCCTGGCTACGGCTTTTTGATATTTCTATCTTATCTCCGGGCAAATACTTCCCGCGTACCGCCACCTTCAATTCCCGGGCATTAGGAGGTTCCGTCAATGCTATCGCTACAGTAAACCTATTCTGGCCTTGCAGCCATATCGGGCAAAAGAACAAAGCGATCAACGTTCGGAGCATAGTCGAGTCTGATTTTCTATTGCTCGCTTTTCATTCACCCCACACTTCGTGCACCTCACTCCCATCGGTGAATTAAAAACAACAACTAATAAGATCTTCAAGATAATGGTTGGGGATCGATACGCCTTACGGCTTCCCGTAGCGGGGACGGTTTTGGTTGACGCACTTCGTGCGCTCTCAGTCACATCAGGTGATGCCTGCAGAACAGTAACCGGGGGTTGATGCCGGCGGTAAGACAACATACAAAGTTTTTTTATCCTGGGGTACCGTTTTTTAACGGTATGGGGAGAGTTTCTCGCAAAGCCGCAAAGGGAGCAAAGGACGCAAAGCGACGTTGAGGTTGAGATTGAGATGTGCGATGCGGGATGCGGGATGCGGGCCTGCCTGCCGGAGGCAGGATGCGGAATAATCGGTTCGCTCTTTTATCAGGGCCCTTCGACCCTTCGGCAGGCTCGCTTCGACAGGCTCAGCGCAAGCAGGGCAAGTACGCTAACTCACTTCGTTCGTTAGCTACTCAGGGACCGGGGGCGTAATTTGTTTCCTAGGCAGACGACCGGCAAGGACGCGCCTTGGATACAATGGGGAAAAAGAATACGGCATAACATGCGCGGCCGAAGGCAAAGCTGGCGGGCGCCTGCGGAACCTGGCTACCATATCGATAATACGAAGCGCCATCGTCAGCTTTAGCGCATCACTATGCCGTATCCCCCATTGGATCCGAGCGCAGTTTTTTTTGCCTCTTTTTTTTTGAAAAAAAAGAGGATAGAGAGTGCGAGGGGCGGGAGGCTGGATGACTGGGTGCTGGATGGCTGGGTACCGGGTGCTAGGTAGTGGGTGCTGGGTACTCGGTGCTGTTTCATCCTTACCCTATGACCAGTAAAGCCAGTGGCTGAGATGTTGGATCCATTAGATTCCATGTTTCTAAAGGAGAAAAATACAGGAAGACCGGCAAATAGATGTCTGGATGCCGGCCCGGAATGGGCGAGTGCGTAGTGAAAGGGAGTTAAGGTTAGGGGAAATTACAACAGGCCATGGAGGTGGGTATCCTCTTACGTCAATCGTAATGAAACCGACACTGTAGCACAATACATTTTTGACCTTTTCCTGTTTTGCCTTCGATCTTATAAACCAGTCGGTGCTCGCCAGTGATCCGCCTTGACCAATATCCTTTCAGATCATATCGCAGCGCCTCTGGTTTACCCAATCCCTTAAAAGGTGATCGGGTGATGTCTTTCAGGAGTAGTCGGATCTTTGAGACGATGTCGGAATCTGTTTCCATCCAGTACTCAAAATCCTCCCACGCGTTTGGTGTAAACTCAAAACTCATCTACGTCATTCTGGTAAATCAAACTTTCTTGTTTTCTTCTTCTTCATCTGATCAATAGATTCCTGCAGCCGGGTACGGTTGGCGTGAGTTGACAGTAAATGGCCTGTTTCGATCAGCGAATTATATTCTTTAAGCGACAACATCACTACCGCGTCGTCCCCGGTCGCGCGAGGTATAATGATCACTTCGGGCGACTGCGTCACCGCGTCAAGGTATTTTTTGAAGTTAGAACGGAATTCAGATGCTGAAACTGCTTGCATGGAAAAAGAATTGTACGTACAAAGGTACATTTTTTCGTACACATGCGGGTTGCCGCTCTTGTCCGATGTTCTCATCCTACAAAGCTATTTCGGGCCTTTAAGTAAACACCGGGAAAATGCACAGCAAAAAAAGTTGAAACCTCCTATTTACGGAACTCCGTGGCGAGCAGGATAAGTTTCACGCAAAGCGCGCAAAGGGAGCAAAGACCAAAGTTAGGCTGAGGTTGAGGCTGAGGATGAAATTCGGGCCTGCCTGCCGGAGGTAGGATGCGAGATAATCGGTACAGTCTTTATCAGGGCCCTTCGATACGCTAACTCACTTCGTTCGTTAGCTACTCAGGGACCGGGGGCGTAATTCGTTTCCAAGACAAATGACCGGCAAGGACGCGCCTTGGATACAATGGGGAAAAAGAATACGGCATAACATGCGCGGCTGAAGGCAAAGCTGGCGGGCGCCAGCGCGAGATGCGAGATAGCTGGATACTGGATACATGGATACTGGATGGCTGGGTACTGGGTGCTGGGTGCTGGGCGCTGGGTGCTGGGTGGCTGGGTGCTGGATGCTGGATGCTGGGTGCTGGTACTTCACAAAGGACGCGCCTTGGATACAATGGGGAAAAAGAATACGGCATAACATGCGCGGCCGAAGGCAAAGCTGGCGGGCGCCCG
>JAEZAM010000089.1 GCA_023430465.1 Bacteroidota bacterium | reverse complement strand
TGCTTGCACTGAGCCTGTCGAAGTGAGCCTGTCGAAGGGTCGAAGGGCCCTGAGAACTGGATGCTGGATGCGAGAAAGAGAACGAGAGCAAATCCGCACTTTTTTTAATTTTTAATTGAACGGTACGCCATGGTCCCTGAGTAGCGCATGAGCGCAGCGAATGCGCGTATCGAAGGGCCCTGATATCGGGGTGCTGGATGCTGGATCGTTTACGCCAGCGGTGACTGAGCAACCGCTTGCCCTGAGCCTGTCGAAGGGAGCGCAGCGAGGCGTATCGAAGGCGCCGCGGGCTGGGTGCGGGAGGCGCGATAAAAAAAGCCCCAGCAATGCTGGAGCTTTGTAGCCCGTACGGGATTCGAACCCGTATCACCACCGTGAAAGGGTGGTGTCCTAGCCCTTAGACGAACGGGCCGTTTTAAGGGACGGCAAAGATAAGGGCCGGTGTTTTAGTCGCCAAATTATTTATGGAAAAATTAGACACCCGCCCACCACTCCTCCGGTTTAAGTCCTGTTCGCCCTGAGGGACTCTTGCCCCTTACATCGCAAATAAATACCGAAAAACTCGGGAATTCCAGTTTTCTTTTCGTTCTTGTGCTGCCAAAACTCCAAACATGAGCCACCCATTTCATCTTCTTCAAGGTCAATCTTTGCGATTGCCCTGTGCCTCAATTGGCCTGATGATGATAAAACTTTCCGCGACCCTGCGCATTTCCTCATTGATTTGCAAATCATAAGGGAGCCGTGGTTAAAGCAGGCCTGTTTACAAACAACTAGTTATTAATGAAACACAAGCTCCCCTTTTACAGGCTATTTGCCTTTATTACAGTCGCGGCCATTTTCATCGGATGCCAGGCAGAACCTACTGACCCTCCGGTAACACCTCCATCCACCTACGACTCGACTCTACTCATAAAATCGGTAACAACCAGGATTTACAATCCGAATTCCGCAGAGGTAATCGGACCCGTAACTGAAACAATAACCTACGATCAGCAAAACCGGAAGATTACCGTTTCAGCTTCCAGCGAATTATTTGAGGACCGTGGGCCCGTTGTGTTCGAACACTTTTATAACGAATTCAGCAACCCCACACTTGTCAAAGTCCGCTACACAAACCCTGCCTCCGCGGGTAATAACCGGGATTTTGAGGTCACATATGACTCCGAGCAGGTAATAACGAAAAGGAACACCCGGTGGTTGAGCGGAAGGAACGTTCAACAAACGTTTACCAAGGACCGTAATGGGGGTGCCTACAGCTTAAACTTTACGCACTATGACAATATTTTTTCGGCAGAGTTTGATTTCGACCGTAGACTGGTCTCTGTCCGTACCGAAAACCCTGTTTGGTCACCCGGATCACACAGTATCTTCCGCCGCATTTATGACAATAACGGGGATACCGAACGTGAATTTTACGAATATTCACCCGCTTCAGGCAATACTACTATCGTAACTATTCTGAGAGCAGAAAGCCGGGCAAACGCAGGCGGCAACCTCAGTAATTTTCGTAGACAGCTGATGGGGGAGCAACTCGTTGGCTTACCGGAATCCGCCTGGGACAGTACCTTCAGCCTTTCATCGCTTGAATTCGACTTTTTAGATGCCGATGTTATCAGCGGCAGCAGACCTATCCTCACTGGCAGAAGGTATGACAGTATTCTCGATGAAGAATATCCGTTCATCAACACTGCATCAATTGACAGCCTCGGTCGGTTGAAAAAATTCGACTGCCAGTCTTACTATTCCAGAAATTTCCGTTCTGAATACGTTATAGAGTATTATAAATAAACAATGTCATCTCCAACTTTATGCGCAACCTGCTAACAAGTTTTTTAACTCTTTTATTATTTGCAGTTTTCCTCTCCTCGTGCCAGCCTGAACTGTCAGCACCCCCTACCACAGAACCCGATCCAGTTACCGTCGATTCGACTTTGCTCATCAAGTCAATTACATATACATATCACACTTTTGACAGTTCGGAAACCCTGGGTGTGTCAAAGGAAACTTACACCTACGATACCACTAACAGAAAGATAATGGTATCAGTGACGAACGATGCTTATGGCGATGCGGAATATGTATTTAATTATGATGTCGACCATAATCTGACCCACGTTGACTATACCTATCCTGGAATATCAGGGATTTTTAATCTTATCATTTCTTATGATGCAAGCGGTGTACTAAGTAATATGCGGGAAGTGCATCCAGATGGCACAATCACAAATACAACCTTTACAAAAACAGTGATGGGTTCCAGGTACGAATTGTCGTGGTCAGGCAGCCCCGATGAATTCAGTGCCAGTGTTCATGAAGCCGATGGGACAATCTTGAGTTACAGCCATATATTTCACCCCAACTCAGACCCTTCGCAAGCATGGAAAAGCAGTGATTTTTATTCCTACGGGAGCCTTGGAAATGTCGATCAGATCGTAAACAGGTTCAATTCTCCGGTAGATGCGCCACCAGTAGAAGAAGTGACTTATCAGGTTTACACACGTGCGACGAGCGGTGACAATCTTTACAACTTACGGAAATTATTGTACGGCGCCCGGTTGCATAAGTTGGTAGTTAACGGCAGGGAGAACGATATTCCACTATTAACTGGTCTGCAGTTTGAACCGATGATTGATGAGCCGCATAGCAGGTATCCGGCATTGACGGGTAAATCGCACGGCTACACATTCAATAACCTGGTTGTCATTGATAACCTGAATCGATTGCGCAGATTCCGCAGTTTCGCGGTGGATATTCCGATTTTTGCTATTGATCACGCCATTGAATATTATAAATAAATTCAACAATCACGGTGGCTATGCCTTGGTTATAATTGAATGGTGACGCCCGGTGTAGCGCCTGCGGGAAAGAAAACCTCAAATCCATACTCTTCCTTCAATGCAGCTTCATCCCACATGCTATTGTACTTTGTACGATAGTTGAAATAAAAACTTATCTCCCCCTGTTTGTACTTCAGCAATTTGGCAATCACTACTTCATCGGGGTGTTTATACCGCTTTCCATCTGACGATACCAATACAACAGGTGCGCTGATCAGTTTCATGATTCCATCCTGTGTACTTTTTTTGCTGCCATGATGTGCCAGCTTCCAGGCATCGACCTCCAGCAGCTCGTCGCCGGTACGGTCCAGCAGAGCCTGCACGGAGCGCTGCAGATTTTCTGTGGGTGAGTCCGCTGCAAACAGGCAGGTCTTTCCTTTATAGGTAGCCAGAAAAGCAATACTGCTGCGGTTTGCTTCACTGTCGTCCGGTTCATGTTCTTCTTCCATCAGTTGATCGACATGCTCGCCCAGCATATCGGCGTAGCGAGTCTCATCTGCCCATTCCCCTTCAATGTCACGCCCCTTCAATTCTTTGTCCCATACCGGGATGAGGTCGGCGAGGTCTTTCACACCGGGTCCCAGTAACGTGATCTTCATGCCACCTTCCAGTGTCACTTCAGGCAACTTTTCGTTATAATCAAATATACAGACTGGCTTCTCGCCGAAACTTACATTCAATGGCAGTTTTTTCTCACGGATCAGGCGACTCAGGTACTCGCCCTGCAAGGAGCCGAGGCTGTCATCTCCGACAAACTTAGCAGCCTGTTCCAGTTGCTCCCTGCCATTGAACCATACCTCATTGATGGTAAATGGAAGATTCGTCTGGTTCAGCATTTTTACAATACCATCAATATGGTCGATGTCGATGTGAGTGACGACAAGGAGTTCGATCTTGGTGATTGCAGGTGCCGCTGCCTGCAGTGCGGACCATATGTCATCAAATTGATAATAGGGACCTCCGTCGATCAGGATGTACTTCGGATCGCCGTCTTTGCCGTACTCGATCAGGATGGAATCGCCAAAGGTGGCGGGGAGCAAATGGATGTTATACATGAGCGGTGGTTAATTTCCAATTGGCGTCGCCGGCCGCGACGAGGGTGAGACCGGAAAGTATTCCGCGGGATAGCATATCGCGGCGGAGTTGCAGGATCACCTCGCCGAGCAGTTTTCCGCCCGCGGCATTCTTCTCCAGCATTTCCAGCAATCTGATGACCATGGCAGCGGCACGGCGGCCGGTGATCCGGGTAAAATTGGAGATGACGATGGCCGCACCTCCCTGCATAAGCCGCGAACTGATATCAAATCCCTGGTTGGCGATGTTATTCGTTTCGCAACCGATCACAATCATCAGCGGCGATCGCTCGCCGGGAACAGGTTTAATACAACTGGCATCGAAATAATTTTGCAAAAGAAATTTCTTCTCCCCTATTTCCATCTGCTCTTCATCGACCACATCGTTGTTCTCCACGTGAACGATCAGGATCATGCAATCGGGGTTGAGCTCTTTCGTAAACGTCTTCCATTCATCCCAACTGGCAGCAGCTTTGGCCGACTGGAATTTTTTGATCCGGTTGTAAAGGGTTTCCGTGGTTGTTTTATCCGCCGCATCGATGCGTGCGCTGGAGGCGTAGAGAATATTGCGAAATATTTCCAGTGCATTCCGTTCACCCACAGGCTGCGGCCGGATCAGGTAATCTCCGGGCTGCGCGCCAGCTTGTTCACTGGCGGTGCGCTCGATGACATGACTGAATCCCCAAAATCCCATCGGGCAAATAAACGGTGCCGGAGAGATAGTTTTATCATAACAACCCTGGCAGGCTCCTTTTTCCAGGGCATCTTTTGCATGGGCACACAGTTTTGCATCGAGTGCGGGCGGTGCGGGTTCGTATACAAAGTCGAGCGGAACAAAACCCGGCCGGTTGGTGATCACCTGCAGCGGCCCTTGCAGGGATCGGCCTTGGAGGTGGTTGACGAAGAGGTTGTTCCCTTTCAGCGCGAGCTTGAGCAATAACTGTTGGTTATTTTCATGATAAATATCTTCCGGGTATTTATCGATATCCATCACTGCGCGCTGCAGTATCAATTTGATCTCATTGAGCAATGCGTCAAGGCCTGCCGAAAAATACATAGGGATGGGGCTGCCCGCCATCATCCCGCTTACCGCGGATTCGCCATCGGTGTTGCGGAGGGTATAGGAGGCATCAAAGTGAACAGGGGCATCGAATTGCAGTGGTTGTGGACCCGTGCTGAAAACGAGTTCGGTTTTAATTCCATCCCGGTCAGCAGCAGCGTCGGTCTGCCGCACGCGGATCGAAACGCGCAGCGTTTGCAGCTTCCGGTTGCGGTGATAGGCTTCGATGAAACAGGCGAAGTAGTCCGCCGGGAATGGAGTGATGGTAAAATCCGCAACGGTGGAATTACCGGTGAATGCAAGCAGGATATCCGCCGTTTGAGGTGCTGATCCGTCTTCGGGCTGCATTACGATGCGAATGGTTTCAGGCGCAGTGATGTCGTGTTCAAAAACATCCTGAAGCGGTACTTCGGCAGTAGCCTGTTGCCAGCCGGCTTCAGTTTCGCCGATACGAATAGAGAGACGATATTTTTTTTGCGGTATAAGGTATTGCTGTATATCCGCTGAAGTGTCGGCATCGGAGAAGCGGTTTTGAAGATATCGCGGACCGGGAGCGGGCGGCTCATCGTCGCCGGGAGCGACTGATTCAGCCATGTCGTTGGCGCCTGAGCTGGTGGGCATGTCCATTTTCATATCATCGATAAAGTCGCGGTGCGACAGATCTTTGGAATAAGACTGGTTCATCCTTTCCATCTGCCGTCGCCATTCCTTCAGAAGTCGGGAGCGTTCTTCTTCGCTTAACGGTTGTTGTTGCTGTTGTTGCTGTTGCTGCTGGTGTTGCTGCTGTTGCTGTTGTTGTAGTTGTTGTTGCTGCTCTTG
>JAEZAM010000084.1 GCA_023430465.1 Bacteroidota bacterium | reverse complement strand
CCCAGCCATCCAGCCCCCAGCCCCCAGCATCCCGCCTACGACAGGCGGGCCCGCACCTCTTAGTGCACCACCACCATCTTGATCGTTTGTTTTTTATCATTCACAAGGATCACCACATTATATACGCCGCTCGCCAGGCGTGCCGTATGTACTGGTTGGATGGTTTGACCAGCCGGACGATTAAGCGACGGAATTAACTGTGCCACAAGCTTACCACTGTTATCAAAAATGTTCGCCTGCAGTTTGTATGGTGTTGATGAAATTACTTCCAGGATGGAGGTGCCAACTGCCGGGTTAGGAGAAAGACGTACATAAAGTCCGTTCTGCAACGCAGCCGTACGGAACGTTTGCGCATCTGATGCTACAAAGAATGTGGTAGTGGTACACAAAGGCATCACCGCATATTCATATTCCGAATCAGGTTCCAGACCTGTGAGCAACGCAGAGTTTCCTGTTGCAAATACTTTCAGCCATTCTGTTGCACCAACCTTCCTGTACAGTACAGAGTCGGTTGTCACTGTTGACGGATTGGTCCACTCAACAAGAACCGTAGAGGGGCTGTAGACGGTTGTCCGGATATTACTCACGGGGTCACAACCGATTACTTCGATCACGGCTGTTGCTGTAGAGCGGCAACCATTGGCTGCACGTCCTTCCACCACATACGTTGTTGTTGTCGAAGGGCGGTAAGTGCCGGTATTGGTCGTAGATGATACAAGGTCAGGCAATGAAGACCAGTTGTAGTTCTCGGCACCAAAACCTGTCAGTGTCTGGGTCTGTGATTTTGAGATGGTCGAAAATGCCGGTGTTACAGTAACCACAGGGGAGGGAAGAACGGTTACAGTTGTTGCCGCTGATGTAGCATTGCACGAGCCGTTGGCGATCCGTACACTGTATGCGCCCGGTGTAGTGGCGGTATAAGTTGCGGCTGTTGCACCCGCAATCACACTGCTGTTCCGGTACCATTGGTAGGTAAAGCCTGTACCGCCCGTTGCAGTGAACAATACATTTGATCCGTCACAGAAGGTCGTTGCACCTGTAACGGTAAACGCTGCTGTCGGTGTCTGGTTAACCGTAACCGCCACAGGCGCAGATGTTGCGGAACAAGTACCGCCCGCGCGGACAATAACAGAATAACTTCCGCTGGCTGACGCGATATAAGTACCGGTTGTTGCACCCGGGATAGGCGTGCCATTATTCAGCCACTGGTAAGTATATGCGCTTCCAAGATCCGCATTCAATGTGGTTGTCGTACCCTGGCAGAAAATAAGCGGCCCCGTAGTTGCTATTGCTGCCGTAGGCGGCGCTACCAGTGATACGGCAATGTTACGTGTAGCAGAGCAGATGCCCGATACAACATTTACGGTATAGTTACCCACTGCATTAGCTGTATAAGTAGATGATGTTGCACCCGGGATAGGGCTGGAATTCAGCGACCACTGGTAGGTATACGCCGGATTGTCACTCACGGAAAGCTGAACGTTTCCACCGGCACAGAAACCAGCAGTGGCACCGGGGAGAACATCCACGCTCAGGCTGGTACCCGAATTTCCTATCGCCACATCTTCCATTACGGAGCATCCCGAAGCATCCGTCACCTTTACATGATAGGTGCCTGGCGCTGCGCCCGTCATGGTTGCTGTTGTCTGACCATTGCTCCAGAGATAGGTAAGTGCACCGGTACCGGATGTGGCCGTTACCGTTGCAAGGCCATTCGGCTGGTTGCAGGACGCATCTGTTTTTTCAACCGCAATGGTCATTCTGCACTCACCGAAACACGCAGCTCCGGAAAGTACCTGGCGGATCATGTTGCCTGGCTGCATACCAAAACCGTTGTTGAAATTAATGCCATTTGCGGTCAGGTGACAATAGCTCATGATCGTACCACCATTTACAGGTGCCGGTCCGCGGGGACAGGCAGTCGTGTTAGCAGGAAACGGCTCAGTAGCTACGCAATTGTCCAGGGCGCCGCCATTCCAACCGCACCATTGCGTATGGTTTGATCCAAAATTATGGCCAAGCTCATGCGTCACAACCTGTACAGTCCAGGAATAGGTAGGAAAATTTGAATAAGTATTGTTGATACCGCTCACGGCAGTTCTGAATCGGCGTTCAGTGCCACAGGGGTTGGTCAACACATAAGCTATACCACCACCTATGGAACGGGTGGAGAGGAGATGTGCATAGTCTCCCACCCATTGTGTCGCATCCATACGGTCACGGAATGCAGGCAGCATGGTGCCGGTCGTGTTAAGACTGGACGCGGCCTCGGGATCCTGTGTTGTCCATACAAGGATCTGCGATACCTGCACGGCTATATCTTCATTGTCGTACAACTGGGCTACGTTATTAAAGAAGCCCAGAACATAGTTGATTACGTTGATCGTATTACTGCCTTTATCAAGATAAAATCGGTTATCGCACTCGAAATAAATTTCAACGGGCTCGTTGACTGCATTGCCTCTTCCGGCTGCAGCGGCAGACGGCACCTGCATCTCGATGTCCTGCACGCCGCAGGCCACGGGGTTTGCAACGCTTAGTGAAGATTCACGATAAAGACTGTATTCTGAAGTAGGCAGTCCATTGTTCTCTATGCTGCCCAAAATGATGTTGCTTTGATTGTCCGCAAGTACGCCTATCACCTGGTTGCCTACAAGACTGATGGTTGCCATGGTAGCTTCGTCCCCATTGATATGACCCTGGTAGAATGCACCCATCTCATACGCCACCGTTCTGCGTCCACCACCAGGTAACGCCTCGATCACACTGAAACCCGGAGCCGTGATCGTTACCTTTTCCAGATCGAGGACCAGTTCCGAACCCTCGAAAGGAAGACTCAGTTGGAGTCTCGCCGGTGCAGTTGACCTCAGCGTTTGCAAAACCTGCTGATCAAGCTGCAGGGCCTGGTATTGCTTGGCAATTGAATGATAGTCCCTGGAAAGCGAAGGGGCGGGTTGAAAAAGGTTGGTGATTGTCTGGGAATAAACCGTGAACATGCAGCACAGCAGTGCTGCCATAAGCGTAGTTAGTTTGCGCATAATTTGGTAAAAAAATGAGCCGTGAAGTTAGGCCATTCCACGCGTTGCGCCAATTTCCGCTGAGGGTTTAAAACGCCCGTCAGATGCACGGTTTTGGTTACTTTTAATGCCTTAAAGGTGAGGAAATTACTTCGGGTCATATTGCTCAGGCCGATTCTTTGGGCCGCTAACAGGTTTGCATCAAGGCCCGTGCGTGCCCGTATCTTCGAAGCGCTGGATGAATTGCTTGCCAGTAGTCTCCATGACCCGGGTAAAAAAGGACTGCTTATAAATTTCACCGAAAAACGGGAACGGGTCATCATCTTTTCCGACCAGCATAAAGGTGCGCGGGATGGTGCAGACGATTTCACCATGGCCGAGCCGAATTACCTTGCCGCATTGGATTATTATGATCTGAATGATTATTGCCTGATCGCCCTCGGCGATTCCGAAGAGCTATGGGAAAACAGCCTCAGCAAAGTGCGTGAGAAAAATGAAAAAACCTTCGAAGCCGAAAAGCGATTCGTTCAACGAAAATCGTTCGCCAAGGTCATCGGCAATCATGATCTCTACTGGGGCAATGATCCGCTGGCACCCTGGCAGCTAAAAAATATCTACGGCCGCGATATGAAAGTGTATGAAGGGGTGATGATATCGACAATGGTCGATGACCGGCCATTTCGCATCTTCTGTACGCATGGCCACCAGGGTGATGCTCAGAGCGATGGTAACTGGTTCTCGAAATTTTTCATTTCCCGCATCTGGGCGCCACTGCAGGCATATCTCCGTATCAATCCCAACACGCCCGCTTACGATAACGAAAAGAAAACGCTGCACAATGAGATCATGTATGAATGGTCAGCAGCGCAGAAAGACATCATTCTCGTTACCGGCCATACGCATCAACCCGTTTTTGCCTCACTTACGCATATCGAACGGCTATACAAGGATTTCCAGTTTGCCTCATCGAGAAACGATGCGGCAGAGCTTGCCCGCGTCCGTGATGAGATCGTCAAACGTGAAAAGGAATTCACTGCCGTGGCACTCGACTACCTCACCATGCGGCCTTCTTATTTCAACAGCGGCTGCTGCTGCTTCAGTGACGGTGATATCACCGGCATCGAAATCGTTGAAGGAAGTATTCGCCTGGTGAAATGGGAAATGATTGATGAAAAACCGCAGCGCACACTGCTGGAGGAGATGACGCTCGCCGAGCTGATGAACAGACTCGCATAAAAAAAGCCAGGGTATGAACCCTGGCCTGAAAAATTTGCTATTTACTTTTAAAAAGCTTTTTTCCACTTGTTATTATCGCGGTTGAGGTCGGGCAATTTGCGCTCAGGATCAAGGATCACCTCTTTGATCTCACTGGTGGTTTGCACGCCAAAGGTCCAGCTTGGTCCGCGCTGCCATATTTCAACGGGCAGGTCGATCCTGTGCTCTTTACCATTCGCTTCCTTAACCAGCGCAACGACCGGCATCGGCATTTTCTCCAGGTTTTCGATGGTGATATCAGCTCCGTTCTCCGGCGCATTCTTCACATATTTGACGCCTTTCACTGATTGGTCCAGTTTCCAGGTATTCAGCACCCATGCACGCCAGAACCAGCTAAGATCCTCACCAGCCACGTTTTCCATCGTGTGAAAGAAATCCCAGGGTGTGGGATGTTTGAACGCCCAGCGATTGATATATTCTTTGAAGGCAGCATCAAAACGCTCTGCACCCAATACATTGTCACGCAAGGCATGCAGCATCTGTGCAGGCTTCATATACGCAGCAATACCAAGGTTTGCCTGCTGGATCACATCAGGTGTATTGAACAGCCCGTCCATCTTTTCACCAAAGGTGTATTTAACCATAGTTGGTGAGCTTGGATCGGTAAAGAAACTGTTAGTCTTGAACTCTCCCTTGTTAAATGCTTCCGTGGAAAGATCATTGATGAAGGTATTGAAGCCTTCATCCATCCAGGCATATTTTCGTTCATTGCTGCCTACGATCATCGGGAACCAGGTATGCCCGAATTCATGGTCTGTTACTCCCCAAAGTCCTGCACCGGTTGAGTTGTAGCTGCAGAATACTATTCCGGGATATTCCATACCGCCGACGATGCCGGCTACGTTCACCGCGGCGCCGTATGGATACTCATACCATTTTGACGAATAATGTTCGATAGATCCTTTCACCATTTCCGTTGATCTGCGCCAGTCATTCCCCTTTTTATCCTTTGTGCTCTCGACCGGATAGGCGCTCATGGCCAGAGATTTTTTGCCACTCGGCAGGTTGATCCTCGCTGCATCGAGTATAAACGCTCTCGAAGCTGCCCATGCCACATCACGCGTATTCTGTATGCGGAATTTCCAGGTAGTAACCGGTTTACGGTTATTGCCTTTTGCGTCAGCAACATCTTTTTCGCTTTTGATGACAACGGTATTGTCGCTGTTCTTCGCCTGGTTATACAATTTCAACTGGTCGGCTGTGAATGCTTCCTGCGGATTGACAAGGTCACCTGAACCGACGATGATCATGTCAGATGGGGCAGTCACGCTGAAATCAACATCGCCATATTCGAGATAGAATTCACCGGCTCCGAGATAAGGAAGCACATTCCAGCCCTGGATATCATCATACACACACATCCTCGGAAACCATTGGGCGATCTCATAGACCCAGCCATGCTTGGTTTTCAGTCTGCCCATCCTGTCCGTACCATAGGGTGGTACCGTAAAAGCAAACTTGACGGAGAGCTTTACTTTCCCGCCTTCGGCTTTTACAGCATCATTCAGCCAAACCTGCATCCGGGTGTCCGTCACGGTGTACTTTGGCTTGTAGGTTTTGCCGTTGGCTTCCACGGTCACAGATGATATTTTATAGCCTTCAGTAAACTGCGCGTTTGCCCATCTTCCACCCGCTTCGGTGGTGGTTTTCGAGCCGCGTGAGTTTTCCTGGTAGATGTTCTGATCCAGTTGCAGCCAAAGGAATTTCAGGTTGTCCGGGCTGTTATTGAGATAGTTGATGTCTACATCCCCTGTGATACTATGGGTGGTGGTATCGATGGCGCAGGCAATTTTATAATCGGACCTGTTTTGCCAGTATGCCGGTCCGGGCTCACCGCTCGCGCTTCGGATCTGGTTGCCGGGATAAGGATAAAACTGTGGGTTGAATGCTTCGCGTGCATTGTACTCGGACTGTGAAAAACTGCAAAGGACTGATGTCAGCAATGCCAGGCAAACACTTAGCTTCTTCATATTCGTTCTCAGATTTTTGGAGGTGTAAGTTATCAAAAGGCCATTGGATTATCGCCAATGCACCAGTTACCAGATTGAAATCTCATGCAAATAGTTGCTCCGCGGTGCTGACCGATTCCGGCCGGCCAACATCCACCCATTTATCTCCCGTATGATTGAAGCCGAAGATCGGATGTTCCGCTGCCAGGGCGAGGTAAGCATCCACCAGCGAAAACTTTCCGGTCAGTTGGAGATGATTGAAAAATTCGTAGCTAAAAACGCTGATACCGCTGAAAGCCCGGTTGTGTAACACATATCCCGGACGGCGTAGCTT
Source organism: Bacteroidota bacterium (assembly GCA_023430465.1). Taxonomy (GTDB): domain Bacteria; phylum Bacteroidota; class Bacteroidia; order Chitinophagales; family Chitinophagaceae; genus JAEZAM01. The sequence goes on along the minus strand of JAEZAM010000084.1, from coordinate 32,100 downwards.
TTCTTCGCCCGTCTGGACATTTCTCCAGCCCGCCAGCCGTTCATTTTCATCAAACACAAAGCAACGGCTCGTGGCGCGGTCGGTCACCGCCAGGGTCACCACTGCTTTTTTTTGCCTGTGGTAATCGATCATTTCATTGAGGTCCAGCGATGTCAGTATATCCACATTGATCGTGACGAAATCTTCACCGGGCGTGAAAAGCTCCTTTGCCTTGAGCAAGCCTCCACCCGTTTCCAGCACTTCCCCGGATTCATCACTGATGTGAATACGGGAACCCCAGCCATTTTGCTCGTTTAAGACGTCACGAATCTGTTCCGGGAAATGATGAACATTGACGATCACGTCACTGATTCCTGCCTGCTGCAGGTATTCCACATTGCGTTGAAGCAATGATTTCCCTTTTACCTGTGCAAGGGCCTTCGGATGCTTATCTGTCCAGGGTTTGAATCTTGTTCCAAGACCCGCAGCGAATATCATTGCTTTCATCTGGCGAATAGTTTTTTATTGGCCAGCGGATTTCGGCAGTTCATTGATCCATTTTTTTGCATCCTGGATCATATGACTTAGCTCAATCCTGACCTTGAATTTATTCCTGAGGTGACGCGCCAGCGCATCCGCCGCATACACGCTTCTGTGCTGACCACCCGTACAGCCAAAGCTGACGGACAGGTTGCTGAAACCGCGCTTGATGTAATCTTCCACGGAGATATCAACGATGTCAAAAACGCTGTTGAGAAATTCCTGCATCCTTGTCTGCTGCTCGAGATAGTCCATCACTTCCTTGTCGCGGCCGGTCTTTGTTTTCATTGATTCGATACGACCCGGATTGAGTATGCCTCGGCAATCGAACACAAAGCCGCCGCCATTCCCGGTTTCATCAACAGGCAATGCTTTCTTGTAGGAAAAGCTATAGATCTTCACCACCAGTGGGGAGTCAGGTGTTGCCTGTACTGGTGTGAACTGTTCGATCACTTTATCACTGACGCACATGTCCAATACTTTCCTGAACTCCGGTACCGCGATTCCCAGGCTATGGTTAGCGAAGAACTCACGAAGGTTGCGCAAAGCAAGCGGGATGCTAGTCAGGAACTGGGCTTTGCGTTCAAATAAGCCGCGGAAGCCATAAGCACCTAATACCTGTAACAGGCGGATCAATACATAACCATTGTACTGGCTGCGAAAAATATTCCTGTCCAGCCTGGAAGGGATCAGCTTTTCAAAAGCATCCATGTATTCTTCCAGGAGGCGATTCTTCCAGTCATCCGAAAGATTGGCGCGCGCCTGCCAGAGCATACTGGCTACATCATACTGGGGTGCACCCTTCATGCCGCCCTGGTAATCGATGAAGTGCACGCTCTTATCCTCCGTTACCATGATATTCCGGCTTTGGAAATCACGGAACATGAAATATTTATACTCAGTGTAAGTGAGATAATTACTCAGTGCTTCAAAATCATCGATGAGCTTCTGCTTATCATAAGGTTTGCGAAGCGCATCCAGGAAATAATATTTGAAGTAGAGCAGGTCAGCCATGATCGCCTGCTTGCCAAATTCTTTGTTGGTAAGACATTTATTATAGTCAAGTCCCTTGTCGCCTTTCACCTGCAACTCAGCCAGCGATACAAGGCTTTTGCGGAAAAGGTCGTATACGTCATCCGACTCGCCTTTTTCTTCCAGGTGATTGAGCAGTGATATATTTCCAAAATCTTCCTGCAGATAATAGACGCCATCTTCACTCACGGCAAGAATCTCAGGGACGGTCAGTTTTTTCTTTTTGAATTCATTGGAGAAATAAATGAAACTCTCATTCTCCTTGATATTGGCGCCAAAGGTTCCTATCACGGAATCATGATCGCCATACAGGCGGAAATACCGCCGTTCACTGCCCGACTGTTGCAGTACATCAAGCGACACAGGATCCGTGCCCTTCCATTTTTTATAAAGCGCTTTGATTGCATCTACTATTTCCTGCATTCCTGCTAATTTAAGATCAGTCAATACAAAGTTTCAGCCATTCTCCCAGTACGTTCATTTCCCTCTCTTCCACCACGCCGATACGCAACAGCGATTCGTATGCGGTGAAAAGGTTGTCCTTCACTGATCCGGCTTTTACTGCATCCATAACGGTGCTGTAGGTCTTTTCCGTATGCAGGTACATCGGTACTTCGCTTTCAAAATCTTTGAAGTAATCATGCGGATTTCTTTTCTGAACTACGGTGGCTTCAGTAAATCCAAGACGATAGTCCTGTTGCCATAAGATAGGTTGTGCAATGATGCCGCGGAGTATGTCGGTGAACCGGAAGGTGACGAATGACGGAAGAAACAGCAGCGGGAAAAGCTCACGTCGGAACGCGGTGTTCTGCGAATTGAAAGGGCAGATAGTGCCTTTCTCCAGCACGACGGGTGCTGCTTTGGTGAAAATACATGGCTGGTCCGATGTGAGCCGGTAGATGGCATCCACATCCGGATCCTCATCAGCAAGTCCCTGCCAGATGCCCACTTTTGCCGGAACCGCATCTCCGATTTTCAATTTATCGCGGCTGTCTGCGATATTTCTCAAAGGCAGACCGCGCGGCCATATTTTTTGTTCGGAATAGCGATGATAAATATTTACCCAGCCCAGACCAGGCGCGGATGTTTCGAAGCTGCCTTCGAAATCGGGAAACGTCCAGTTATCATTGGGGATGTTATCATCATCAGTATCAATAATGATATCTGCACCCTGCTGCATGGCAAATACATACCCGATCATTTTCCGGCCATAGTGATTGTAGGGGATTGCATCGGCAAATGAGGCGGCGAGCTCTGCCTGGGACTGCACATCAAGGTAGGTGCAATTGGGGTATGACCAGTCGGCCGGTGATTTTTTATCACCCACTACCACCAGGTGATAGTCAGGTAGTGCCGCAAACCGCTCGATAGCTATGGTTGGTCGAAAAATGCTGGTAATGACGATAAATTTTTTCACAGGTCGTTTGTCCATTTTGAAAGTTTAACCGGGTGGTAATATAATTTACCCGGCGGGAAATTTTGCAGCAGGTTGCTGAGGGAGCGGTTATATTTTTCTTCCACATCACTGATCTCCCGCGGTGTCCAGAGTGCCTCCCCCTGAAGTTTAAGGTCTTTCTCCTGCACGATCTTCTCAGCAGCCAGCAGCAGTGCGGTCGGCACGGCGATTTCTACAAATAATCCCGCAGCAGCCATCACACCGCAATATCGGCAGAAAGCCTGGATCGAATTGCGATGTATCAGGAGTATGTCAGAATAAGATCCGGCAACGGGGTAAGGTAGCCTGATGCGTCCGTTTTCTTGAAACTTCCGCCATTTGTACCGGTAGTGGTACTGGCGGAACAACCAGTAGCGCCACCAGGACTGACCTGCTGGCTTCTCAGTACCGAAGATATTATCCAGGGTCAACGGTTCGTCTGACAGACCATGCTGTGCAAATCTGCGCACGGCTTCTTCTCTTGCCGGCAACTGGCTTGCGATCTCGGCACCTTTCCGGTTGCCAAAAAAATCGATCCCCTTATAGGCATGCCACCAGGGACGCCCATGCAGCTTATGGAACTCGATCAGTTGCGGGAGGAAGTCGGCATTATCCGGCACACCCATGCGTTCCTGGAAATTATGCTCATCTATGGATGGATGAAGAATGCAATCATCACCGATAAAAAAGTAGTGCGTGATCTCCGGATGCTGGAAACGATGATAGCCCTGGGCAAAATAGGATTGGAAGTAATGGGAGCTTTCGTACACAGGGATCACATTTTCCTTTGCCCCATCATAAAATGGTACAAGGAAAAGGATGCGCGAAAAACGGCCGCTGTACATTTTTTCGAGTACAGGGATGTTTTTGTCATACCGGTGATTGAAGACGATGACCAGGCAGGCTTTGACCATAAAGTCGCCAAAAGTAAATCAAAGTTTCGCGCAAAGGCGCAAAGTCAAAAAAGACGCAAAGGCTTTCCAATTAAAGAATCTCTTTGTGTATTTGCTTTATTGGCAGCTCTGCGCGAAACGGAGGACGAACGGGTGTTCGCAAAGCACTGCTTTTTGCTACTTTTGCCCTTGGGAAATGCATACTATGTCTACAACCACTTCGACCCGGATCCGTATAGTTACCGCTGCTGCACTTTTTGACGGGCATGACGCTGCGATCAACATCATGCGCAGAATCCTGCAAAGCAAAGGAGCTGAGATCATCCATCTTGGTCATAACCGCAGCGTACAGGAGATCGTGGAGACAGCTATCGAGGAAGATGTTCAGGGCATAGCCATTACGAGTTACCAGGGCGGTCATGTTGAATTTTTCAAATACATGAAAGACCTGCTGGTAGCCAATGGCTGCGGTCATATCCGCATCTTTGGCGGCGGCGGAGGAACCATTCTGCCTGAAGAGATGGAGGAACTGCATAACTATGGTATCACGCGCATCTACAGCCCGGATGACGGACGCAAAATGGGGCTGGAGGGAATGATAGAAGACGTGATCCGGCTGTGTGCGGAAGCGTCTGACACAGAAGATTCGGCGTACTGGAAGGCTGCGGCCGCATGGAATGGTACGCTCCCGCTTGGCGAGGCCAGGGATATCCGCAGGATTGCCCGTGCCATCACACTGGCCGAAGCCGGGAAATCCGCCAGCGATCCTGCAGGGCAAAAGGAAATCCAGGTGCCGGTCCTCGGCATTACGGGTACTGGCGGTGCAGGAAAATCGTCCGTAACAGACGAGATCGTTCGCCGTTTCTTATCCAATTTCCCCGAAAAAACCATTGCGGTCATCTCCGTTGACCCTTCAAAGAAGAAAACCGGCGGCGCACTCCTGGGCGATCGTATCCGCATGAACGCGATCTCGCACCCACGTGCCTATATGCGCAGCCTGGCTACCCGCGATGATAATGTGGCGCTCAGCGGGGCCGTCCGCGATGCGATCCGCGTATGCAAAGAAGATAAATTTGATTTCATCATACTCGAATCCGCAGGCGTCGGACAAAGCGATGCTTCCATTCTCGACTTCTGCGACATCAGTATGTATGTGATGACTCCAGAGTACGGTGCCGCATCACAGTTGGAGAAGATCAACATGCTGGACTTCGCCGATCTGATTTGCGTAAATAAGTTCGATAAGGCCGGTGCCCTCGACGCCCTGGCCGATGTAAAAAAGCAATACAAAAGAAACCATGCCCTCTGGTTAGCGAAGGATGAGGAACTCCCCGTGATCGGCACCATGGCCAGCAAGTTCAATGATGAAGGTGTTAACCGGCTTTTTTCTTTACTTGTAAAAAAGATCGCAGATAAACTGGACGTTCGTTTTGGTGAGTTTGGTTTTGCTGAAACGGCTAAGGTTTCGCAGGCCGTGATGCCTCCCGGTCGTGCCCGCTATCTCAGCGAGATCAGCGAGAATAACCGCAATTATGACCAGTTGGTGAAAGACCAGGCAGCACTGGCGTCAAAGGTCTACCAGCTCGAAGGAGCCATCGGTGTCCTGGATGATGAAAAGGACAAAGTTCACATCGAGGCATTGCGCAGCAAGCTCAACTTCTACGCTGATCAGCTTACGCCCGTCAGCCGCAAGCTCATCAATAACTGGCAGGAGAAGATCAACGAATACCGCAAGGATTTTTATGAATACAGTGTCCGCGACAAAGTGATCCGCCAGCCCATGACGAGCACCAGCCTTAGCGGCTCGCGCATACCCCGTGTGGTATTACCAAAATACCGTGACTATGGTGATATACTTCGCTGGCAGGCACAGGAGAATGTGCCGGGTCATTTTCCCTTCACGGCGGGCGTATTCCCGCTGAAGCGCGAAGGGGAAGACCCGACAAGGATGTTTGCCGGAGAAGGCGGACCGGAGCGTACCAATAAACGGTTTCACTATGTCAGTGCGGGCCAGCCTGCCAAACGGTTATCCACCGCATTCGATTCCGTTACCTTATACGGTGAGGATCCTGCACTCCGGCCTGATATTTTTGGAAAAATCGGCAACAGCGGTGTTAGCATTGCCACCGTTGATGATGCCAAAAAACTTTACAGCGGGTTTGATCTCTGCGATCCTCGCACATCCGTTTCGATGACCATCAACGGCCCGGCACCAATGCTGCTTGCCTTTTTCATGAACACCGCCATCGATCAGCAGTGTGAAAAATGGCTGGAGCAGGAAAATAAATGGCAGCTCGCAGAGGAAGCTTTTCGAAAAAAATACCCCGGCAGCAATATGCCGGCTTACGATCTCTCGGGTGGACAACTGCCCGAAGGCAATAATGGCCTTGGTTTAAGATTGCTCGGTCTCAGCGGTGATGAGGTGTTGCCACCGGATGCCTATGCGACGTGCAGAGATTTTGCCCTGCAGCAGGTGCGCGGAACGGTGCAGGCGGATATTTTGAAAGAAGACCAGGCACAAAACACCTGCATCTTTTCTACTGAGTTTGCATTGAAACTCATGGGTGATGTGCAGGAATATTTCATCCGCGAGAAGGTCAGGAATTTTTACAGCGTAAGCATCAGCGGCTATCATATAGCAGAGGCTGGTGCAAATCCCATCACGCAGCTTGCGTTCACACTGGCCAATGGATTTACTTACGTAGAGTACTACCTGAGCAGGGGAATGAAGATCGATGATTTTGCACCAAACCTTTCGTTCTTCTTCAGCAATGGTATGGATCCCGAATACAGCGTGATAGGTCGCGTGGCGAGACGTATCTGGGCCAAAGCGATGAAGTATAAATACAAGGCCAACAAGCGCAGCCAGATGCTCAAGTATCATATCCAGACATCCGGCCGCTCCCTCCACGCTCAGGAGATTGACTTCAACGATATCCGCACTACCCTGCAGGCGCTGTATGCTATTTATGATAATTGCAATTCTCTTCATACCAATGCCTACGATGAAGCGATTACTACTCCTACAGAGGAGAGCGTAAGACGTGCCATGGCCATCCAGCTCATCATCAACCGGGAATTGGGTACAGCCCGCACCGAAAATTTTATACAGGGCAGCTTCGCGATTGAAGAATTGACTGAACTGGTGGAAGAAGCCGTGCTGATGGAGTTTGACAGGCTTACCGAGCGCGGTGGAGTATTGGGTGCGATGGAAAGAATGTACCAGCGGAATAAGATCCAGGAAGAAAGTCTCTATTACGAACATCAAAAGCATACGGGAGAGCTTCCACTCATTGGTGTAAATACTTTCCTCAACTCCAAGGGCAGCCCGACCATTACCCCGGCTGAAGTGATCAGAAGCACCACGCAGGAAAAAGAACAGCAGATCCGTAATCTTGAAGCATTCCATGAGAGAAATAAAGATGTCGCCGGGCAGCACATTGAAAAGCTGAAACAGGTAGCGATCAACGATGGCAATCTTTTCGAGCAATTGATGGATACGGTGAAATACTGTTCGCTGGGCCAGATCACACAGGCATTGTATGAGGTGGGTGGACAATACCGCCGCAATATGTAATCGCAAACGAATTGTTAAAGACTTTAACAGGTGAGGCGATTCATATTCTTGCAGTAATTTAGAAGCCTGTTATTCTCAATTCTATTTATGATCCCAACTTCCCGTCTTGTCGCACTGCTTGTGCTTGTTTTTATGCATTCATTAGCAGGCGCACAGGTCATCGATTCAGTCATTGCGAGGTATGCCACCCAGTTCGGCCAGGAGCGCGTTTATTTTCACTATGATAAATCTGCTTACGCACCAGGCGAGACGGTATGGTTTAAAACCTACCTGATGGAAGGCGTTTATCCCGCCGATGCAAGCCGCACACTTTATACCGACTGGTCGGATGATAAAGGGAAATTGCTTTATCGATCTGTTTCACCAATCGTTGATGGTACTACGAATGGTCAATTTGATGTTCCCGCAGGTTATACGGGAAAATATATCCATGTAAGATCCTACACCCGCTGGATGCTCAATTTTGATACGGCATTTCTTTACCAGCGTGATATCAGGATACTCGCAAAAAAATCTGCGGGAAGCCCATCAGCTACTTCAACTACGCTGACCTTCTTCCCTGAGGGAGGTGATGCTGTAGCGGGCCAGGTCAACAAGATCGCATTCAAAGCCCATGACCAGTTTGGACGCCCGGTGAATATTCGTGGTGTTGTGCAGGATCAGAAGGGAACCATTGTCGATTCCCTGCGGCCTCAGCATGACGGCATGGGTTTCATTTTTCTATCGCCACAGGCCGGTGACAACTATACAGCGCGCTGGAAAGACGAGAAAGGTTTGGAAAAACAGACGGCATTGCCCGCAGTGAAACCTGCAGGCGTGGTACTGCAGGTTTCCGGGGCAGGCAATCGTAAATTTTTCCAGGTGAACACGACCACCGATGCTAATTTTCAGCCCAAACTTCTCCATATAATCGGTACAATGCACCAGGGGCAGATCTTCAAGATCAGCCGCGATCCTTCAGCCGGCGAGATCAAAGGCGCCATTCCAACGCAATCTCTTGTCAGCGGCGTAATGACCATCACTGTTTTTGACGAAGCATGGAAACCTCTTGCCGAGCGCATCACCTATGTGAACAATGAAGAATACCGTCAAACACCTGAGGTAGAAGTGAAGCATTGGGGCTTGAACAAGCGGGCGAGAAATGAAGTGGAACTGAAGCTGCCTGACATGCAGGGAGGAAATTTCTCAGTAGCAGTAACGGATGTACAGATCGGGGCGGACAGTTCTGACAATATCATTTCCCATTTATTACTGACTTCAGAACTTAAAGGCCAGGTGTATAACCCGGCATATTATTTCAGGGACAAATCAGATTCAACGGCGCGAAAGCTTGACCTGGTCATGCTTACCCATGGCTGGCGCAGGTTCAACTGGGCGGATGTGGCAAAGGGAAAATATCCAACCATTCGCTACCCACGCGATACCGCCTATCATACTTTGTCTGGCCGGATTTATGGAGCGACGCCAACCCAGTTACGGGAAGGAGGCAGTGTGATTTTGATAGTAAAACAAAAATCTTCTCCAGGCCAGATCGTCGCATTGCCCGTTGATGCGACAGGCGCATTCAATGACCCCAATACGATCATCTTCGATACGGTCAATATCTACTACCAGTTTAAAAAAGGCAAAGGATCCTCCGATGTCAGCGCACGGTTCCTGGAGGGTATCCAACCTCCGCTAAATCCGCCGGTTGCAGCGAGAGGGCTTAACGTGAATGCCATCCAGGACACCACCGGTGATGCCCGCCATGCGATGTTAGCGGATGAACTGAACAAGCTGCTGGCGAAATATGAAGGACAGTTGCTCGGGAACGTAACCGTAAAAGCGAAAACAAAGACACCGATCGAGGTACTTGATGAAAAGTATGCAACATCGATGTTCAAGTCGGACAACGGGTACCAGTTTGACATGATCAATGATCCGGCTGCGCAGAGCGCGTTCAATATCTTTTCTTATCTGCAGGGAAGGGTAGCGGGTCTTAAGGTGAATAATGCAATGTCATCCTCTCCGACTTTGGACTGGCGCGGCGGATCGCCGCAGGTTTTCATTGATGAAATGCCGGCTGATGTGGAGATGCTCGCAAGTATACCGGTGAATGATATAGCCTATGTCAAAGTTTTCAGACCACCCTTCCTTGGCGGCAATGCCGGGGGGAATGGCGGTATTGCGGTCTATACCCGCCGCGGTGGCGACGTGCAGTCTGCACCGGGGAAGGGGTTACCGAGCAATAACGTGATCGGCTATTCCGGCTCGCGCGAGTTCTATTCACCCAATTACAGCACCTTCAACCAGGAGCATGAGAAGGCCGATATCCGGTCTACATTGTACTGGAACCCCCAGCTCCTTGTAAAACCCGGCACGGATAAAGCAGGATTTACATTTTACAACAATGACATAACAAAGGCTTTCCGCGTGATCATAGAAGGTATCACCCCTGAAGGAAAACTTACCCATCTTGAATACATCATGGAGTGATCGTGTACCTTTCCTTAAATGAACGCTATGTTTCTACTACAGGCTGACGTATTTGACTGGAAGGAATTGTTGCTCGGCAGCGAAGAATGGAGTTTCCTGTTGCAGGTGCTCTTTCGCACGGTGCTGATGTTCATCGTGATCCTGGTTGGGCTTTCCATCCTGGGTAAACGCGGTGTGAAACAGCTTTCCGTATTCGAGCTTGTGGTGATCATTGGGCTGGGATCTGCTGCGGGGGATCCAATGTTTTATAAGGATGTAGGGCTGCTGCCCGCCCTGATCGTGTTCGTCCTGGTAATTGGGTTATATATACTCGTTACACATATTGTCGGTCGGAATAAGGTGGCTGAACGCATGATTGAGGGGAAGCCGATATGCCTTGTAGAGGAAGGCTATTTTGCAGTGGATAAATTTAAAAAGGAGAACCTTGCTCAGGATGAGTTCTTTGCGGAGTTGCGGCTGAAAGGTGTGTCGCAACTTGGCCAGATCGATAAGGCGATTATTGAAACCAATGGAGGTGTCAGTGTGTTCTTTTATTCGGATGAAGAATGTCGTTATGGGCTGCCCATTTTGCCGGGCTCGCTTGAGCACAAGGTGATCAGGACCACCGGCCACAGGCATTATTCCTGCGTGTTCTGTGGCTATACAGAAAAGCTGGCCCCGGCTGATCGCCATGTTTGCCCCAACTGCGGAAAAGATGAATGGGTGCCTTCTTCCAATGCAAAACGAATCGCATAAGCTATGGCCCGGATCAAAGTGGATCTACATGATATCTACAACAATAGTGCAGCCATTGACCGCGCGCTGATCGGCGCCTTTGAAGAGGCCATCGATAAAAAGATCCGGGAGGTCGAGATCATCCCAGGTAAAGGATCCGGTCAGCTTCGGAAAAAGGTAGAACGATTTCTCCAGCAGCCCCACATCAAAAAGCAGTATCACCGGATTGAGAATGACAGCAAGAACTTTGGCAGGCTGTTCGTGTATTTCAAATTCTGATCAGTAACGTGTAGAAGGGCATCCCACTTTCTTGCTTTTGCGGCTGGCGGGCAGGCCGGCTATCTGTTTGTACTTATCAAAGAAGTAACGTACTGTATAAGTGACTGCAATGTAATAGTAGCCATCCTTATTCTTTGGGCTGCCACGGGTGATGCCTGCAGCGGGATAAGGACCCGCGCCCACTTCGTCACCACGGTAAGCAAGTTCTACCGCCTGGGGGCCCCTTGCAGCAAGCAATGCCGCCTGGTCCACATAGTCCGTACTTACATCATCAATATAATCCGTAAATGTTTTTCGATAACCCAGTTCCAGTCCCACCCGCATATCCTCATTCAGCGAGTATTCAGCACCAAGTCCGAAAGGAATGGTAAACTGGGTGAGTTTGTATTCTTTTTTACCAGGTATAATGCCCTGCCCTTCGGTACTCAACGGCTTGAGGGCGGTCTTGGCCCCGTTTGCATCTTTCGTAAAAGGCTTGAAATGGAACAGCCCGATGCCGCCGAACACATAGGGTGTCCACCAGCGCTCGTTCAGGCTGAAAAAGGAATATTGACCCGTCAGTTCCCAATCTATGATGTTCGATTTGAAATTGAGATTCCTTGTCTGCATGGAGGGAGTGCCTTTTTTGTCATCGGCAGCCAGGGAGGTAAAGGTGAAATAGGTCCGGGCGGAGACCTGCTCGCCGAGGTCATACCTGGCGCCGATGGATCCCAGGAATTTCACATTACTGAAGGAGATGGATTTGGCCTTGAGATCACCCTGGTAGTTAGCGGCGCCAAGACGGGCAGAGAAGTAAAAATCCTGGGCCTGGGAGATCACGGGCAGGATCAGCAGCACAAAAAGCAGTTTTCGCATAGAAACTAATGATATGGGTAGGAACGGATTAAACCTTTTTTTATTACCAATCCACCGAAATTTTAGTTACGGCCTGGGCAGGCCCAAACCCTCTATTTTGAGTACCTTTACTGTTTACGATCCTAATACAGCACAACTTGAGGTTCTCAGAATTCAACTTACATCCTAACCTTCTGGAAGGCATCGAAGCCTCCAATTACGAAAATGCAACCCCGGTACAGGAACAGGTCATTCCCCCCATTCTCGATGGCCGTGATATCATCGCATCTGCCCAAACCGGTACGGGTAAAACGGCCGCCTTTCTACTTCCTGTAATTCACCGTCTGCTGAATAATCATGTAGACGGCCAGGTTGGAGCCCTGGTGATCGTTCCTACGAGGGAGCTGGCTATCCAGATATCCCAGCACCTGGAAGGACTTTCTTATTTTACCAACCTGAGCTCTATTGCCATCTACGGCGGTAGTGACGGGCAGAATTTTGTTAATGAGAAAAAGGCACTTCAGATGGGCGCCGACATCATCGTTTGCACCCCCGGCCGAATGATTGCGCACCTGAACATGGGCTATGTGCACATGAAAGGACTCCAATTCCTTGTACTCGACGAGGCGGACCGGATGCTCGATATGGGTTTCCAGGATGACCTGAACAAGATCATTAAAACCCTGCCGGCCCGCAAACAGACCCTGCTTTTTTCCGCTACCATGCCGCCAAAGATCCGGCAACTTGCTCGCAACATTCTGCAGGATCCGATTGAGATCAATATCGCGATCTCACGCCCCCCGGAAAAGATCGTTCAACGCGCATACGTGGTGTACGAGCCACAAAAGCTGCCCCTGGTAAAATACCTGCTGAAGAAAATACCTTATAAAAGCGCCCTTATCTTTTGCAGTCGCAAGCAAAATGTAAAACAGCTCGCGCGAACACTTCAGCACAGCGGCTTCGCCATCGAGGAAATGCACAGCGACCTCGAGCAGGCACAGCGGGAAAAAGTGATCTCGGGATTTACGAGCGGTCGCATTCCTATCATGGTAGCCACCGACATCCTTAGCCGTGGGATTGATATCGATACCATTGACCTCGTCATCAATTTTGATGTTCCCCGCGACGGTGAAGATTATGTACACCGCATCGGCCGGACGGCACGTGCTGAAGCAGACGGTATGGCGTTCACACTGGTAAGTGAGAAAGAGCAGAACAGCTTTGCAGCCATCGAGGAACTCATCGGCAAGGAAGTGGAGAAGGCTGCTATTCCGCAACAACTTGGCGAAACGCCGCCTTATAATCCGCGTAGGCGATCCGGTGGAGGTGGTGGCCAGCGCAATGGCCCGAGAAAGAAATTTTTTCACCGCAGACCCGGTCAACGCTAGCCCTGAACTTTATGAAGTATTTGATCATTCCCGTATGCTGCTTTCTGTTCGCATGGGCCTGCTCGCCCCGGCCGTACGCCAGTTCGAACAAGGCATACCGCAAGCAGGCAAAGCAACTGGCCGCCCTACTGAAAGAGTATCCGCTGAAGGATTCAGTGCCAATGGCGCCTTTTACCGGGACCACCAATTTCTCCCTGCGTCGTCCCAACTTCGTCATCATTCACCATACCGCCCAGAACAGTTGCGAACAAACGCTAAAGACCTTTACACTTCCCCGTACGCAGGTAAGTTCTCATTACGTGATCTGTAAGGATGGTTCTGTCTATCATATGCTGAACGACCTGTTGCGCGCGCATCATGCAGGTGTGAGTAAATGGGGAAACAGTTCCGATATCAACAGCAGCAGCATCGGTATCGAGATAGACAACAATGGATCGGAAGCATTCACGGAGGCGCAGATCAACAGCCTGCAGGAATTGCTTGGCTGGCTCAAAAGAGCTTACAACATACCTGCTGCCAATTTCATTGGTCATTCCGATATAGCACCGGGAAGAAAGGTGGATCCGAATAAAAACTTTCCCTGGCAGAAGCTCGCAGAGAATGGTTATGGTCTGTGGTATGACACAACAGGCATACAGGTTCCTGTTGGTTTCAATGAAATTGCGGCATTGCGTATCATCGGCTATAACGTGCAAAAGCCTGCGTCTGCCATCAGCTCATTCAAACTGCATTTTGTTTCATCAGATACAACAGTCACACTGACGGAAGCAGACAGGAAGATCCTGTACAGCCTTCAGCAACGCTATCAATAATCGGTCATCTACTGTTGTTTGCCATTCGTAATTTTGAACCCCCGGTTCACGACTAAATTCATTCAATGACAGCAGAACATCAAAGACTGGCAGTCAATGCGTCCAAAACCGTTCCTCTGGCTCAGTGGGGTCCTTATCTCAGCGAACGGCAATGGGGTACGGTGCGGGAAGACTATACTTCGAACGGAGACGCCTGGCATTATTTTCCATTTGAACATGCCCATTGCCGCGCTTACATGTGGGGGGAAGACGGGCTCGCGGGCATTTCCGATTTCTTCGGCAATCTCTGTTTTGGCATCTCTTTATGGAATGGCAAAGACGACATATTGAAAGAGCGTCTCTTCGGGCTGGGTAACCCGCAGGGTAACCATGGTGAGGATGTGAAAGAACTTTATTACTACCTGGATAATCTGCCGACCCATTATTACATGGAATACCTGTACAAATACCCTCAACAGGCATTTCCCTATGAGCAATTGAAGGAGGAGAATAAAAAGCGTAACCGCGAGGACCCGGAATTCGAGATACTTGACACCGGTGTGTTTGATAACAACCAGTACTTTGATGTAAAAGTGACCTATGCAAAACAAAGCTCGCAGGACATTTTTATAAAGATCGATGTCACCAACCGGTACAGCAAAGGAGCTGACATTACAGTATTGCCCACACTTTGGTTTTATAATCGCTGGAGCCAGGGCAGCCTGAAGAAAAAGCCATCTATCGAAACACTGGCAAAGAATTGCGTGCGTGCAGAGCATGAGCGGCTTGGGGATTATTATTTTTATTTCCAGCCGGCGGAGAAGATGTTGTTCACCGAAAATGAGACCAACACGGAGATTGTTACCAATACACCCAACAAGTCCATCTTTGTAAAGGACGCTTTTCATCGAGCGATCATACAGGGCGAAAACATCAATGAGCTGTCAAAGAAAAATGCAGGAACCAAATTCGCTCCTGTCTATAAAATGCGAGTAGCAGGCGGTGCTACGCGGTCCATTTTCTGCCGTCTTTCCAATAAGCAGGCGGATAAGCCATTCGCACCTGGGTTCCAGGAGATCTTTACGAAGCGCAAACAGGAAGCAGATGATTTCTATGCAGCCATCCTGCCGCAGGGGATGAGCAGTGAAATGGCAAATATCCAGCGACAGGCACTCGCGGGAGTACTCTGGAGCAAGCAATACTATCACTTCGATGTGGAAGAATGGCTGACACAGAGCGATGGCATCACCCCGGTCAGTACTTCCAAGATGACAGGCCGGAACAGTGACTGGAAACATCTAAAGAACCAGGACATCATCATGATGCCGGACAAATGGGAGTATCCCTGGTATGCGGCATGGGACCTTGCATTTCAGTGTATATCGATGGCCGTGGTTGATCCCACCTTTGCAAAGCACCAGCTTCTGCTGGTGATGCGGGAATGGTACATGAAACCCGATGGCCAGTTACCGGCGTACGAATGGAACTTCAGCGATGTAAATCCTCCCGTGCAGGCCTGGGCTGCGATGCAGGTTTATCACATTGAAAAAAGGCAGACAGGGAGCGGCGATATCAATTTCCTTAAAAAGGTTTTCCAAAAACTACTGATCAATTTTACGTGGTGGATCAACCGGAAAGATGTCAATGGCAACAACATCTTTGAAGGGGGATTCCTTGGCCTTGATAACATCGGTGTCTTCAATCGCAGCTATCATTTTCCCGGCGAGATACAACTTGAACAGGCCGACGGCACCAGTTGGATGGGAACCTATGCACTGGACATGATGGACATTGCGTTGGAAATATCCATGTATGATAAATCATTCGAAGATACAGCCACAAAATTTTTCGAGCATTTTGTTCTCATTGCCGAATCATTGAATGAGCATGGACTATGGAACGAGGAAGACCGGTTCTTCTATGATGTTCTTTGCGTCACAGGTGCAGACCCTGTGCCGCTAAGGATACAGTCTGTGGTGGGCGTGACACCGCTCTATGCCGTGTCAACCATTTCCAAAAAAGTGTCTGATCACCTGACTGATTTCAGGAAGCGCATTACGTGGTTTGAGAACTATCGCAAAAAAAATGCGCGGTTCTGGCCAAACGAGGAGCGGAGCAATGACGGCGAAATACTGTTGTCACTTGTGCCCAAGGACAAACTGAAAGACCTGTTGCAGCGACTGCTGGATGAAGAGGGGTTTCTGTCAACAGGCGGTATCCGCGCCTTATCCCGCTATCATGAAAAAAATCCCTATTCTGTTACTGTTGATGGCAATGTATACAGCATCCATTATGATCCGGGTGATGCTACATCGGACATGTTTGGCGGCAATTCCAACTGGCGTGGACCGGTATGGATGCCCATTAATTTCCTCATCATCCAGTCTATCCGCAAATACGGCGAATTTTATGGCGATGAATTACAGGTGGAATATCCTTCCGGCTCCGGCGAAAAACTAAACCTCACGCAGGTAGCCCGGAAACTCACGAAGCGGGTTATCAGCCTTTTTGAAAAAGACAAAGATGGCAACCGCCCGCTTTACGGCGACTATAGCTGGTTTTATAAGCAACCTGGCAATGAGCACCTGGTGCTTTTCTATGAATATTTTCACGGAAACAATGGAAGGGGGCTGGGTGCCAGTCACCAGACAGGCTGGACAGCCCTTGTGGCCGAGCTGATCAGTGAGTATGGTGACAAGAGTGACACACCGGTATAGTTTTGGTTATGTACAGGATGTCACAAATACATCAGTCATGAGAACGATCCTCACCATTGCATTCTGCAGCGTGCTTTTTGCCGCATGTAACAATGAACCCGCCAATCAGACACCAACGACCGGTGATACGATCGTTGCGGAATCCCCCGCTGCAACAACAGACACCAGCCTGGTGGGATGCTATGCTTACATTACTCAGCGGGATACAATCACGATGCAGTTAAACATGAAAGGTGGCTCCCTCAGTGGTCCGTTGACATATAAGATCTCGGAGAAAGATCGCAATGACGGCACATTTACAGGTGATGTAAACAGGGATCTGATCAGCGGATGGTACCTTTTCCGGTCAGAGGGGGTGATGAGTGTAAGAGAAGTTATATGGAAAAAAAATAATAACAGGCTGATGCCAGCCATTGGCGATATGATCAGCCGCGGTGATACGATGCGGTTTCGTGATCCGGCCAACCTAACGTATGATAGTACCACCGCATTGACCCGGATACAGTGCATCATTTGACTCCAGTGGGATAAAGAATTTGCCACCTGTCAAAAAAACACAGCAGTTCCAACGTCACCCTGATCGTTAAGGCTTTTTTTGCTTAGTTTTATTGGTATTGTCCGTGTCGATGACCAGGTGGTCCATTGCCGGCTTACCAGCTACTGCTTTATGAAATTAGCCTTTCTCCTGATCAGCCTGGCCATCGGCCTGCACGTGTCCGGGCAACCGCCCCGCAATCCTGTTCCATTTGTTCAAACAGGTGATTCGCTCACCACACGCCTGATGAGTGGACATGAAGACGAGTTTCCGCTCTTCAACGGTCGTCAGCATTATGGATATGCCATCACCATCGAAGGTACCCCTTATTTCGGCGGAGCCGGTTGGCAGGCAGGGTCGGTGAAGTATGATGACGCCTGGTATCATGGTTTGCAGGTAATGTATGATACCCATGCAGACCTGCTGGTGGTGCAACATCCCAACGGTATGGCAATCACACTTCTGACAGAACGTGTACAGGAGTTCCAGGTTGGAGGAAAGACTTTTGTTCACCTGCGTGAAGATATGGGCCAGAATATCAAACCCGGTTATTATCAACGCCTGGTTGAAGGGCCGCTTACTGTGCTGGCACGCAGGATTACCAAACTGGATGAAAAGATCAACGGATTGCAGGTGGAACAGAAATTTCGCGCCAGCGATCATTACTTTACATTGAAGGACGGACAACTAAGAACGTTACGCAGGGAGAAAGATATCATGCAACTCGTGAAGGATGAACGCAGTGATATCGCCCAGGAACTTCGATCGAAAGGCATCAGGTACAAGCAATCTCCTGAGCCAGCCATGATCATGATCGCAACATTATTTAACCAAAGCAACGGCAACAGATGAACCGGAAACCAGCACTGCTAACCTTGATGCTGATACTACCAATGTTGTTCCACGCACAGGAAAAACAACGAACGATTACAGGTAAGTATGAGAACATCCGGCTCCGGGAGTTGTTTACCCAGGTCGAAGCGCAGACCCCGTATTTTTTTTATTTCGATGCGGCAACATTGGACACCAACAAGGTGACTGCGGAGTTTACAAACGCTACAATCAACCAGGTGCTCGAAAAAGTATTTGCCGGAACGGCACACCAGTTTGCCGTTGGCAATGATGATAAGGTCTATGTCACCAATGGGCTGCGGATCAGCACCGCATTGCCGACAGGTTTTTTTAGTTCAGGTCCCGAAGCCCGCCGTGATACGATGCAGGAAACAGACTATGAAGAGAAGCGGGTAAGACGAAGCACCCCCACTAATAAACTATATGAGATAGGTACCCGAACCAACACACTGCGCGGAAATGCAATCATCACCGGGCATGTCCGTAATGCCAAAACAGGCGAGCCGGTGATCAATGCGTCAGTTTCTGCGGATGGCAAATTCTTTACGGTAACGGATGCTTATGGATACTACACCCTTACCGTCCCCGCGGGAAAATATACGCTCAGCATTCTTGGTATCGGCATGCGTGATACGCGTCTTCAGCTTACCGTGTATAATGATGGAAAGATGGATGTTGATCTGCAGGAACAGATCACTACCTTGAAAGAAGTGACGGTCTCCTCGAGGAAGACCGCTAATATCAACCGGGTGCAGATGGGGATGGAACGGTTAAGCATCGAAAGCATACGGAAGATACCTTCACTGTTTGGCGAGGCTGACGTGTTGCGGGTGGTGACGAGCCTACCGGGTGTAAAGACCGTTGGTGAAGCAAGCACCGGTTTCAACGTACGTGGAGGCTCCGCTGATCAAAACCTCATCCTTTTCAACGACGCGACGATTTATAACCCATCACATTTCTTCGGCATGTTCTCTGCTTTCAACCCGGAAGTGGTAAAGGATATCGAGCTCTACAAAAGCAGCATTCCGGCCAGGTTTGGAGGTCGATTGGCTTCTGTACTTGACATAAACAGCCGTGAGGGCAATAAAAAGACGATAACGGGTTCTGCGGGTATCGGTGCCATTACGAGCCGCCTTCACCTGGAAGGGCCGATCGATAAAGACCGCACCTCTTTCATATTCGGCGGGCGCAGCACCTATGCCAACTGGTTACTCGGATTACTACCGGATAAATACAAGCATAGCCGTGCATCTTTCCAGGACATCAACCTGGGTGTGAGCCACCGCATTGACAGCGCCAATAACCTTTACCTCTCCGGCTATTTCAGCCAGGACCGTTTTGCACTCAATAGTGATACTGACTATGCCTACAAGAACCACAACCTGACGCTGAAGTGGAAGCATAGTTTCAACAACCGCATGAGCGGCACCTTCACTGTTGGTATTGACGATTATAACTATAAAGTGAAAAGCGATGTGAATGATGTGAACGCCTTCACTTTGAAGTTCGGGATACGGCAATATTTTGGCAAGCTCGACTTTGTGTATTTCGCCAGCCAGCAACATTCGTTTGATTTTGGCGCGAGTTCCTTACGCTATCAGCTTGATCCTGGATCGTATGAACCATTGGGAAAAAATTCGCTGGTGGCACCTGATATAGTTGAAGATGAGCAGGCGCAGGAATCTGCTGTTTATTTAACACATCGATACAGCCCCGGCAACAAGCTGTCATTCAGCTCCGGCATTCGGTATGTACTGTATAATTATCTCGGGCCACAATCGATCAGTTACTACGCACCAGGTGCCCCGGTGACACCAGATAATGTAACCGAAGTAAAACAATATGAAAGCGGGAAATTTATTAAAAATTATGGTGCGCCCGAATTCAGGTTCTCCGCACGGTATGCATTTACAGCCTCCTTCTCGGTGAAGGCAGGGTATAACAGCCAGCGGCAATACATCCACATGCTGTCAAACACTACTGCTATAGCGCCTACTGACATCTGGAAATTAAGTGATCCTAACATAAAACCACAACAGGGTGACCAGGTATCACTTGGCTTTTATAAAAATCTAAAATCGAATACGATCGAGACTTCGGTGGAGTTTTATTATAAAAAGATCAGGCACTACCTGGATTATAAGCCAGGCGCTAACCTGTTGCTCAATCATACCATCGAGACCGATGTGGTGAGCACGAGGGGAAAAGCCTATGGCCTGGAGTTTCTTATTCGCAAGCCAGGGGGCAAGCTCAACGGATGGATCAGCTATACGTATTCAAGAATTCTTCTCCGTTCTGATGATAAGAATCTCGATCTGCTGGTCAACCGTGGTGGCTGGTATCCCGCCAACTATGACAAGCCACATGACATTACATTTACGGGTAACTTCCGCGTGAACCATCGCTTCAGCCTTTCACTGAATTCTACCTACAGTACCGGTCGCCCCATCACGATACCTGTAGGGCGGTATTTCTATGGCGGATCACAGCGGGTATTGTATTCCGACAGGAACGCTTACCGTATACCTGATTATTTCCGAACAGATTTTTCCATGAACATCGATGGCAATCATAAGGTGAAACAAAAGACGCACAACTCCTGGACGATCGGTGCGTACAACCTGCTGGGAAGAAAAAATCCATATTCAGTTTATTTTGTTTCGGAGGACGGACAGATCAACGGGTACAAAATGTCCATATTTGGCAGCATCATTCCATTCATTAACTATAATATACGTTTCTGATATGTCGGGTAAATCATTTATTGCCGCAATGGCATTGCTGGTACTGGTGGTGAGCGGATGCAAAGAGCCGTTTGATCCACCCGCTGTGGAGGCGCCGGGTCCCTATCTTGTGGTGGAAGGTGTGCTGAATGCCGGCAATGGCCTGACCACCATCCGCATTTCGCGCACATCGCCACTCGATAATACCACGCAGGTCGTTGGAGAAACAGGTGCCAACGTGCGGGTGGAAGGAAGGGATAATTTCACCGCACAACTGAACATGACGTCGAGCGGCATCTACTCGGTATCGGGCCTCAACCTGGTCATCGGCAATGAATACCGGTTGCGGATCATCACCAATAACGGAAAAGAATATCTGTCCGACTATGTTGTTGCCAGGGAAACGCCACCCATCGACAGCATCGGGTTTGACCGCAACAACAATGGCGCACAGATGTACGTCAACACGCGGGACAATTCAAACACCACCAGGTATTACAAGTGGGAATATGATGAGACCTGGGAGATCCGCACCTTTTATTTTTCAAGGCTGAAATACCTGGGCAACGCCAAGGTGGGCGTGAGGACAGTGGCGGAGGATGTATCCACCTGCTGGAAATATGGTGCTTCGAGCAGCCTGCTGATAGGCTCTACGGCCCGCCTGACAAACGACGTGGTGAACAAAGCCCCGCTGCAATTTTTCTTCAATGGTGACGAGCGGCTTGCCGTACGCTACAGTGTGCTGGTCAGGCAGTATGCTCTCGATAAAGGAGCTTATGAGTTCTACGAGCTGATGAAGAGAAACACAGAAAGCCTCGGTACCGTGTTTGATCCGCAGCCTACCGAGATCACAGGCAACTTCACCTGTATCACCGATCCCCGCGAACCGGTTATAGGTTATATCAGCGCATCAACTATCGCTGAGAAACGGATCTTTGTACGCAGCAGCGACCTGGGTAACTGGCCTTACAGTCAATACTGCCCGACCACACTTGTCTTGAACAACCCCGACACGATCCGCGCATATTTCGATGGAAACTTCACCCAGCCATATGACGCGGTCGTGGTGAACTATACAGACACTACACATTTTATGGCTTCCTCTGCCGGTTGCGTGGATTGCACTGAACGTGGCGGATCATTGGCTAAACCCAGCTATTGGTAACTATGAAACACAACAACCTCCGAATCTTCCTTTATTTCAGGTATATCTTATCACTCCTTGCTGCGTTTGTGATGTGCAATCCTGCATCGTTTGCCCAACCTGCTGAGAAGCCTGACCGCAGCAGCAACGCAGAAGAACGGCTTTATGTGCATTCTGATAAAGAGATATATACGGCCGGGGAGATCGCGTGGGTGCGCGTTTATGCAATAGATGCTCTTACCCACCATCCGGTGAATCGCAGCAAAGTTAGCTATGTGGAGATCATCGATATCAACAACAAGCCTGTCGCGCAGGGTAAAATTGAAATGAACGGCGATGGCGGAAGCGGATCCTTCTATCTCCCGCTCAGCATTCCGACGGGCAACTATACGCTGCGTGCTTATACCAACGTGATGAAGCGCACGGGTAACCAGGATTTCTTTGAAAAAATAATTACCATCATCAACACGGTCAAATATGTACCACCGGCTACGGTGACACCGGTTGAAACTGTTACTGTGCAGTTCTTCCCGGAAGGCGGCAGCCTTGTTGCGGGTCTTGAATCCCTGGTGGCATTCAAGGCCACTGATGTGAAAGGAACAGGAGTGACAGGAAATGGCATACTCATCAGCAATACAGGGGACACAATACTTACTGCAACTGGTGTTCGATACGGGATGGGAAGTTTCAGGTTCACCCCTGCTCCCGGTAAATCGTATAAGTTTTATTTCACCACCCCCGGCGCAGCCCCGGTTATCACTACTTTGCCGGCTTCACGGGCAACGGGGTTGACAGTGGGACTCGTGGAAGATCCATCCGGTAATTTAGTGGCACGCGTACAGGGCATAGCCGGCTCTGCCAATGCGCAGGGTGAAAATATCACCCTGGTAGTTCATGACGGCAGGAAAACGATATCGGCACAACAGGCATTGCTGGTCTATGGCCGGGAGCAGATATTTCCAGTTGAGAAGGCAGGTTTCCAACCGGGTTTAACACATATCACCCTGTTCAATTCCCTGGGCCAGCCTGTCGCGGAACGACTCTATTTTACAAAACCTGCATTGCAACAGCACTTGCGGCTCACGACTACACAACCCTCATTTTCCCTGCGTTCGCCGGTGACACTTAACATGAGTTTCAGGTCTGATGATGCCGATACATTGTTGCTGTCAGCCTCTGTGTACCGGTTTGATTCGTTGAAAAATCTCAGCACAGAAAACATCATTACCTCCGTTTGGCTGAGTGGTATTCCCGGACATATCGAAGACCCGGCATTTTACCTGGGCAACGATGCGGGTGTACGTGAAGCAACCAACCTGCTGATGCTGACCAACGGGTGGAGAAAATTTGATACAAGAATCTCGGCAGAGCATCCCGCTGAATACAATGGGCATGTCATAACAGCCCTGGTAACCGACAACAATGAACAGCCTGTGCCGAATATCAATTGTTACCTGACGGTGCCATCCTCACCACCCGGCCTTTTTATAGCACGGACCGATTCAAAAGGATATGTAAGATTTACTGTAAAAAAATACTACGGCCCCGGTGAGATCATTGTACAACCGGTAAGCGAAGACAACAGAACTTTCAGAGTATACGTTCAGACACCATTCAGCACAGACCCTGCCAGGAAGCAGGTGCCTGTTTTTCAGTTGACAAAAGATCATGAACGGCTTTTACTGCAAAAGAATCTCGCGATGCAGGTGCAGAATATTTATACCGGTGACAGCATTCGCCGGTTCAATGTGCCATCATCTGCAGACACAACCGCGTTTTACGGCAAGCCGGAGTTCAGCTACTGGCTGGAAGATTACAAGCGCTTCACTACCATGGAAGAGGTGCTACGGGAGTATGTAGTGCCGGTGAATGTTGTGATGAAGAATGGCCGGCAAAAGCTTCGGATCTATGATGAGCTGAACAAGAAATTATTTGAAAATTATATGCTGGTCCTGCTGGATGGCGTGCCGCTCAAGGATCCGGATAAAATTTTCAGCTATGATCCGCTGAAAGTCCGCCGCATCCAGGTTGTGCCCCGCGGTTATCTTTACGGCAGCGCTTATTTTACCGGTATCGCCAGCTTTGAAACCTACAACGGCAGATTCGATGCATTTGAGTTGGATCCAACGCTTGTTGCTATCGACTACGAAGGGCTCCAGATGAAGCGCGAGTTTTATTCGCCCACGTATGCTACAGCAGCGCAACAGGCTTCCCGCATACCGGATATGCGTACCACGCTGCAATGGCTACCGGATTTAAGGCTGGTGAACAACATCCCTGGTCAGGCAGGATTTTTCACTTCTGACGTACCAGGCAGCTATGTGGTAGTGGCTGAAGGTGTATCTGTAAAAGGTAAACTGGTATCGGTAGTGGGCAGTTTTGAAGTAAAATAAGACTATAGCTTTCCGGCTGGTTCCAGGTCCTCGTATTTATTTCTAAGCCTGATCAGTTCTTTCCGCAATCGCCCGATGGTCGCTTGCTGGCGGGGATCATTGATCAGGTTTTTTTGTTCGCCCGGATCTTTAAGAAGATCATAGAACTCCCATTCATCAACTGTATAGAAATAGATCAGCTTGTACTTATTGCCGCGCAAGGCGAGATGCGGCAAGACGGTGTGATCCTTTACATATTCATAGTAATGGTAGTAAAGATAGTCGCGGCTGGTCTTACTGGTGATGCCTCGCATCAGCGGGCTAAGATCGATCCCCTGCATATCGGCAGGAGCCTTTATCCCCGCCATACCCAGGATCGTAGGAGCAAAGTCAATGTTTTGAACAAGTGCATTATTTACTGTTCCCTGTTTTATTTTTCCCGGCCAGCGTACCAGCAAAGGTGTTTGCATGGATACATCATAGGCAAATCGTTTATCGAACCAGCCGTTTTCACCAAGATAAAAACCCTGATCGCTGGTATAGATCACGGCCGTATTGGCAGTGAGCTTATTACTGTCAAGATAGTCAAGCAGGCGGCCGATACTTTCATCCACTGATGCAATGCAGGCCAGGTAATCCTGCATGTACCACTGGTATTTGTAGCTCATGAGGGCATTCCCGGTGGGTTGCTGATCCCGCATGATACGGCCGCGCTGCGCATAGATTTCTTCATATTCCTTTCGGAGATGTGCCGGTACGCGGCGCATGATCGCTGCGTAGTAGTCGCGCTCTTCCTTGTCCGGCTTCAACGTGGGAATATTTTCCAGGTAACCGGGATCGATCTTGAGGTCACTGCACAGTTTCATGTCTGCCAGGATATTCATTGTTTGCCGTTTCCAGGCTTCACCGCGTCCCAGTGTGTCTGCATGCAAAGTTCCAGGCTCGGGAAAACGGCGCTGACTGAAAGTACGCAGGTGCTGAATATTCGGGAAAAAATAACGGTGCGGCGCCTTGTGGTGAAAAAACAAGGCAAAGGGTTTATTACTCTTTCGGGTTGATAGCCAGTCAAGCATATCATCGGTCAATACATCTGTGGCATAGCCTTTCTCTGTGATGGTATCCCGCTGCATCGTGATCATGCGGGTATCAAAGTACTGGCCCATGCCAGGCAGTATCCGCCAGTAATCAAACCCCTGTGGAAGCGAGTGCAGATGCCATTTGCCAACAAGAGCGGTCTCATAACCGTTTCGTTGCAGCAGGTGTGCGAGGGTTGTTTTGGTTGTGTCAAATGGAGTGCGGTTATCCTTTACACCGTTTTTGTGCGAGTGCTGGCCGGTCAGCAATGTGGCGCGTGCAGGTGCGCAGATCGAATTGCCTACAAAGGCCTTGTTGAAACGCATGCCCTCAGCAGCCAGCCTGTCAATATTGGGCGTTTGAATAAAGCTGCGGTTGTACGCGCTGATCGCATCGTTGTCATGATCATCACTCATGATGTAGATGATATTCGGCCGGTGTTGGGCAAAGCCCGGGATGGCGTAGAGAAGACATATCGCAAAAATTAGTCGCATCATCGAATGTACATCGTTACGGGTTAGGTAAATTCGGTGAAACAAATTTATGGAGTTTGGCAGGGTACCGACGCGGCAACTAAATAAGCTCGATCTTTCGCTGCCGCCTGATCCATTGAAGAACAAGCGCCATCTGAAAGGCAAGGCGGCCCGAAGTCCCGGGCTGTACATGGGCTGCGCAAAATGGGGTCGCCCGGAATGGGTAGGGACCCTTTACCCGGCAAAAACCAGGGAAAAGGATTTTCTATCGCTATATGTGAAGCATTACAATGCTATCGAATTGAATGCGACACATTATAAATTATATGATGCAGAGGTGACGGCCAAATGGGCCGCGCAGGCGAAAGGATCTGATTGCCGTTTCTGCCCTAAGATGTACAAAGGAATTTCTCACTTTGGAAACCTGTCAACAAAGGAGAGAATGACGCTCGACTTCCTTAGGGGTACGGAAGGACTGGGAAAACATCTCGGACCCATTTTCATTCAGCTAAGCGATCGCTTCTCTCCAAAACGCCTGGACGAACTTATCAGCTACCTGGAGAAACTGCCAGCCACACACGAATATTTCATAGAGGTCAGGCATCCTGCGTGGTTTGAAACAGACGGTGGTGAAGGACTGTTTAATCACCTCGACAGGTTGAAAATGGGGGCAGTGATCACAGATGCCGCCGGCCGGCGAGATTGCGTGCATATGCGGCTTACAACAAACAAAACCTTCATTCGCTTTGTCGGAAACAGTTTGCATAAGACGGATTATCAGCGATGCGATGAATGGATAGAACGGCTCGGCAACTGGTACGGCAGGGGACTGAAGGAGACATGGTTTTTCATGCACATGCATGATGAAGCGCGGTCACCCCGGCTCACCCAGTATTTTGCAGAGCAGGTAAATAAATACCTGCCTCTCAAATTGCAGGAGCCCCTGAATACCGCAAGATAAACGGGGGAAATTTTTTTGTTGGAACAAACTAAATAATTTAGTAAATTTATGCTAAGAAAATGATCAGGATGGATTTCAGGACTGGCTCAGATACTCATGATATTGTTCATTATCGCCTCGATACCTGCATGGCGGTGAATGATTGCCTCGCCCATGCACAGGAAAAGACCCCGGCGAATGGAAGCCCGGTAGTGCCTTTGCTGCATTTTGAAGCGCGAGAGGTTATGGAGCAGACTTTGTTGCGATGGATAGGAAATATTTGTGCCACCAGTGATCTGACGGGAATTGCCGGTCTGCGGCCCTATGGCATGCAGGGAAAGGCCTGCATACTGGAATACGACCGGGAAGTGTTATTGCATTTCAGAAACCAGGTAAAAGGCATCGATGAATTCCTGCTGGCTGGTGGTTTTGAAGGATTGCAATGGGCAAGAGAAACGATCGCAGTGAAGAATATCCTGAACGGGCTCGAGATAATGCCAGCCGGTAAGCGGGGCGTTAGTGGACTGCTGTTCCGAAAAGCGAAGGCAGGAGAGGACTTCCAGCTAGTCAATGTATTTATGTTACAACCGGCTTCCCAGAAGCTGGCAGGTTAAATAAAAAGTTATGCAGGTACAACATCCGACTTTACCGGGCTACAGGGTCAATGACTATCAACTTGTGCTGGTGCCTCACCAGGAGTTATGGAATCGCGTGCAGGCCGTTCGCCAGGGTTTCTATGATACCTACAAGGCGGAAGGAGGACGCTGGGATAAGCCGCACCTGCTGCTTGCAACTTTTCAGCAATACGAAATGATGGAGGAGCGGATCATTCACCGCATCAACATGGTAGCAATGGAGCAATACCCCTTTAAAATAGAGTTGAGGGATTTTGGGAGTTTTCCGAACCATACTATTTATATCAATATACCTACTAAGATTCCGGTTCAATCGCTGGTAAAGAATATACGGCGCGAAGCGGGCCGGCTTATGAAATTAAATGAAGAACACAAGCCGCATTTTATCAGTGAGCCGCATCTGTCGATTGCCCGTAAACTCAAGCCATGGCAGTATGAGAAGGGATGGCTGGAATACAGTCACCGTCACTTCACCGGCCGCTTCATCGCCGATCATCTCGTGATGTTACGGCGGCTGGCGGGGGAAAAGCATTACCATGTAGCACGCCGGTTTGAATTTCAGAATCTGCCTGTACTCACCAGGCAGGGAGAATTATTTTAAGAAAAAGTGAAGAGGAAATGCAATGGCAAAAAAGCAACTGCCACAGGATCATTTTCGCGTTACTGCGCGGGAAATGGGTGAATCTGATCAGTACCTGAAGGGACGTGGCGCGCAGTTCAATACTAAGAATAAGTTCATCAACAACGAGCAGACACGCGAGCACATCGAGGGCATTGACGATTGGTCAGAAGATAACCTGCCCACACAATACCTTGAGCAGGAAGCGAAGACCATCGTAAACAAAGTGGAGAGCCCTGATGTGGGCATGGCTTATAGCATGAATCCCTATGCGGGTTGTGAGCATGGCTGTATCTACTGCTATGCACGAAATGTGCATGAATATTGGGGCTATAGTGCCGGTCTTGATTTTGAACGCAAGATCATCGTCAAGAAGAACGCTGCACAATTGCTCCGCAAGCAACTCATGCATCCACGCTGGGAATGCCTCCCCATCATGCTCAGCGGCAATACCGATTGTTATCAGCCCGCAGAACAAAAATACCGCCTTACCCGCGCTCTGCTGGAGGTCTGTAGCGATTTCAACCAGCCCGTTGGCATTCTCACAAAAAACTCCTGGATCATCAAAGACCTGGATGTATTGCAAAAAATGGCTGAGCGAAGACTTGTCTCCGTCATGGTCTCCGTCACATCATTCAATGAAGATCTCAGGCGTGTACTTGAGCCCAGGACAAGCACAGCCACACAGCGGTTGAAAGTGATCGAAGAATTGAGTAAAGCAGGGATTCATACCGGAGTTATGCTCGGACCAATGATACCCGGCCTGAATGAACATGAAATGCAGCGCATCATGAAGTCCGCATCCGATGCGGGCGCAAGCTATACCGCGTACACGTTCATTCGGCTGAACGGAGCGATCAAATTTTTATTTCATGACTGGCTGTTTAAGAACTTTCCCGACAGGGCCGACAAAGTATGGCACCTCATCGAAGAAAGCCACGGCGGGAAGGTAAATGATTCCCGCTGGGGGGAGCGGATGCGGGGAGAAGGAAGCATCGCTGCCATCATCGCCGAACAATACCGGAAATACGGCAAGCTCTATGGGTTGGACAATGATCACCGATGGGAACTGGATGTGTCGTCATTCAGAAGGCCGGGGGAACAGGGCCGTTTATTTTAACCGCCTGGACTGGTGTATTTCACATTGAACCCGACAGGCACGCGGGTAGATTTGAAAAAATAAATTTACCATGAGCCCACATAACTCCCGGAGCCAGCGATTGCAGGATGAAAACATGTTCCTCCGCATGAAACTGATGCTGGAACGCGATGCAGATTTCCAGACCTTCAACAATGATGTTCCGCCTGAGATCGAGAACATCTTCCTCCATAGCGTCATAGAATTTGAACGCCAGTATGAGCAGGCAGGTCGCGTAACCGTATTTGAAAAAATCGGCCGCCCGATTCATTACCCGCCTGCCGATGCCATCCCGGCCCATGAAATGGAGCGCGCATGGCAATCACTCCTCGATCACATGAGAAGATATGGCATCTCCATCGAAACCATGGGACTGGATGTTCCAGCGGCTGAACTATACAGGTTTGCAACGGAAGAATTCTTTTTCCAGGTAGTCGACAACATCAATATGCCGGGAATGATCAACTGTTTTGTATACGGTAAAGGTGGCCTGGAGGACATATGATTCGAAGCATGAAGGTATATTTACCGTATTCGCAACTCATTGTAAGTTAGTAATTAATTAGATTCAACGTCAATAATTTTAGCATTCGGTTTGCTAATAAAATTGGTAAATTGTGAGAAATTGATTTAGATGAGTGAGCGCGTACTGGAAAAGTTATCCATCCTTGCGGATGCGGCTAAATACGATGTCAGTTGTTCGAGTAGTGGAAGCCGCCGGAAAAATGAAAAGAGGGGTTTGGGAAATGCGGAAGGCATGGGCATCTGTCATGCTTATACGGAGGATGGCCGATGCGTATCATTATTAAAGATTCTGCTCACTAACCATTGCATATTTGATTGCGCTTATTGCGTAAGCCGCAAAAGCAACGATGTAAAGCGGGCCGCATTCACCGTACAGGAGGTTGTTGATCTTACTATCAACTTTTACCGAAGAAACTATATCGAGGGACTATTTCTCAGCTCAGGGATTTTCAGTAGTGCAGATTATACCATGGAGCGACTGGTGCTTATCGCCCGGAAGCTGCGTACGGAACACAACTTCAATGGATACATTCATCTCAAAGCAATTCCAGGTGCCAGTGAAGAACTATTGAAACAGGCGGGTCTCTACGCTGACCGATTGAGTGTGAATGTAGAAATGCCAACCAAAGAAAGCCTCGCACTTCTTGCCCCGGATAAAAACAGGGATGACATGATCCGCCCAATGAAATACCTGCGAAATACGATTACAGAAAACAAGGAGGAGAAGAAACTTTTTAAAAAAGCACCTCTCTTTGCGCCAGCCGGACAAAGCACGCAGATGGTGATCGGTGCGACACCGGAGAATGATCTGCAGATTCTTTGGATGGCTGATCAGTTCTATCGCAAGATGAAGTTGAAACGGGTTTATTATTCCGGGTATGTTCCAATCAGCACGGATAACCGCTTGCCGGCGTTGGGAACGCCTGTGCCGATGATCCGTGAGAACCGGCTCTACCAGGCAGACTGGCTCATGCGGTTTTATGATTTCAAAATTGAGGAACTTGTCGGGCCACAGGATCCGCTTCTTGATATGGACATAGATCCTAAACTCTCCTGGGCTTTGAAAAATATGCATGAATTTCCCATTGATTTGAATACTGCAGATTATAAACTGATCATCCGCATTCCGGGTATCGGGATACAATCAGCAAAGCGAATTGTAACTGCGCGAAAATTTGGTCGCGTAGGCTGGGATCAATTAAGGAAAATAGGTGTGGCTATCAACCGTGCCCGATATTTCATTGTATGCAACAAAGAGTTTGAGCGAAAAGATTTTCAGCCTTCGCAATTGAAACAAATGATTCTTTCCGAAGGCACGAGTAAATACCGTCCGAACTTTTCTCCACAACTGAAGATATTCTGACATGGAAATGCTGCAATACGATGGAAGCTTCAATGGCCTCCTTACTGCTATCTTCGAGGTTTATGAGTATGGGTTCAACCAGGCGGTAATTCGTCCCCAGGCAACGGCGAATCCATCATTGTTGGGCACCAACCATGTAGTGACAACAGATGAGACCAAAGCAAAGCGGGTCCTCACCAAAATGCATCAACGACTATCACCAGGGGCTGTCAGGAATTTCTATAAAACCTTTCTGTCAGAGTTGCCAGGTGTGGAAGATCACCTTCTACAATATATCCGTTACGTAATAAATTCCAGCCAACCTGTCGAGAATAATTTTGGCAATCGCGATGTGCTCGCTATCCAGCAAATCAGTCAGAAAGTCCACCGCGAAAAGCATCGAATGGAGGCTTTTGTACGTTTTGAATTAACCGGTGACGGGCTGTTCTATTCCATCATTCAGCCTGACTTCAATGTATTGCCATTGATAAGCGGGCATTTTGAAAAGCGCTATGCCGATCAACGCTGGCTGATCTATGACTCCCGTAGAAAGTATGGGTTATATTACGATAAGGAAACAGTGAATGAAGTGAACTTGGATTTTAGCGCTGACCTCGCTTCACCCTCCTCGCTTGCCGCCATTCATGATGAGAAAGAAGAATTGTACCAGCGGCTCTGGCAGCAGTATTTTTCCTCCATCAATATCGCGGCAAGAAAGAACATGAAACTCCATATCCGTCATATGCCGAAAAGGTACTGGCGGTATTTGACGGAGAAGAAAAAGTAAAAGGCAAAACTTTATGCGAAAAATGCTGGATGGCTGGATGTCAGGATCTGGATAACGCGTGCGGTGCTCTTTCCTGTTACGCTCAACCTGGACTGCCCCTGACTAAAGTCAGGGCTATTCAGCTTGGCCGACTGGCGGGCTAAAGCCCTTGTCGGCTATTTGCAACCTTAACCTCAACCTCAACCTTAACCTTAGCCTCAACCTCAACCCGGACTGCCCCTGACTAAAGTCAGGGCTATTCAGCTTGGCCGACTGGCGGGCTAAAGCCCTTGTCGGCTATTTGCAAC
>JAEZAM010000144.1 GCA_023430465.1 Bacteroidota bacterium | reverse complement strand
CGCCTGCTGCGCAGGCGAAGCCGTTATAGTTGGCATAGAATGGTTCGGGAATGATAACCTCATCGCCCGGGTTGAAACAGGTAAAGAAACCGAACTGGATAGCTTCCGATCCACCGGTAGTGATCATGATCTGCTCATGCGTCACATCGATACCAACTTTTTTATAATAAGAAACGAGTTTACGGCGATAACTTTCATTGCCGGCGCTATGGCTGTATTCCAGCACGTGGATGTCTGCCTTTCTTACAGCATCGATGATCGGGGCGGGCGTTTCAATGTCAGGCTGGCCAATATTGAGGTGATAAACTTTCAGGCCTTTCTTTTTTGCGGCCTCGGCAAATGGAACAAGTTTCCGGATAGGCGAGGGCGGCATAGCGACCCCACGGTCTGATATTTTTAGCATGCGCAAATGTACGGATTCCCGGGAGTTAAGGCGGAGGTTAAGGATCGGCGATAGATGACCGGCTTTTCATTTTGGATTTTGAATTTTTACTTCCACGCCTGCGGGGGAGATTCATAAAAAAATGTTGTATCTCCATTCATCCCTCACCGAGTGCGGAAAATCGCCTTACCTTTTCTCCTCAACAACCCGATCCATTTGAGATTTTTCTACGCATCAGCACCAAAATAGTTTCCCAAGCATGGAAAAATATCTGTTCATCAATGGATCGAACGGGATTAAAGAACTGCATTCGGCCGAAGAACTTGAATCACAAATCAGGTCTGTTTCGGACCCATCTTCTATTCGCATCTGGCCGTTCGGTGGTAAGGAATGGCTGACCCTTGTGCAGTATCGCCGTCTCGCTGCACCTGCCAAAATCGTTTCCGCAGCACCTTCTGCCCAGGCTGTCGCCGCGCGTTCCAAACCTCCTGCATCATTTCGCTGGATAAGCCGGCTGGCGATCATGGCCGTCCTTATCATTGCCGCAATCTTTATTTATAATTTCACCCGGATATCCTGGAGCCCCGCTCCGCCATTGACCGTCAATGCCGCGCGGCCTGAGAATACTCCACCTCTTAATGTTGATTCGCTCATCACTGCTGTAGAATACAGCCGTGGGGTTAAACTGGATCGTGTCACGCGCACCAACCTGCGTATCCGGAATACCTGGCCAGATCGGATCCTGCTGTCGTTCCGGTCCAACCGGGATACGATTCCCGAAGCCACCCGCTTTACCAACCGCAGCGTGACACTGGATAATGCCACCGGTTATTTTATCACCAATGCCGCCATTCGTGTTGATACCTGGGAAAAGGGTAATCTCGTTCATACTGATACACTCACGCTGAAAGGCATTGACTACACCGAACCCGTTACGCGCGAATTGCCAGGCATGACCCAGGGCGACAGTGTGTCGGTGGCATTTGTTTCCATACAATCACCTGTATTCAATTTCTGTTACTCTGCCGACAAACAATCGAATTACGGCAATCTCAACGACCGCTGGTTCTGTAAAGATTAATACTAAATCATTCTTATGCATCTCTACTATTTGCCTCTCCTCATCAGAAGCGACCGGTACTTCATCGCGAAATTAGATAGCGATGAAGTAGAGGGAAACCGCCAGGAGACAGATTTCAATTTTGTTATTCCCGTAGAGGAAAGAGTGGTGGTGCCCATCATCACACTGGAAGATCCTTCCCGGCTTACATTGAATCAAATGGCTCCATCCGGGCTGCAGGATGTGAACCTGACGGAGTGCAGCCTCGAACTGAAAGACGACGCGGGGCGATATGAACTCATCATCCGCAAGACCGGAAAATTTCATGTGGTCCAATCCGCCGGGCTTGCGTCCGGGCTGCGGTTGGATTATTCTGCTTCGCAAAAGCGAATAACACTGGGCTACTACACGCATCGGGCAACAAACTTCAACTGCTCGCTGCATATTTCACTGCATCTCGATGATAACACTGTTTGCTCTGCGCGGTACGAGCTGGCCATGGTTCCCGCGCCTGCCTGCAACCGCGTGGTGATCGATTTTGGCAGCGAGTCCAGCCAGGTTGGCTACCGCAACTGCGGGCCGCAATCAGCCGTGATGCAATACGATATACTCGAAAACCTGGTAAGCCAGTTGCAGTTGCAGGAGCCCGGCAGGCATTATCGCCGCGAAGAATTCCTTAACCAGGAGCAGGGTCAGCCGCTGCTGTACCGCACTTTCTTTGCTGTGAAGAAACGCATCTCTGAAACAGAGCGGGAAAGGTTTCCGTTCAATTTTCACAAAGATATCCGCCAGGATGAGGTGCGTTTGTTCATCACCAGGCAGGAAGTGGCCGCCACCTCCGTCGATTTTCGGGATAACTATGAGATCATTCCAAATCTCAAGCTTGGTATTGAACGCAGCCTCCAGATGATCGTCGGCGCACAATCCGAGGATTACAGCATACGTACACATAAGCACCAGCTCATCAGTGCTATCCTGCTGCGGTTATTGCGGTTGATGATCAGCACCAAGCCGGAGTTTCGATCAGGTGGGATCATCGTTACACTGCTTGTTCCTAATATTTATACACAGCATGATGTTTTCAGTTTGCTGAATGAGCTCAGGTTGCGTACCGCCGCCCTTATGGATTCGCTGTCATTGCCGGGTAACCCGCCGGCAGTTGAGTATGAAACCATCTCGGAAAGCGATGCAGCGTTTATGGGCTACCAGCAAACAAGCGGGAATGATGTGCGATTGGTAAATGGCGATATGGCGCTGGTGATCGATTGCGGGAAGGGTACAACCGATATCTCCATCGTCATGGCAGATGATAATGAAAATTATTCCAGCTTCTTCCGCACAGGTTTTGCCGGCGCAGGCAATGTATTGTCGTATGCATTTATCGAAGATTTTCTGAGCCTTGTGCTGAAAGTGATCCCCGGTACAAATGAGTTGTCCGTCCGCGACTTTATCACCCGGCAGATCATAGGGCAAAATCTGACGGTGGATGTACTTGGGTTTTTACAGCTTGTGGAAAATATCAAAAAGAGATACAAGACCCTCGAACCAGTGAGTATTGCCGGGTTTGCAAATTTGTCCGAAGCAGGGCCAGGCAGCGAAAGAACCATTGCCAACCTGCACCGTGATCAATCCACGCTGTTGCAATACGCCGAAGCTATTCTGCGCGACAGGTCTGTGCGCTGGGATGATGAGATCACCGGTCTCGTGCACAGGGCTACAGATTGCATCGTCCATTGCATCCT
The DNA here is from genome assembly GCA_023430465.1 of Bacteroidota bacterium. Classification (GTDB taxonomy): domain Bacteria; phylum Bacteroidota; class Bacteroidia; order Chitinophagales; family Chitinophagaceae; genus JAEZAM01. Next base: position 31,230 of record JAEZAM010000144.1, on the reverse strand, counting down.
TTCCAGCATCAGTGACGTACTAACCCGTGATATCCGCAAGCGCATCAAGGTGATCATGCTAAGCGGCCGGGCGTTTTATTTTGATGAACTGCGCGAGAAAACAGAGAAAGGTTTGCTCGCGTTGCTTGGTTCCGGAGTCCGCGTTAATACAATGCCCGCAGGGCGCGCGCTCAACAATAAGAACGTTGCCATTCATGGCGCGTTCACCGGTGCCTACAAGATCACTGATTTTACAGGCATACCGATCGACAAGAAGGAAGGTTTGTCGAAGAATAACGATGTACTAAACAACAATATGTTTCTCTATCGCGGCATCAAGATCCAGCCGGGAAACGATATCATCTACAATACCGCGCTTGTCCGGAGAAATAATCAGCAACTGAAATCATTCCGCAACAAAACCGTTGACATTTATTTTACCCGGGATAATATTTACCTCCGCCTGATGGAGAACCAACGGGTGCAGGATGTGCGTTCCCTTTACAGCATACTGACTTCGCTGGCAGAGGTGTATTCACCGTTACAGGACATGAAAGATATATCCACGTTTCCGTCAGGCACGTCAGAACTGGCCTCGATCAACAGCGTTCATGCTGACATGCACAATCGCCAGGAAGAACAAAGAGGTCAGCAGCCGGCACCACGTAAAACCATACTCAATTTCATTAACTTCTAACCACGCTTATGAAAAACACCTTTCTTTTCCTTTTTATCATGATACTCTCACCAACCGCATTTTCACAGGAGCGGGCAGATTCTCAACTGCGGGTGGTTGACTCATTGAAGGCAAAGGAGCGCGGCACCCGCAACCCGATCATTCTTCGCTCCGAACTGGATTCGTTGAAGAATGTCTACTATCCTTCCGCAGAGGTGCCGGTTACACCCCCGAAGGCCGCCGAGCTGGAGCTGCCGCTATACGTACCAATTGCATTTTCGGCATTGGCGCTTGGCCTGCTTGCTGCATTGTTTCTGCTATGGAAAAATCAGCAAGCAAATCAGCGATCAATCAGGCGGCTCAAGGATACCATAACAAAGGAATTCCGGGAACTTGAACTGGAATCGTCTCAGCCTGTGACAAAAAAGCTGGCAAACGCGGGCGAAAAGAAGGGTCATTCCAATGGTCGCCTCGCTGCGCTCGAAGGTGAAAAATTGAAATGGGAAACCGCGTACCAGCAGGTAGTTACGGAACTGGACGCACTGAAGCAACAAATCATGCAGGTGTACAAAGTGCGGAACTATCCCGGCTATTCGCGCGAGAAATCCGAAGCAGAGATCCTGGCGTCGTTTCTCGCTACCGAAAGATCGATCTCGGTTTATGCCTACGAGAGTTTTCTCAAACCCCTGCACGCGCTTGCTGATCAAAATAAAAATAACCCTGCCCGTATTTCCCGGGAAGACCAGGAAAGAATATTGGAGCTGCTGGTGTCACTGGGATTATTCTTTGCGGAATACCTCTACCTGCGCGTGAATGAGTTAGCGATAGGCGGTAAGATGGTTCAACGTATTGGTAATGTTGAAAAAGGTAATGATCTTGACCAGGGCCTGTTGAAAGAGTTGAACACCGAACATGGCAGCCGCGCATTGACGCTGCGGGTTGCCCTTGATAAAATGGGACTGCGGAATCTTTCTTACCCGGTTTTTGATGAAACCAATCTCAATCAATCCTGACGTAAATGATCCAGTTCTTCAGTGGGCTCAGCAGCCTTTTTGTTGTCGCTATCATTTTGTTGTTGCTGTTCGCCGGGTTGCACTACCGGAGTTTTCGCATGGGTCGGACAGACCGACGATCCTTTCCTGTATTTTTTCTTGCGACAGGATTCGTTTGCGTGAGCTTCCTGCTGTTGCATTTCAACCCGGGCCGGTGGCTGGATACCTTCACTAATGCGGATCATCATTTTATCCGGCATGATGGATTCTTATTGCAAAAAACTATCCGGTTGGGCGCGGCTGACACAGCATCCAACAATGATCTGCCATACAATGATTTTGCGATGACTCCGTCAGCCGATGGTGTGCAGATTTCATCGTCCTATAGCGAAGAGCCGCTGTTCGTGTCTGGTAAAGATGGATCGGTGCTCGCCTCAACCTCATTTCCGGTTGAGTCAGGTGCTATTTCCTTCGATGTAAATCGCACGCCGTTAAGGTTCAGTGTGAAAGAAAACAAGCTTACATTTAACGCCGGCCCGGTTAGTGTTTCCCGTGAACTGTCACTTCGCAAAGGCGCAACGCTGTGGTCTTTGCTCCAATCAGATTCAGCAGTCATCAATCTGCCTGTGTTCAGGGATCCTTCCTTCCCGGAAGCATTGCGACAACTTTTTATTATACAGTATAGTGATGATGAAGCACGGTTTTTTGTTTCCGGAAAATTGTTCGCCTTTGCAACCAGCATTGTACATGGTGAAACGAGGCTGACCCCATCAAGCCTGCGATTTAATGTTAATATCCCGGACGGTCAATCATTCACCTGGGGACTTGGTGTCGCTGCCAGTCAGCGCAATCTGATGACAGTGGTAAAAGAAAACCGTGGGACTGTACTTCGTGTTCGCTATCCTTCATCCTACCCGCTTACACCAGAACGGCGGGAAAGCCGGGAAGCCATGATCGCCAAGTTCATTGTAGCTGACCAGGGCCAGATGACCCGTGTGCCTTCCATTTTCAGGGAAGGATTTATGTTTGGCGGATACAGTGCATTGCGGGAGAATTCCTTTCCTGCTGTCCTGATGACCTATGAACCCTCAACCGGTAACAGCTCACTCCAACCCCGCCTGCAGCGCCTTGCGGATATGTCGCCGGTGCCGGTCACAGATCAGCAGTTCACCCTGCCCATGCATTCAGGAAATGCAGCGTGGTTATTTTCCATCGCAGATACAACGGATTGGCAGTTCGCCGGGTTCTCCATCCCGTCGTCGATCTGGAAATGGTTGATTGTTGGAAGCCTGCTCTTCTTCATCGCTGCTGTACTCGCAGGCTTCTATTGGTCGCGCAACGATGGTTCATTTATCGCTCAGGTGCTCGCGATCGTATCGGTGGTATTTTTAACTACACGATTTTTTCTCTACTGGAGATACAAAACATTTCCGCCCTATGATGGCATCGATCTGCCATCGAGGCAACAACTGGAAAGTGCCGGTAATTTTCTGATCATCCCTGCAGCGGCTTTGTTGCTTGGAATGTTCTTCGGAGCCGCAGGGTTTTTCCGCAAGGCAAAAGTGAAGTTCAGGTTTTCTTCTCTTTCAGTTCTCACCCGTCGTATACCGGCACTCCTTCGCAAAAATCCACTCGTCAGTTTTATCACCTGCTGGCTGATCATACTCATCGGTAGTATTGGCTTCGCATGGGCCAATGGCTTCGATCCAGGCATAAGCCGGCACCTCGCCATTTTATTGCTCTTGCTTTATTTTCTTTTCCTGTTCATTTCCTACCGTTTTTCTCCGCTCACAGCATCACAGGGTGAGGAGTGGTGGCAGATTTCATCCAACCGGACTTTGGAAATGCTGGTCAGTAACCCCTTGAAGATATTGCTCTCTTTCTCCCTGCTGGGGAGCTTCCTGCTGATCGATATCGGCTTTGCCATCGTCTTTCTGAATTTTATACTTTTCCATGAAGCATTCGTCTGCATCAATTATGGTATCGGTGGATTATCATCCGGCAGCAACAGAAATGCGCGGCTGTTTATCACCACCGGAATCATCTGGCTCGCTGCATTTGTTCTCAACCTTCTATATGCGCCGCACATTTTTAATTTCATTCTTGATCTGCCCCAGGCAGGATATTATGTAATCTATTTCATCGCCTCATTCATTCCCGCCTATGTCTTTTACCGGTTGGCTTTTCGGACGCCTCAACGTAAATCAAGACGGGTGGCGGTGACACTGGGTGTAGCTGTTTTTCTGATAACCAGCCTGTTTTTTCGGAAGGAATTTGTGCTTGATAAGGCGGCCATGACCAGGTACCGGATAGATGTACTCATTCACCCCGCATCAGAGGCTGTAGCCAATGCTTACAGGGATGGGAAAACATATGAACCCGTGATTCGTGCTGCGCAAAATCAGTGGTTCATCAATACGTTCATCGATCCCGATAATAATCCGGGGATGGCGCAGAAAGGATTCCAGATGTTACAGCATGCCCCGCAAAATAAAGGAGCAAAATACAATGCCCAGGCAACTGACCTCGTCACCAGCCGCTTTCTCGTTGCAGAGCATGGCAAATCAAGTGCACTGCTTTACGTGTTTCTTCTGCTGATTCCCGGGATACTTGTTTCATCATTCTATAAGTTATACCCCGATTTTACAAACCGGACAAATGCGGGCTACCCGGCAGTGAATGCAGGATTCGCCATCCTCAACTATCTTATCATTGCATCATTGCTCGTAACACTTGCTGCAACAGGTCGCTATATTTTCTTCGGCCAGGATCTGCCGTTTGCCAGTATCCTGAGTAAGCAGTCGATCATCTTTCCGTCGATGCTTGTCATCACCATCCTGCTCGTCTTTGCGCGGATACCTGCAGAACATTACCGGCATCGGTTGAAATTTCTTCCTGGGCTGGCTGTATTTTCATTGCTGGCTGTCATGCTGCTGTTTGTACGGCCTGGATTCAACAGGGAAAAGCAATTCAATCTTGCAACGTTATCTGATGAGGTGTCCACGTATACAGAAGCCGTGCTACAACCGTTATTCACTTCCATAGATACTGCCAGTTTCACACGTAGTCTCGATCTCGCATCTCGTGATGCGGTCTTTACTGATACACTTCGGCAACTGCTTCAGCGCGATGCGATCAGTTTTCCTTCGCCATTCATCCGCAGCCAGGTGGGGCAATACGCGCGCGGATCATTCGCTGCGCACACAGACAGGCGTCGCCTGTTATCCCTTGACATATCTACCGGGGCACCGCAGATGGCTGTGAATGAAAATTATTTCCGCGTCGAAGCGCCGCCACACCTGCAACAGCTCTGGACCGGTAACGTGTTTTCGGACACCAGCTTTTACAATGTTTCTGCATGGGATGCGGGCAATGGTCAGTTTATTCAACTATCGCCACACGATGACGCGGAACAGTCATTAGCAGGATGGTCCGTTAGCATACGCAGAGCAGGATTGAACCATGATCCCGGACTCTATCTTGTGAATCATGGCGGGCCTTTGCAGATCAATTCAGTTTCAGGCGAGGTCATTTTGGGCAAAGCTGACAGCCTTCGTCTCCGCAACCCTTCCAATCTCACTATCAGCGATTCATTGAGTAAACGATCACTGAAGTTATCGGTGGAGCCCGATGCATTCATGCGAAACTATTACGTCAATGGCAGCCGCTATTATGTGTACCCCCTTGCTTACCGCTTCAACTGGGCAAGAAATTTCGCTGAAGCTGTTTCACCCGCGCTTACGGAAAAATCTTCTGTGCATAAAGATGTGTTCGTTTCACTTGATTACCGGCTGACTGATTCTCTGCTTGCAGGGATACAGGAGCTCATGCGTGACACAGCGTTCAGAGATGGTGCGGAGTACGGGATCACCATTGCTGATGGGATGGGACGGATGCTTGCACTGGCAGATCATATCAAAGGCTTCCAGCGTCCTGACCCCAATGAGAAGCTGGCCTTTGCCGCAGCAATCGAAGGAGAGAATGGCATCGTGATGCAATCAACGCTGCGAAAACAGGTAGGCAACATCAACCTGCTTCGCCTGAATCCCGGACCGGGATCAACTCTTAAACCCATCGTATTTACTGCCATTGCTTCCCAGTTGAACCTGGACTGGTCGCTTTTCGCTTCAGATGGCTTCACGGAGAAGCAGGAGCGTTTTGGCGGTGAAAAAGTCGCCCCTTATGATTTTGAAAAAAATAATGGCAGGATATCCAACGTCAGCGATTACCTGCGCTACTCTGATAATTATTATCATAGCAATGTGCTGTTGCTTGGATCTTACAGGAAGCAAGATCCCCAACAGTTGTTGAAGAGCCAGTTTTCATTACGCGGGACACAGGGTTTCAGTTGGCCCTATTTTTCTTATAGCGGAAAAACGTATTGGTTGAATGATTTCTCCCATTGGCCAGGATACTCCGCGGGCAAAGCTGATTTCGGATCAGACAGTTCATACACTTCCATTGGTTTGCATGATAATTTCCAGGTGGCTTCCCGTAGCGGGCAAAGCATCGCAAGGGAGAAAATACATCCGTTCATTACAGGCAATGCCTCGTTTATCAGCCCCGAAGCGCCGGTATTTGATCAGACTGCTTCCGGCATGGACCACCGCATACCGTATGATGTGTTTCTTACCGGCTTCAGGGGACATGTGAAAGGCAGCAGCCAGGTGATGATGTCACCTGCTTCCATGGTGGAAGGTTATGGAAAACTTGTGACCCTGAACCGGAACTATCACCTGACATTTGATGCCTATCCCCCGGCATCGCGGCACAGCGCTTTTCAGGTGGATCCGTCGATCGGCTATAACCAGTTCATGGATATCGTAAGCAACGGTGTATTCAAGGGGATGAAGGATGCGCTTTTCGCCGGTACCGCCGGTGCGCTTGGCGCACGGTTGAAAGATGGGAACCGATTTTTTTATTATGCCAAAACAGGAACGACGGGGGATGATGAGAAGAAGACAAAATCGAAACTACTTGCAGTAGTGATCTCAAAGTCGGATATCACGGACCCGGGCTATGTCTTTCGTGATAATCTCTTTTATACCATCTACTTTACCAGCCAGAACGGACCGGCCAAACAGAATGAAGAATTCCAGGCAAAAGTGATAAAGATGATTGAGCGGACTGCAGCCTTCCGGAGATACATGGGGGAATAAAAAAGTAGGGGGTCGTTTTCACGACCCCCTCTATCAGTTTTCATAGTCTGAAACAATAAAAACTAATAGTTTTCTTCTTGATACCCTGAATCGACTCTGGGGTATGTAATATTCAAATAACCGTCCCTGTTATTTCGTAATTCAATAAATGCTGCTGACTGCATTTCTTTAAACGCCCCACGGTAAGAGTTCATTGCTTCAGAAAACTCCGTTTCGATCTCATCCGCTGATTTTAAGAAACCGTTCACAGGATCCATGATCTTCCGGCCGATCTGGCTGCTTTCGAAACGATCGAAGCCATCCATGATCAAATTGCCAAGACTGGCTCCCAGTCCAGCGATCTTTGCGGAAAAGTCCCCTGTATTCGGGCTTTCAGACATAGCAAGCGTTTGATAAATACTACGTAAAATAATGCCGGTCTCAATTGATTCGTATGTAACCGTTTGATTTAGAGGAAACTAATTTTTTTCTTTGTGGAAAAATAGCTGTAGGGCGGAGCAACACATGAAAAATATCATGCATGTGGGGCAAATTTATTCCTTGCTGGGGGAATCTCCGGGCATGGTTTTTCCCGAATTCCATTTTGTACCATTCAAAACCAGGCCGTTAGCTAAGAGAAATTAAGTGTTTACCCAGTGGGGTTGGATGGGTGTCCATAAATAAAAAACCCCGCGGGAGCGGGGTCTGGAAGAGTATGGATGAAAAATACTGTGTTACTTACCTTTTGTTTTTGCCGGAGCCGCCTGCGGTTGATCCGCAGCAACTACCTCACCCGTAATTCGCAGTACTTTTTGCTGGTCTACACCTGCAAATTTTACCAGTACTTCTTTTTGGATAGGCCCGATAGTTCCGGCGTTGAATACAACTTTGAGCTTCGCAGAAGCCCCGGGCAGGATTGGCTGTTCAGGTTTTTCTGGTACAGTACATCCGCAGCTAGCTGATGCATTTTCAACTACCACTTTCTGATCGCTGATATTCTTGATCTCAAAATAGTAAGTCACAGGTATGCCCTGCTTGATCTTACCAAAGTTGTGTGTTTCTGTGTTGAACTTCACCAGGTCTTCAGGCTTTGTCTGGGCCATCATAGCCGCGCTGAAGAACAAAGCAGTAGCGAAAAGAACAAATTTTTTCATGAGGAGGTTTTTAGAGGGTTTGTTTTTTCAGGAACTGAACAGACGCGTTAGGAGGTGCAGCCCCTTCCGGCGCTTTCCAAACGGTGCCTTTGATTTTCAGTTGCTTCGTCTGATCGGTATTATAGGTGATCGTGATAAATTTTTCGAATGGACCTTCGGCTGCTGCATTGTAACCAACCTTGATCACGGATGTAGCGCCCGGCGCGATGGCTTCATGGCTCCATTCAGGGGTTGTACAACCGCAGGTAGCGCGAACATCATCAAGCTTCAGAGGGGAAGAAGACACATTCTGAAGTTCAAACGTGTAATAAACTGGCTTGCCCTGGGGAATTTTTCCAAAGTCATGCTCGGTTTCTTTGAGTTTGATGGCTTCAGCAGAGCCTTGCTGCGCGCTGGCCACAAAAAAGGCCGAAAGCAGGAGGGAAAGGGTTAAAAGTTTTTTCATGCTCATGGTTTTGGAGGTGTCAAATTTAGACAAAAGATGGCAGATTTTTGCCCATGGTTGCACCGGTTCTGCCTTTTTTTACAAACCGGGGGAATGGGCCTAATCTCCTATTTTTGCCTGATGGAAAACGCGACTCCATTAACGATGCCATCTGACGCAAAATTGTCCTTTGACAAATTTCGGGAAGAGGTCCTGGCTGATTACCGGGTAGCCTGTATCAGCCGTGAGGCCAGCCTGCTGGCACGGAAAGAAGTATTGACCGGCAAAGCCAAATTTGGCATTTTCGGTGATGGCAAGGAAATAGCCCAGGTGGCCATGGCCAAGTTCTTCCAGCCCGGTGATTTCCGGAGTGGTTATTACCGCGATCAGACCTTTCATTTCGCGATCGGTCAGTCAACGGTTGCCCAGTTTTTCTCACAGCTTTACGCCGATCCGGATATCAACAATGATCCAAATAATGCCGGCCGGCAGATGGTTTCGCATTTTTCCACGCCCCTGACTGACAGCGAAGGCAACTGGCTGGATCTTGCTACAACCCGAAATACCGCCAGTGATATGGCACCCACCGCCGCCCAGATGCCACGTGCACTGGGACTGGCGCTTGCTTCCAAACTTTTTCGACGCGTTGCTGAACTGCGGCAGTTCGACGGTTTATCGCAGAATGGGAATGAGGTCTGCTTTTGTACGATCGGGGATGCGTCTACTTCTGAAGGGCATTTTTGGGAAACGGTGAATGCGGCAGGCGTGCTGCAGGTACCGGTGGCGATTTTTGTGTGGGATGACGGCTATGGAATTTCCGTTCCGAAAAAATACCAGACGACAAAAGGATCGATATCAGCAGCCCTTGCCGGTATGCAAAAAGAAGAAGGTACCAATGGCCTCGCTATTTTCAAGGTAAAGGGTTGGGATTATGCAGGCATGTGTGAGACATTCGATGAAGGCATCCGCCTGGCGCGCGAAACACATACACCTGTACTTTTCCATGTGGAAGACATCACGCAGCCGCAGGGCCATTCCACCTCGGGTTCTCATGAACGCTATAAAACCCAGGACAGGCTTTCCTGGGAAAGGGAATGGGACGGCCTGAAGAAAATGCGTGAGTGGATCCTGGAAAACGCCCTTGGCTCGGAAGATGAGCTGGAAGAAGTGGAGCGCCAGGCCAAGCAACAGGTGAAAGAAGAAAAAGAGGAAGCCTGGAGAAATTATATACAGCCGATCATCCGACAGGTATCGCGTACAACAGAATTGATCGAAGCGATGGCGGTCGCTATTCCTGCCCAGGCGCCTGCATTGCGCAAGCTTGCCGCACAACTAAGTGCCAACCGCGAACCACTTCGGCGGGAGGTGATGCGAACCCTCCATGATGCGTTGCAACTGGCCGGCAATGACGAGGCGGCTTTCTGGACCAGAGATTACTACAACGAACTGCGTACACTCAGCAAGGAATTATACAACTCACATCTATACAACGAAGGACCAAAAAGCGCTTTAAAGGTGAACGCCGTAAAACCCGCAGTCAATGACAGCTCTGCAGTGGTGAACGGATACGAAGTGTTGAACAAATATTTCGATCAGCTTTTTGAAAGCAATCCAAAGGTCGTGGCATTTGGTGAGGACCTGGGCCAGATCGGTGATGTGAACCAGGGTTTCAGTGGTCTGCAGGCAAAGCACGGAGCCGACCGCATCTTCGATACAGGTATCCGCGAACTGACCATCATGGGCCAGGGAGTAGGGCTGGCGCTACGGGGACTGCGGCCTATTGCCGAGATACAATACCTCGATTACCTGCTCTATGGACTGCAGCCGTTGAGTGATGATGTGGCCACCCTGCATTACCGCAGTTTCGGGCGGCAGAGCTGCCCGCTCATTGTGCGGACACGCGGACACCGATTGGAGGGAATATGGCACAGCGGTTCGCCAATGGGAATGATGATCAACGCCCTTCGTGGAATGTATGTATGCGTTCCCCGCAACATGGTGCAGGCAGCCGGCATGTATAATACATTGCTTCGTGCCAACGATCCCGCGATCGTAGTGGAATGCCTGAATGGTTATCGCCTGAAAGAAAAATTACCATCGAACCTGCTCGAGATGACCGTTCCTTTAGGTATCCCGGAAGTGTTGAAAGAAGGTTCAGACGTAACGATCGTATCATACGGCTCTACGCTGCGTATCATCCAGGAGGCTGTGACTTCGCTGGAACAATCCGGTATCAGTTGCGAGGTGATCGATGTGCAGACCTTGTTGCCGTTTGATCTGCATCACAGCATACTGGAATCGTTGAAGAAAACAAACCGCATCGTGTTCATCGATGAAGACGTACCGGGCGGGGCCGCGGCCTATATGTTCAATAAGGTGATGGAAGAGCAGGGCGGTTACCGCTACCTCGATGTGGCTCCCCGCACGATCACCGCCAAAGCGCATCGCCCGGCCTATGGCAGCGATGGCGACTATTTCAGCAAGCCAAACCGCGAAGAGATCGAAACGGTGATCAGGGAGATGATGGCGGAGTGATGCGGGATACGGAGTTTTGTATTTGCGTCCTTTGTACTTCTCTTTGCGACTTTGCGTGAAACATCCCGGTGCCGGATTGAGTTCCAATTACGTAACTTTTGAGTTTTTACTTTTCTCATGCAGTACGGCATCCTTCCCATAATCGACATCCTCGGCACCTTTGCTTTCGCCGTCTCCGGCGCATTGCTGGCGATCGAAAAAAAACTGGATCCGTTTGGTGTGCTCGTGCTCTCGTTTGTAACCGCGATCGGAGGCGGTACGCTACGGGATATGATGATAGGGAATCAGCCGGTTCTCTGGCTGCGAAATGATCTTACGACTGTTGTCATCTTCGGTTCAGCGGTATTCACCATGTTGTTTGCCTCAAGGCTTAAATATTTTACCACAACACTGAAGCTCTTCGACGCCCTGGGCCTTGGACTGTTTACCATTGTTGGTGTGGAAATGGGGATCGTTCGTGAATTCAGCGTGGGTGTATCGATCGCGTTAGGTACCATCACGGCCTGCTTCGGGGGTGTGATCCGGGATGTATTGCTCAACCAGGTACCAATGGTTTTCCGCAAAGAGATTTATGCACTGGCGGGTATCATCGGTGCAGGATTATATGTGATACTTCGAAATGGCGGAATGGACAATGACCTGGCAAAGGTGGTTGCCATCATCGTGATCTTCGTAACCCGTATGGTTGCTATGCGATTCGGAATTTCTCTTCCCACGGTGCGAAGCATATCACGGTAAGAACCTGGCCCGCAACTCCGGGGTCGGCACCATACATGCTTCTTTTTTGCCAAACCATTTATACCTGCGCCTGGCTACCAGGTCATAGACTGAATTACGGATGAAGCCCGGTACGATCATCAGCCCGTAGGCCAGCGGCCACAGGCCTTTCAATGATCGGGCGATACGCAGTGCCGCAGCGGACTTTGTATATATTTTATCGTCTTCGAGCAGAATAACTGAATCCACTCCCCGGGTGATCTCAACGGGCAACCTGGTTTTTGCTGTTTCACCCTGCAACGGAGAAAAGTAGAATTTTTTCTCTTTATCGTTGCGGATGATGAATGCAACAAACCGGTTACAGAGATTACAGACGCCGTCGAAGAAGATGATTGCAGGCAAGAAAAATTAAAAATTAAAAATTAAAAAATCAAAAGGTCTATCTCAGTCTCACCTCCGCGCCCTGCCTGCCGGTCCGCACTTGTTTATCCCATATTATGAAACACTTTCTGCACGTCTTCGTCCTGCTCCAGGCGTTCGATGAGCTTGCTCACATCTTCTGCCTGTTCGTCGGTAACGGGTACGGTGGTGGAAGGAATCCATTCAACCTCTGCACTGATTGGAGTGATGTTTTTTTCTTCGAGTGCTTTTTGCATATTGCCGAAATCAGTGAAGCCGCAACGTACCACTAATACCTCGTCGCCATTCTCCCCGGTTCCCTCACCGAGTTCTTCCAGGCCAAAGTCGATCAGTTCCAGCTCGAGGTCCTCCGAGTTGAGACCTTCCGGCTTTAATTTGAACACACCCATTTTTTTGAACTGGAAGGCAACGCTGCCGCTATTGCCCATGGTGCCATGGCCTTTATTGAAATGTGATTTAACATTGGCCACGGTGCGCACGTGGTTATCAGTAGCTGTTTCCACGAGTATGGCGACCCCATGCGGGCCATAACCTTCGTAGAGGATCTCGTCATAGTTGACGAGTTCTTTGCCTTGGGCTCTTTTTATGGCAGCCTCCACGCGGTCTTTCGGCATACCTACACTGCGCGCGTTCTGAAAGCAGCGGCGGAGGGCAGCATTGGAATTGGGATCAGGGCCGCCGGCTTTTACAGCGATAATGATCTCTTTACCGATACGGGTAAACTGCTTTGCCATGCGATCCCAGCGGGCAAACATGGTCGACTTACGTACTTCGAATATCCTTCCCATCTTGAATTTGAGTTATAAAAGGCCGCGTTTGCGGTGGCTGCAAATCTACGGGAATAGCTGTAAACCGGAAAGGGTGTAAATGACAACGGCGCCAAACCGGCGCCGTTGTGAGTATGGAAAAAACTGATTAAGCCTGTTCTTTTTTGCCAAGTTTGCTGGCATACAATACGAGGTGTACCACAGCAAAAATGATGGAGATGTAGAGCAAGGTGCGGTCAGCGTCAAACCCAACATCATATTGGTGAAGCAGGCCTGCTACAACCAGCAGTCCGGCCAGACTGATCCCCGTCAGCCGGGCAACACGCATTCCCTTCCGCTCGGAGGTGCCATTCCCAAGATGGCTGTGTTTGGCACCGTAGACAAGGTAGATGTCAAGGCCGATCAGCATCCAAACGAGCAGACGGATCCAGGTATCCATCGGGAGGAACACCATCATGAATAAACAGGTGGCGATACCGAGAATCGGAACGAGTGGTACCAATGGCGTTTTAAAGGCCCGGGGAAGATCAGGCATTTTATTGCGCATAACCCATACGCCCACGCATACAAGGATGAATGCGAAGAGTGTACCGATGCTCGTCATTTCACCAACAACGCGTGCAGGAACAAATGCAGCAAAAAGACTCACGAACAACATGAATAACAGGTTGCTCTTTGCCGGCGTTTGTGTTTTTGGATTTACGCTGGAGAATATTTTAGGGATAAGTCCGTCTTTGCTCATGCTGAAGAACACACGGCTCTGGCCCATCAGCATCACCAGTATCACAGAAGCATAACCTGCAAGGATGGCGACAAGGATGGCCCGGTTCAGCCAGGGATAGTCAGGCTGCACGACACCGTTGGCATCGGCTGTGCCCATGTGCTCGATAGCTACTGCAACAGGAGCGATGCCGTCTTTACCGGCAAAACTGGTGTAGCTGGTAACCCCGGTCATCACATGTGCGAAGAGGATATACAATATTGTACAGATGAGCAACGAACCCAGGATACCCCAGGGCATGTCGCGTTTAGGGTTCTTTGCTTCCTGGGCGGCCGTACTTACTGCATCAAATCCGATATAGGCAAAGAAAACGATCGCGGCGGCACGGATGATACCGCTGAAGCCGAACTCACCGAAGTTTCCGTTATTGTCCGGTATATAAGGGTTAAGGTTATCATTGTTGATGTATTTCCAGCCAAGGAAGATAAATACCAATACCACGGCCACTTTCAGGCCAACGATGATGGCATTGACAAAGGCACTTTCCTTGGTGCCTTTGATAAGCAGCAAACTCATCAGGACAATGATGAACACAGCAGGCAGGTTTATGATACCGCCGTCCCAGGGCCCTACCGTAAGGGCATGCGGAAGGTAAACATCAAAGCCCTCGAGGAAACGTACCAGGTAACGGCTCCAGCTAATACCAACTGTAGCAGCACCGACTGCGTATTCAAGTACAAGATCCCAGCCAATGATCCAGGCAATGAATTCACCCATGGTGGCATAGGAGTAAGTGTAGGCGCTACCCGCAACCGGGATCATAGATGCAAACTCCGCATAGCAGAGACCTGCGAAAAGACATCCAAGCGCAGCAACAACAAAAGAGATGGTGATAGCAGGACCAGCATGTGTGGCGGCTGCCATACCCGTGATGGAAAACAACCCTGCACCAATGATCGCACCGATACCGAGCGCAATCAATCCACCCGCGCCCAGTGTCCGCTTCAAGGTATGCGAACCCGTTTCTGACGCCTCCGACATCAACGCCGACATCGGTTTCCTGACAAATAAACTCATAAGCTAGCTGATTGTTGTTTACAATGATCTATTACAAAAGAGCCTGAAAAATAGTGATTTCTACCAAAAGCCTGCAAAAAGATTTATCAACGGAGCCCGCCCATGCCGTGAATTCACTGATGCCGGAATCTGGAAGTAAACCTTTAGTTTTGAAAACTTAGGGTTACCAGATTATGACTAAACGTATTGCCGGATTCCTGTCCATTTCGTTGTTCACCATCACCGCCATACTCCATCTAGTACATGGCTACAACCTGGCGAACCTGTCCAGCGAGGTGCTGGTCGCTTCCCGTTGGGTCTTTATTACGAGCCTGGTCTTGTTTGCGTTTTATAAACGCTCACTCACCACCTGGATCCTGGTTGCCATGGCCATCGGTGTGGAGATCGGTATCGATTTTCCAAAAGGCTCCCAGGAACTGAAATTCCTCAGCAGCATCTTCCTGAGGCTGGTAAAAACCATCGTTGCTCCACTTTTGTTTGCCACACTGGTGGTAGGTATTGCGAGCCACTCCAACCTGAAACAGGTTGGACGCATGGGCTGGAAATCATTGTTGTACTTCGAAATTGTGACCACACTGGCCCTCGCCATCGGCCTGGTCTTTATCAATATTACAAAGGCAGGAGAGGGGATCACCATTCCACCGGCGCTGTTAAGCGATCTGCCGCCTTCCTCCGAAAAGGCCTTGCAGAAAAAAATGATTATGGTGCTGGACAGCGCAGGCGTGGAGCGACCCGCCGACCTGCTCAGCAAACTCCCCGATGTAAAGCCCAAAGAATGGCAGGACCATATCCTCGATATTTTTCCCGAGAACATCATCAAGTCCATCTATGAAGGAAATGTGCTACCGATCGTGGTCTTCAGCGTGATCTTCGGTATATCGCTCGCGTTGTTGAGTGAGCAAAAAAAGCGCCCGATGCTCGACTTCACTGAGAGCCTGGCGGAAACGATGTTCCGGTTTACCAACATTATCATGTATTTCGCGCCATTCGGGGTGGGGGCGGCCATCGCCGTTACGGTCGGTCACCTCGGGGTGGATATCCTGAAGAACCTGGCCATGTTGCTCCTGACTTTGTACATGGCACTCATCGCATTTATCCTCCTGATCCTCCTGCCCATTGCGTTATGGGTGGCAAAGATCCCGGTGCGGAAGTTCATCCAGGCCATCCGCGAACCGGTATCCATCGCGTTCGCCACAACCAGTTCCGACTCTGCTTTGCCTAAGGCATTGGAGAATATGGAAAAATTCGGTGTGCCCCGGAAGATCGTATCATTTGTTATTCCAACCGGTTACACCTTCAACCTGGATGGAACCACCCTTTACCTCTCCCTCGCCTCTATTTTCGTGGCGCAGGCTGCGGGGATGGACCTCTCGGTGGGTGAGCAGTTACTGATTGGTTTGTCCCTCATGCTTACCAGCAAAGGCGTGGCGGCGGTACCCCGCGCCTCCCTCGTGATCCTGATCGCCACGGCAAGTACCTTTCACCTGCCTCTCTGGCCGATCATGGCTATATATGGTATCGATGAACTGATGGACATGGCCCGCACCTCCGTGAATGTAATCGGAAACACGCTGGCCAGTTGTGTTGTCGCCCGCTGGGAAGGCGAATTTGACGATAGCAAAGCGCTGGCATTCAATGAGGCAGAGGCGGATAAGGTGGTGGGGTGAGGCAAATTAAAAAGGCAAAATTCAAAATTAAAAACGCAAAAGAGCAAACTCAAAATTTAGCCTCAACCTAAACCTCAACCTCAACCTCAAATAGTGGTAATTCCATCCGGTTAGCTTTACTTTGCATACTTTGATAATAATTCATTTTTTCACTATCATATATATCTTTCACCCACCCACAACTAAAATTCAACTTTTGGGTTTATGCATTTGACTCATGACTTTTAAGTTTTTAGTTTTCAGTTTTGAGTTTTAAATCTTGAATATCAGCTAAATCTTCACCGGGACAATGGAAACACTTTTGCAGATCAATTTACTCGACAGCGGCGGTATCATTCAACAGTTTATTACCTGGATCATCGAAAATGGGGGTATCTATTTCCTCCTGTTCGTGGTCTTTGCGGAGACCGGCCTTTTTGTGGGCTTTTTCCTTCCCGGCGATTCGCTGCTTTTTGCTGCCGGTATTTTCCTTGGCAGACTGGTTAACGAAATTGCAGGCCTCCCCGCAGATCACGCCACCCCATTTGGTTTCTGGCATATCCTCATCATACTTATGGTCATGCTCTCTTCCATCATCGGGAATATGGTGGGATACTGGTTTGGTTACAAAACAGGCCCACTGCTTTTCGAGCGGAAGGATACCTGGATCTTTAAAAAGAAGCACCTGGTCCGTGCCCGTGATTTCTACCATGAATATGGTAAGGCCACGGTGTTCCTGGCAAAGTTCCTTCCTATCATCCGTACATTCGCACCAATAGTAGCGGGTATAGTGCGTATGCCAAAGCCACAGTTCATCTTTTACAACATAGCCGGCAGTCTTGCCTGGGTATCTTCCATGATGCTTGGCGGATTTTTCCTGCAGTCCTGGGTGGAAAAGCAATTTGGTTTCAGCCTGAAAGATCATATCGAAGCCATTACCATCGTGATTGTTGTGGTGACCACATTACCGGTATTGTACAAGTTGTTCTTTGCAAAAAAACCTGTGGTTCCGCCGCCTACTGATAATCCAACTATCAATCCCTGATAAATGCAACCTGTCAAGCAGGCATCCATTTTCAACCTCGCGGTGATCGTGGCAGCGCTCGGCTACTTCGTGGACATCTATGATCTGCTGCTATTCACAATTGTACGGGAACCAAGTCTCGTCGATCTGGGTGTCAGCAAATCAGACGGCCTCTCGATGCTGGCCGCCAGCAGCAAGATCATCAACTGGCAAATGGTTGGTCTGCTTATCGGTGGTATACTTTGGGGTATCATGGGTGATAAGAAAGGAAGACTTTCCGTTCTTTTCGGATCGATCATCCTTTACTCCGTTGCTAATTTTCTCACCGGCTTTGTGCAAAATACTGACCAGTATGCTTATGCAAGATTTGTAGCTGGTATCGGGCTGGCCGGTGAACTCGGCGCAGGTATAACACTCGTGAGCGAGTTGCTTCCAAAAAACAAGCGGGGCATCGGCACATCACTCGTTGCCGGTATCGGCTTGTTCGGGGCGGTCTTCGCTTATTTCACTTTCCAGTTTACCGATCACGACTGGCGCCTTTGCTATAAAATTGGTGGTGGTCTTGGTATCGCTCTGTTGTTTTTACGAATAAGTGTTGCAGAGAGCGGCATGTTTCACCAGGCAAAGGCAGCAAAAGTAGTTCGGGGTAATTTCCTGATGTTCTTTACCAATGCCCGTCGGTTCAAAAAATATATTCTCGCTATACTCATCGGCCTGCCAACATGGTTTGTGATTGGCATTTTGGTTAACTACAGCAACCGTTTTGCCACAGCACTATATGGTGAAAATGGGATTGATTCGGGCCGCGCGATCATGTATGCGTATGCGGCCATTGCCATCGGCGATATTGCCGTAGGATTTGTGAGCCAGTATTTCAAAAGCCGGAAAAAAGCGCTCTATCTTTTTTATGCGTTTACCATTGCATCCATGATCCTGTTCTTCAGTGGTGCTATTCAGAGTGACGCCATGATGTATGCTGCCTGTGCACTGCTTGGTTTCAGTACCGGTTTCTGGGCAATCTTTGTGACGATGGGAGCAGAGCAGTTTGGGACCAACCTCCGCGCCACTGCGGCCACCACGATCCCCAATGTGGTGCGCGGTGCGTTGCCCCTGATCAACATGCTATTTCTTGACCTTTTTCAAAAAACCTATGGCTGGCCTATTCTCACCAGCGCCATCATCACTGGCTCTATTGTGATGGCCATCACCCTGGTGGCCGCCTGGTTTACCGAAGAAACCTTTCACAAAGACCTCAATTACACGGAGGATTAACAAGGCGGTTTGCTGTTAATTTTCCATAATCACTAGCTTTGCCGCTATGCAAATGGACCAGGTTATAAAGATTTTCCAGGACAGCATTCGTGATTATCATGTGAAAGATTCGGTTGATACTACGGTAGAAAACCCGTACCCGACCGGCGGTATCGAGCATCTGCTGTATGTCAAGAACTGGGTAGATACGGTGCAATGGCACCTGGAAGACATTATTCGCAATCCCGCCATCGATCCCGCAGAAGCGCTGGTTATCAAACGCAGGATTGACAGCTCCAACCAATACCGGACTGATCTTGTTGAATACATCGATGGATGGCTGCTGAATAAATATGCTCATATCAAGGCGCTGCCCGAGGCAAGTTTCAATACGGAAAGTCCCGCCTGGGCCATCGACCGGTTGTCCATTCTCGAGTTGAAGATCTACCACATGCTCATTGAAGCAACGCGGATCGACGCAACCGAAGAGCACCGCCAGGCCTGCCAGGCAAAGCTGGACATCCTGCTGATGCAGCGGCATGACCTTTCGGCCGCTATTCAGCAGTTGCTTGAGGACATTGAAGCCGGTCGTAAATTCATGAAGGTGTACAAGCAGATGAAGATGTACAATGATGAAAGCCTGAATCCCGTCCTGTATCAACAGAAAAAATCGTGAAGACAACCGCCCATCTCCTGGTGATTCGTTTCTCTGCTCTCGGTGATGTAGCCATGACGGTGCCGGTCATTCGCAACCTGCTGCACCAGTATCCTGATGTACAGGTCACGATGCTCAGTGATCCGTTTATGGAGCCGATGTTCCGTGATATTCCGCGGCTTCAGTTCATTGGCGCCGACACAAGGAAAGACTTCCGCGGTCTTGCCGGTCTATTCAGGCTGAGTCGCCGGGTGGCCAGGGCCGGCAAGTATACGGCAATAGCTGATCTGCATAATGTGTTGCGGACAAAAATTCTTCGGGCTTTCTTTCCCTTTAAACGCAAGGCTGCTATTGATAAGGGAAGGGCAGAGAAAAAAGAACTCACAAGACCAAATGATAAAAAGCTGCGTCAGCTTAAGACCAGCTTCGAGCGGTACGCGGATGTGTTCCGGGACCTGGGGTTCAATATCGTATTGGATACGCAGCAAGGGTTTTCACCAGCCTTCCGGTCAAATGACACTCCAAATAAAAAGATCGGTATTGCACCATTTGCGCGGCATAAAGCCAAGATGTTATCGCTCGATATTACCGAGGAATTGGTATGGGCGTTGTCGAAAAATAATGGATTTGATATTTATCTGTTCGGGAGTAAACAGGAAGCACCACTGCTTCGTGAGTGGGCTGATAAATACAGGAACATCCGCGTGGTAGCCGGCACGGTGACCTTTGACGAGGAGCTGAAGATTATCAGCGGTCTCGATGCGATGATGAGCATGGACTCTGCCAACATGCACCTGGCTTCACTATACGGCGTACCGGTTGTATCTGTTTGGGGTGGCACACACCCTTACCTGGGATTTTATGGATGGGGACAGGATCCTCAAAATGCGGTACAAACCGATCTGCCCTGCCGGCCATCCTCTGTATTTGGCAACAAAGCCTGTCCCGTTCATGGCGAGGCAGGCTGTATGCAGGAAATAACTTCCCTGATGATCTATGAGCGGCTGATGTCGGCGATTAAAACATCGCAGCGATAGCTTTCTTCCACCAGGGCTTTTCTTCCCTGGGATAAAACAACGGATAAGCTGTGTACTCCTGAATCTCGCGAAGGATCGATGCTCCCAGCAATTCTTTTTCTTCAGCGGGCATCACATCCTCTGCAACAGTACATGACAACCAGGTTTGTATCTGTCTTGTCTCGGCAGGCATCGCTTCCCCGTTGAGGTAGCGCTCCAGTTTTTGATGTAAGATTTCTGTTTTCATATTTTCAACTTTAGGGTGGATGGGTGTATAACGTAAAACTCAAAACTTAAAACTTAAAAGCACTCCGCACTCTCAAGAGTATATTTTACTACTCAACGCCTGTATCAGCGTCCGCATATTCATATAGATCCCGCCTTTTTCTTCTGTGCCTGCCAGGCCCTGGCGTTGTAGGACGGCCGGATCTTCGCGGTCATATTTGCGGATCGATGGAGTCTTTGCCTGCTGTAATGATGCGACATTAAAACCATTCAACACCTCGGCAGGCAGAACGGGCTCATCGGCATCTTCTGCCAGTCGCTCATTCAATGCTTCCACCACTGATTTTCTTACAGCCGAATACAAATGTTGTGATACGGAAAAATCTGCCGGCCAGTTTGCCCTGTTTTCCCATAGCTCTATAAAAATTTCCCGGACGATCTTGCGGGCATCGTCTGTTGATCTCAGTTTTTTGTAGGAATAGTTATAGAGGCTATACCAATAGCGGCGATATAGCTCTTCAAAAGCATCCGTATCATTTAATAAAAGACGATCGATTAATTCCTGGTCGGGGTTGTATATCCTGCTCATTGGGTACCTTTTTAAGGTTAACAATTCAGGACATTGGAATTGTTTTGTCGCAGGAATTTGGAAGGACTATCTGGGCGCTAAACTACTCAACATCTTGAAACCTCACAATGTCCGCTCCCACATTTTGTTCACATGGTAGTTTTACGAGTTGTTCGATGGCCTGTAAAACACTGTCGACAAAGACTATGCATCCATAATTTCAAAAGATTTGCCAGAAAAGTTTTTGACAGACGGTACCACTTGCACACGGAAGAGTCTGAATCAACAGCCATGATAATAAAGCCATTAGATTTTCTTCAGGAGAAATCACGCAGTTTTACGATACCTGCCCGGTTGTCTGTATCGGGAGAATGTTCTACACCTGCTCACTTAATTCAAGCCAGCGGATCTCTTTTTGATCGAGGAGTTCTGTTATCTCGCCGATACGGTTGGAAAGTTTTTGCAGCTCTTCAAAATCCGTTGTGCCACCATTCAGTTTGTCGCTTACCTCCTCGCGCTCTTTTGTCAATGCAGCGATCTCTTTTTCAAGTTCTTCGAATTCGCGTTTGTCTTTGAACGACATCCGTTTTTTCTCTGGTTCAGCCACTTTTACTGTCTCTGCCGGTTTTTGTGGCTTGTCGGATTCAGTCAGCAGGGAGCGGGGATCGATCGGACGATCGTCTTCTTTCAGCGATAACCTGAACTGGGTGTAATTACCCGGGTAATCGCGTACTACTCCTTCACCTTCGAATACGAACAGGTGATCCACCAGGCGGTCCATGAAATAGCGGTCGTGGGAAACGATAAGGAGGCATCCGGGAAAATCATTCAGGAAATTTTCCAGTACACCGAGCGTTGGAAGATCGAGATCGTTCGTCGGCTCATCGAGTATCAGGAAATTCGGATTACGGAAAAGTATGGATAACAGGTGCAGCCGCCTCCGTTCACCTCCACTGAGTTTGCTGATAAACGTGTATTGTTTGTCCGGATCAAACAGGAACAACTGCAGGAACTGTGCTGCGGTGAGTGAACCGCCATTGGCGAGCGGGAAATTTTCTGCTATGTTTTTTACAAATTCAATAACCCGCATGTCTTCTTTCACCACCAGCCCCTGTTGGGAATAATTGCCGAATACTACTGTATCACCGATATTGATCTTGCCACTGTCTGGCTTTTCGAGTTGTTGTATTATATTGATAAAGGTGGATTTACCTGCGCCGTTTTTCCCGACCACACCTACACGCTCGCCTTTCGAGAATGTATAATCGAACCCTTTTAGAATGACCTTATCGCCATAGCTTTTGTATACCTTTTTCATCTCCACCACCTTACCGCCAAGCCGATTCATTTTCACCTGCAGTTCAAGTTGCTGGTCCTCGATCCGCTGTTTTGCTTTTTTTTCTACTTCGTAAAAATTATCCTGCCGGCTTTTGGATTTGGTCGTTCTTGCCTTGGGTTGTTTCCGCATCCATTCAAGCTCCTTACGGTAGGTATTCTTTGCCTTGTCGATGCTGGCCGTCTCGCTTTCGATGCGGGCTGTTTTCTTTTCCAGGTAATTTTCATAATCACCTTTGTACACATACATATTGCTGCCGTCCAATTCCCAGATCTCCTCACACACGGTATCAAGGAAATAGCGGTCATGAGAAACGAGCAACAGGGTTACATTTTCCTTGTCCAGGTAATGCTCCAGCCATTCCACCATTTCCACATCCAGGTGGTTGGTGGGCTCGTCCATGATCAGCAGCACATGCTTATGTTCGAAGCCGATATCGATCAGCGTTTTTGCCAGGGCCACGCGTTTCCGCTGACCGCCACTAAGGTTCTTTACAGGTTGTTGGAGATGATGGATATTGAGCTTGTCGAGGATCTGTTTAACCTTTGCATCAAAGTCCCAGGCGCCGAGTTCATCAAGGCGGATGATGGCTTCCGTGAGTTTGTCGCCATCTCCAGATTCACTCACAACCTCGTACTCTTTGATCGCATTGATAATCGGGTGGTTGTGAAAAAAGATATTGTCAAGTACGGATTTGCCTTCGTTGAAAACGGGCTCCTGTTCAAACAGGATCACGTCCACATCCTTGTTGATCCATACTTTTCCTTTATCTCCGGTCTCTTTCCCTGCCAGGATCTTCATCAGGGTTGATTTTCCCGAACCGTTTCTCGCCACCAGGGCTATCTTGTCGCCTTCTTCAATGTGAAATGAAATATTTTCAAACAACGGCTGAATGCCGTAACTTTTGGTAAGTCCTTCTACTGATACGTAATGCATGCTGCAAAGATAGCCTTATAGCAGCCTCCGGCAGGTCGGGAAATGTTTATTGGCATAGTTTTTTTCCTTCATATAAAAACGATCACCATGGCAACAATCATCGACGTTATCCAAAGTAAACTCGGTTTTGCTCCTTTGCAAAAGGTAGATCCGAATATCCAGGAAGCCCGGCACAACGAGCAGCGATCGGTAACGGAAAAACTGGCGCAGGCAGCAATACCGTCCGTATTGGCAGCCATGCTTAAGCTGTCCCGAACCGATACCGGGACGGCGATTCTAACCCGCAATGATGCAAACGAAAAATGGACAGCCTCCCTCTTTGGCGGGAACAAAGATTCTGTTGTTGAAAAAGTGGCGCAATATGCCGGTGTTTCGGCGCCGGAAGCGGAAGCAACCATGGACAAGGTGGCCATGACTGCCGTAACTGTGGTGAACGAGAAAGTTGCCGAAAAAAAGGGAAGAACACTCAACGAATACCTCGGCAGCGAGCGTCATCATATACTTGTTTATTTGCCGGCTGCCCTCCAGTTGGGTTATCTCCTCAATGACCAGGTGATGGATGACCGGACAAATAAAATGGAAGGCCCTGTATCCAACCTGATGCACAAGATCGAGAATGCGATGTCGAAGAATGATCAGACGAAATATCCATGATCAGGCCAGGGCGATGATGAGTACGCAGATGGCTGCAACAACGAGCAGCAACAGCCATATTTTTTTCTTCTCCCATTTTTCCCGCGCCGCTGATCTGTTACGGTGAGTGGCGATGAGATGAGCATAACGTTCCACCGGTGCGATCTTTTCCAGCACCGTATAGGGAACGTCCGAATCTTTTATGGGGATATGTCCAATGATACGAAGACTGATGTTCACCAGTTCGTCGGTGACGGTTTCATCCCGGAATGCATTCACCAGGTCAAGGCTTTCGCCGGAAAAAATTTCGACGAAGTAGTCTGAAAGACCACGGTGATCGAGTCGGTGGGCGTCGAGTCTTGAGGTGTATCTGTCGAGTTCAAGAAGTTGTTGCAA
This sequence comes from Bacteroidota bacterium, assembly GCA_023430465.1. GTDB lineage: Bacteria > Bacteroidota > Bacteroidia > Chitinophagales > Chitinophagaceae > JAEZAM01. The sequence continues at coordinate 6,944 of JAEZAM010000144.1, read as the reverse complement.
AATAGTAACCGCTGTACGGGCAAGTCCATCCGTTTTTTTTCCGATGCTTTTCGCATACCATCGTTGCTGCAGGTATTGCTCCTTCCGGATAGGGTGGGTCAGGGTTTCGTAGGCTTCTTTGATGATGGCAAACTGCGCATCTGAATACGCATCACCCTGCTGCTTATCCGGGTGATATTGCTGGGCAAGGCGCCGGTAGGCCTTTTTGATCTCTTCCGTTGTAGCGGAGGGTGGCAGCTCCAGGATGCTATAGTAATCTTTCAGGTACAAATGAAGGAAAGGATCGCTGGATTATTTGAGATGTTTATGGAAAAAATCAATCGTTCTCTGCCAGGCAAGTTTCGCTGCCTCTGCATTGTAACGGGTAGGGGCGGTATCATTATGAAAAGCATGATTCACGCCTTCGTACATGTAAAGTTCATAGGTTTTCCCATTATCCTTAAGTGCTTTTTCATAAGCCGGTACACCTGCATTCACGCGTTCATCGAGGCTGGCATAATGTAGCTGCACGGCGGCTTTGATGGCCGGGACCTCAGCGGGTTCCGGCGGACGCCCATAGAATGCCACTGCTGCTTTGAGCGTGGGCACTTTCACAGCAAGTGTGTTTGCCATGGCTCCACCCCAGCAAAATCCTACACAACCGATTTGGCCATTGCTATCCTTACGAGTATTGATGTAGGGAAACACCCGTATAAAATTCTCGACATTGTCTTCCGCCTTTAGCTGCTGAAACTTTGTGCGGGCCTCATCTTCGTTGGCCGGCGTGCCGCCTATCGGAGCCAGCGCATTGGGCGCAATGGCAAGAAAGCCAGCGTTGGCAGCCCGGCGCGTGACATCTTCAATATGGGCATTCAGTCCACGGTTCTCGTGCATGACGATCACCACAGGGTAGCGTTGCTCTTTCTCAGGGCGGGCTACATAGGCTTCCATTTTTCCCTGCACCCCGTCATAGCTGATCTTTTCTGTGAATAGTCCCTCTGTTGTGGTCACCTGCGCTTTCGCCTGGTTTACCTCGATCATCGGTAAGATCGCCATTGCTGCTGCCGTGCTCCCAGTCAGCAAAATGAGCCGCTGCATGAAATCTTTCCGGGAAAGCGGTTTATGGGTGTACTCGTCGTACAGGTTGATGATGCGTTGATCCATGGCCGGTTTTTTGTGGTATACAAGGTAAGAATTAATGCAACAGCAGTATTCATCAAATTGTTTTTGCGTTTCAAAAGAGTTAACTTACTAATAGTTCGTTGGCAATCCGATCTCCCCTGAAGAGCATTTTTCCGCCCCTCCATTACCAAACCATGAGAAGAAATTTACTCCTGATCGGGATGATTGCTTGTGCGGAATATTCTTTCTGCCAGGCTCCGCTTGTGGATGATTTTCTGGGGCTTGTTTCCTATTCACCAAAAAAAGTGGAAGCTTTCATCTCCAAAAAAGGATTTCGGTCCACTGGCACGATTACTTACAACGATTCACTGATCGATACATGGCAACAGGTTGGCCGCCCCACGAGCACAGACAGTGTTCAAAGACGAATATGGCGTTACCAGGATGGCGAGTCCGCCGCATTTGGATTCCTCACCACATCACGCGGCGAGTTTGATGCCGCCGTCAATCACCTGAAATCTTCCGGATTCAGGTGTCCGGGGCAGGAGATACCAATGCTGCTGCAACGAAAGAATTTCCAGGTGAGGGGCATGATGGTGAATGAAGATAGTTTGCAATTTTACAGCCTGCTTTTCCAGCAGCAAAAACTTCCACCATCAAGGAGCATACGTTATGCCGATGATCTGCTGCAGTTTTCATCTCATGAGATGTTGCTCGCTTTTTTTGGCGCTGCATATGTGACTATGGGTAGGTTTGACGGAGAAAACAATGGACTGAGTTATTCCACACTCTTTGCGGGCACTCCGAAAGAAGCAATGTTTGTATGGAAGGATGGGATGAATCTGATGGACCTCGATCATATCATTCTCGGGGGCAGAGGGACTGCAGATGATGCCGCCTATTCAGGACCGATGATACCTAGTACATGGACATTGAAAAATGGTCTTTATTTCAATATGCGACTTGATCAACTGATCAAACTGAACGAGGACGATATCCTGTTCTTCGGACGTCGATCCGACTACTACCTCAATGTAAAGCAGGAGAAAAAATCACGGATTGATTTTGCAAGTACCGGTGTAATCCTCGATTGCCTCAACTGCGATGGTTCGGCGGTACTGGATCGGGAGTTGGTAAGCGCCGCTGAAGCGTTGAATCACTCACTGCGGTTGCATATCGGCACGATTATATTATTTCCGGGGAAGGATTGAGTTTCATTCAAAAGTGAACGTTTCACGCAAAGTCGCAAAGCAAACAGCCAGCATAAAAGAGATGTTAACAGCTCATGGCTAAGCTCCACCTCAGTTTTAAGTTTTGCGTTTTGCATTTTAAGTTACCTAGTCACTTTATCCAAATTTTACCTAATGTTTTCATAACGAATATGTAAAAGCGCATTATGTGCAACCATGGTGGCATAGTAATCGCTCCATAATACAAGCGGCCGGATTAATTTCGATTCAGCCATTGAAAAAAATAAAACACCTCCCTCATGAAGCAAATCTTCACCTCTATGATCATGGCAGTAGCAATGTTACTGGCAGCTTCTGTCTCACAAAAAACCTTTGCTCAGCCGGCAGTCGGGGTGAGCATCACTTACCAGAATTTTTACGATGAACTAAGCCCGCATGGCCGCTGGATAGACTACCCGGAATATGGCTATGTATGGTCACCGAATCTCGGTGCGGGATTCCAGCCGTACAGCACCGGTGGTCACTGGGTCTGGTCCGATGAATATGAATGGATGTGGGTCTCTGACTACTCCTGGGGCTGGGCGCCATTCCACTATGGTAACTGGTTCTACGATGATATGTATGGCTGGATGTGGGTACCGGGTTATGAATGGTCACCCGCCTGGGTCTCCTGGAGAACCGGTGGCGACTATTACGGATGGGCCCCGGTTCGGCCCGGTATCAGCATCAGCATCGGGTTTGGCAATTATAATCCGCCATCGAATTACTGGTGTTTTGCTCCGCGCAGGTATATAGGTTCACGTAATATTCGTAATCACTACATAGATCGCAGACAGAACGTAACGATCATCAACAATACAACTATCATCAACAACTATGGCCGGAGAAATAATGTATTTGTGAATGGTGGCCCTCGCCGCCAGGAAGCAGAACGCTATGCAGGTCGTATCAATCCCGTTCGTTTCCGCGAAACCAATTCACCAGGCCGGACGCGTGTTCGCAACAATGAGGTGTCGATCTATCGTCCTTCGATCCAACGGAACAACAACAGCAATTTTTCTCCGAGAAATGCAGAACGGTTCGACCGCAACCGTCAGCAGGGAAATGCAGGCATCAGGAGACAGGACAATACACCCGATCGCGATCGTGTAGCAGGCGTCCGTGACAGAAATGATCGCCGTCAGGAAAATACAATCCGTGAGCAGGGCCAGCCTCGCCGCGAGTTTGGACGTGGAAATGATACACGCGTGCAGCAACAGGAAAACAGGCCAGAGCGTCGTGAACGCGCAGAGCGGCCCAATATCAGGCAGCAGCGAAATGATGCAGGAAATAATCGTGAAGTGATGGAGCAGCGCAGGCGTGAATCACAGTTTGGTCAGCGAGAGTCAAGACAGCAGGCTGATCCCCGCCGGATGGAGCGGCAGCGGGAAGAGCGGCCACAAATGCAGCAGCGCGAGGTGCGCCCGCAAATGCGGCAACGCGAAGCCAGACCACAAGCACAGCCACGCATGATGGAGCAACGCCAGCGGGAGCAGCCGCGCATGGAACAGCGCCAATCACGGCCGCAGATGCAGCAGCGTGAAGCCAGGGCCCCACGCATGGAAGGTGGTGGCGGCGGAAATGGCCAGCAGAATCGCGGCCGTCGTGAAAGATAACTTTGATTAAGAAATCGATACTTACCTCCCTTTTGCAAGGGAGGTTTTTTTATGTCCCGTTAAATGGGGCTAACTTTAAAAACAACGATCTGTGTTACTATGAAGATACTCTGGAGTTACCTGAAACCGCATTCGAAACTGATCATACTATCCCTTGTGCTGGCAGGCATCGCGCAATTGCTGACCCTGGTTGATCCATTGATATTCGGAAAGATCATCGATGACTACGCCTCTGGTGTCAATGGTCGTAGTGAGAAGGAAATGGTCAACGGGGTGCTGGTCTGGCTGGCGATCGCTGTTGGCGTTGCCTTACTGGCCCGACTTGCAAGAACCTTCCAGGAATATGTGATGCGACTCGCCGTCCAGAAATTTGGCATGCAGATATTCAATGACGGGCTGCGTCAGACACTGCGCCTGTCGTTTCCCGAATTTGAAACGCAACGCAGCGGTGAAACGCTGTCCACCCTGCAAAAGGTAAGAGTGGATACTGAGCGCTTTATCAACGCATTTATCAATATTCTTTTCTCCTCTCTTATCGGTATCAGCTTCCTGATATGGTATGCAATCACCAAACACTGGCTGCTGATCCCTGTCTTCCTGATTGGTGTGCTGGTGCTTGGCGGATTGACCGGTTTGCTCAGTAAGCGGATCAAGACCATCCAGCGTTCGATCAACAGAGAAACAAACCGGATGTCCGGCTCGATCACCGAAAGCCTCCGGAATATCGAGCTTGTAAAAAGCCTCGGCCTGACCTATCCTGAGATACGACGGTTAAAAGATCATACGCAGAAAATTTTTGATCTTGAAATGACCAAAGTAAGAAAGGTGCGCACGTTGTCCTTTCTGCAGAGTTCGTCGCTGACCCTGCTCAAGCAATCGATCCTGTTCATCCTGCTGTGGCTGATCTTTCGTGATGCATTGACGACGGGTGAGCTGATCAGTATGCAATTTATCTCAACAACCATCTTTGGTCCGTTGCAGGACCTGGGAAATATTATCCTGTCTTACCGGGAGGCAGAAGCATCGCTTACCACATTTGATAAACTGATGAAACAGCCACTGGAGGCACGCCCGGACGAGCCGCTCGAACTGGGCGAGCTGAAGTCGCTGCGCTTTGAAAATGTTGAATTCCGCCACAAGACGGCTACGGAAAATGCGATCGATGGAATCTCATTCACCGTAAAGAGCGGAGATACCGTAGCGTTCGTTGGTCCTTCGGGTTCAGGAAAATCGACCCTGGTGAAATTGCTGGTGGGTCTTTACCGGCCGGTCTCGGGTGCAGTCTACTTCAACGAACTGCCATCAGCGGAAATACGGTACAATGATATGCGCAGGCAGATAGGATTTGTGACGCAGGACACGCAACTGTTTTATGGCACGATCCGCGAGAACCTGTTGTTCGTAAAACCCTCTGCTTCCGAGGAGGAGATGATCGACTCATTGCAGCGCGCTTCGTGCATCAATCTTATCCAGCGATCCGGGCAGGGGTTGGATACAGTGCTGGGAGAGGGTGGAATGAAATTGTCCGGTGGAGAAAAGCAGCGGCTGGCGATCGCCCGGGCTTTGTTGCGTCACCCGCGGCTGCTGATATTTGATGAGGCAACGTCTGCACTTGACTCGCTGACGGAGCAGGCAATCACCGAAACGATCCGGAACATTTCTGAGCAAAGAGACCCGATCACAATCATGATCGCGCACCGGCTATCGACGATCATGTATGCTGACGTGATCTATGTGCTTGAACGGGGAAAGATAACGGAACAGGGGACACATGAGGAACTGGTGGCAGCAAGGGGGCTGTATTATGCAATGTGGCGGCAGCAGGTAGGAGAGCGGGAGAAGGTGAAGGCGCGATAGTGGTAAAATGCAATAGGTAAACCTTAAAGGGCTAACCTCAACCTTAACCTCAACCTCAACCTATCTCCTACAGTAGCCACATCACCACATAATACCACAGGGCTGATGTGACGAGAGCGAGGATGATCCCTATACCGGTTATGAGACTTGATAATTTTGCATCCAGGCCATATTCTTCTGACACAATTCCTGCACTGAGCAAGGTTGGCATGGCCATCTCGAAGACCGTGATTCGTGCTATGTTGCCTGTAATGTTGAGTGCAATCAATACAAGCAATACTATCAGCGGTGCAAGCAGCAGTTTGTAAAACAGTGCAACCATTATCTCAGACATATATTCTTTCCAACCGTCTAATTTCAATTGCATTCCAATGGAAAACAAGGCCAGGGGGCCAACGGTAGAGGCTAATTTATCAAACAAGGGCTCCAGGGGAGAAAGATCAATGAAAGAGGGTAAGGTTAACGCAAGCACACAGCCAATGAAGGGCGGAAATGCGAGCAGCCTGTTGGCGACCGCGCTAACGCTTAGCTTCTTTGTACCTGCAGAATTTATCGCGACCACAATTCCTGCAGTTGATAAAAGTATGAATGTAACCTGATCACAAATGATACCGATGGTAATATCTTTAGGAGTAAACCAGGCCGTGATGAGCGGGAAACCAACGAAAGAGGTGTTAGACAGCCCCGCGGTAAGTTTGAGGGAGCCGATTTGCTGAGAGCCAAGGTTCGCTCTTCGATAATAATACGTGATATAAATCCAGGCGCCCAGCCAGACCGTCAACGGCGCCAGCAATGGGATGAGCATGTCTGCATTCCACTGGATATGCGGGAGATATTTGAATGACACTGCCGGCAGCGCCACATAGATGATCCAGGTATTGATTGCTTTGTGACTGCCTGCCTGTTTCCGCAGAAGCATCCCCGCTCCAATGCATAAAAAGATAAGAATGAAATTCGCCATGCGCTGGCAAAAGTAGTGAGCAGGTAAGTACAAAAACGCAAGCTCTTTGCGTCTTGCTTCTTTTGCTTCCGAGGCTTCGTCCCGATCCCTCGGGATTTGCGTGAAACTCTACTTACCAGCCTCCGCGCGCCCCGCACTCTCTATCCTCTTTTTTTTCAAAAAAAAAGAGGCAAAAAAAAC
>JAEZAM010000123.1 GCA_023430465.1 Bacteroidota bacterium | reverse complement strand
GCTCCCAGTCCCCAGTTCCCAGTTCCCAGTCCCCAGTTCCCAGTCCCCAGCTCCCAGCTCCCAGTTCCCTTACTTAATCCCTATCAACAAGATAATTGCAATCCCATTTTTATCATATTGAATATCTGACTCTGCATTGATGGATTCAGCGCGGAAGTTGATCTCCTTGATCGCCTGTTCGATCTCGGGGATGTGCATATCCAGCCGTGCAGTGGCGTCCTGTAGTTTCATGGAAAGCCGCTTACGGAACAGGTCGATGTTGATCAGCGTATTCGTACCGCGGGCAAGTTCGACGATCATCCGCAGCGCTTCCTTGAAAATGAGGAAGAACTCAAGCCTGGTCTTCATATCAAGCCGGAGCGAGGTGATCTTGTTGTCGAGTTCCAGCTCTATCCGGCAACCATGGCGATTCTTCAGTGCATCGATGAACTCGAGCATTCTCAGCAGCGTTTTTTCCATTCCGTCATTTTGCGGGTCGACACTCCAGAGGATATCATCCATTGCGATGATCATGTTGTGACTTTTGCTGCTGATCTGGTCGATGTATTCTTTCGATCGCTCGATGTCCCTGTCGGCTTTGATCTTCGCCATTTCACCCAGCAAATTGATATTGCTTAAAGTGGTGGTCACGTCCTGGTGAAGCTGGGTCGCGATCTCTGAACGCACGCGTTGCATATCTTTCAATTGCCTGATCCTTTGCCGGTCGATGAAATAAAGAATACAAATTCCCGCCAGAACAAGCGCGGCATAAAACCACCATGTCCGCCAGAAGGGCGGCCGCACGCGGATCACCAGCTTCGTTATTTTTTTTCCATAGTTGCCTTCGGCGTCCTGGCTGCGCAACATAAATGTATAGGTGCCGGGTGGCAGATAGGAATAAATTGCCTGGCTGGTTTTATCAGCTTCGCGCCAGTCGTTGTCCAACCCTTCCAGCTTGTACTTAATGAGATAGGTGTTGATATACTTCAGGCCGGAAAATTCGATCACCAAAGAGTTTTCCTTAGCGGAAAGTTCCACCTCACCCAATTCGCGGAGAGAGTCGACACGAAGTGATCGGTCCAGCAACTTGAAATCAGTGATGACAACCTCGGGTGTTGACTGATTGATTTGAATTTTTGCCGGATCAAAAACCACGAACTGGTTGCTTGCCCCGAACAATATCCTGCCGTCCTTTAACTGCATCGAGGAGGAGACGATAAACCGGTCGTTCATGATCCCGTCGATCCGGTCAAAATGGATGTAGATCTTTTTTTGGATATTCAGCCGCAGCAGTCCATGGGACAGCGAGATCCACAGGTAGCCGTCCCTGTCCCTTTCCAGCGCAGAGATTGAACCACCGATCGATTCCGGGTAGGGGATCATCGTGACGGTATTGCGCGCTATGTTATATACATAAATATTAGTGGCCGCAATGATCATCGTGCTGTCATCATAGCGGAAGACGGATGATACGACGTCGCTGGCGATCTTATGCATGCCCGTAGCACGGGTGTTGAAGTGCATCAGCAATTTGTTGGAAACGGCATCCAGCACATACACTCCGAAGGAGTTTGTGGCCACCCAGATCCGGCCACGGCTGTCTTCGGTGATTTTGAATATCTGTACATCCGGCACTGTCCTCACCTGGATGATGCTGTCGGTGCTGCGGTCATTGCCCCGGGCATTCTTCCATTTATAAAGACCGATGCTTTGCGTACCTATCCAGAGATTCCCGCGCCGGTCCTCTATTACCTGCCGTAAAGTGCGGCTTTTTAATATTTCCGGGTTATAGTATTTTCCGGCCTTCTTTCGCTGATCAAGTGCATATAAACCCGGCTGGGCGGCCATCCAGATCGTATTGCTGTCTCCGGAAGCATACATGCTCCAGGCAAACGGGTTGTTTTTCCTGTCTTTTACGCCTGGGTATCGCATCGGAATACTATCAAACTCCGGCGTGTACTCCGTGACGCCGTCACTCCAGGAACCGGCGAAGATGTTGCCCTTTTTTGTTTCAACAAATGACATCACACTGCCATCCCCCGGTGAACCAGTCACCGGACTCAGCGCGCGGACATTCAGGAAAAACTGCGCATCAGGATTGAACCTGTAAACGCCGTTATTGTTGGTCGATACCCAGACATTGTGTTCGCTGTCTTCGTAAAGTGAATTTACCCGCTCGTATGAGATACTCTGCTCGTTCAGGTAGCCGTTTAGGACCAGGCGAAACTTCTTTTCTTTCTCATCAAACTCCGCAAATACGCCTAGCCCATACATCCAGATCGTCCCATTCTTTTGCTGGATGATCCCGCGGCACTCATGGTAAGCGCCGAGTTGGGGATAAAGGCTGTAGGCGGGAAGAACAACCTGCCCGTTTTTCAGATCAAAACAGTAGGTCCATGGTACGCCCGACTTCCAGGAGTTGAACCAGAGACGGCCTTTGTTGTCGAACAGGAAGTTAAAAGCAGCGGGCACTTTTCCGAGCTGCTGCAGCAACGGATCCTTTTCCTTGTTGTCGGCAGCCGAACTGAATTTGTTTGTAGCCCGGTTGTAAATAAATATTCCGTCGTGTGTACCGATTACATATTTCGACGTGCCGGGCTGATGAGCAATATCCACGATGACCATGCCCGGATAACGAGGGATGAAATTGTTGGCAATGGCAAACTCATGACGAGCTTCATTATACGTGAGAATGTCATTACTGGCAAGCAGATACATGAGATTGCCCTGGTCATCTTCCAGCAGCTTGCGTTCGGAACGAAGGATAACATCATTCACGTTCAACGTTTTCGCCTGCCTGAACTTGAATGTCCGGGTATCAAAGGTTCCAATTTTACCATTCCCCGTAAGGACCCAAAGGTTGTTCTTACGGTCCATGTATAAATGCATCACATAATCATCCGGCAGGCTGGTGCTGTCGCCTTTGATGCTCCTGAACGACTTGTAACGAATGCCGTCGAAACGTTGCAGCCCGCTTGTCGTTGCCATCCACATATAACCTTCGCGGTCCTGCAGGATATTATTCACTTCATTGGCGGAAAGTCCAACGCTGGTACCATAGTGTGTAAAAGAGTATTGTCGCGCAGGCTGAGCGAATGAGATGAGGCAGAGGATCAGCCCGGCAAATATCGAGGCGGCTTTTTTCAGGTAGTGTGTTTGTGCGTAAATATAGCTATTGAGGACACAAAATGTAGATTTCAAGCGGTGAATTGACAGCTTTCGGGATGAACTGGCGAATTCGCTGATCTGGCTGGCTGCATAGCATAAGTTCCCGTACAGTTCGGTCGATATTTCGGGCAACTCATACCGGCACCAATTGACAGGTTAACCTGCAGGCAGCATTTTTACATCATTAAAACATTAACCATTAAACTTTTTTCTATGCAGCGTTACAATATGTTCACACAGGTTCATAAAGGATTGAAGGCACTTCTGTATGAAACCGCGTTGAACATTCAGCATGCAGATTTCTGGAATGTGGATGAGGCTGACTGCGTAGTCCAACAGGTGCATGAAGTGATCAGTCTTTTTGACAAGCACGCGTTCAGTGAAGATTCATTTGTGTTTCCCGCTGTGGAACGCTATGAACCGGCGGTGGCAGACCTTTTTGAAAAGGAACACGTCATGGATCATAAACTTGGCCAGCAGCTTGAACAGGCGCTTATCCGTTATACGGTGTTGCCAACACTAACTGAAAAGGCTGAGGCAGGATGCGAGATCCGTAACGCGTACAATCGTTTCATGATCTTCAACCTTGAACACATGGCCAAGGAAGAGGATGTGCTCAATCCTATACTTTGGCGATATTATTCCGATGCAGAACTTCACCGGTTGACCAATGCTATCGTGGCTGCTATTCCGCCTGACTACATGGCTAAATACAGCAGGTGGATGTTGCGTGGGCTTAATAACCCGGAAATAACCGTCTGGCTTCGGGAAGTGGAGAAGTCGGCACCCGAACATGTCTTCCAGGCACTATTCAGCCAGGCCGAACAGGAACTCCCGGCAGGTCGTTTCCGCCATGTCCTGGAAGGCCTGACGGAAGGAGCCATGCTCGCCTAACCTCACCAAAATTTTAATCATTAAATCTTAATTATGAAACACATCCTTTATTACATTCTATCCTGGTTCGTGACGGATCAGTGGATGGGCCGGCTGTTCCGGCAAAATATTCACATGGTATTGTAAAGTGTATGCAAACTAAACCTGAGGGTTTAGTTTTGCTTTTTAAAAGCCATGACTATCTGTATACTTGGCGCTACTGGGCGCACCGGAAAACACCTGCTGGCGGAGGCCCTGCAGCGTGGGCATCATGTGCGGGTTATTGTCCGCAATGCTGCGCGCATCACCAGCGGGCATGAACATCTGATCGTCATTGAAGGTGATCCACGGGACCGCGAGAAGCTGAGCGAGGCAATGACAGGATGCACAGCCGTACTCAGTGCGCTGAATGTTTCCCGAAAGAATGATTTCCCCTGGTCTTCCCTTCGCTCACCGGCAGATCTCTTGTCCAGTACAATGGCTCAGATCATTTCGCTGTCGGCTGAGACCGGCGTCCACCGTATCATATTTACCTCTGCCTGGGGGGTGGGTGACAGCGCTCAGGAAATACCTTCATGGTTTGGGTGGCTGATCCGTAATAGCAATATTGGTCCGGCGTATGCAGATCATGCCCGGCAGGAAAAATTGGTAGCGGAGTCCGGCATGCAATGGACAGCAGTGCGCCCCGCAGCCCTCACCAATTCATCTTCCATGAAACCTGTACGGGTGAGCTTTCAGAATAATCCTCGGCCGCATCTTTTCATCAGCCGTAAAATGGTAGCCCATTTCATGCTTGATTGTCTCGAGAAGGGGCACTACATCAACCGTGCTCCCGTGATTTCCTCATAGCATAAAAAAAGGCCGCACATTGTGCGGCCTGCAGTTGGTATTGGTTGCTTTATCGGTTAGTATCTGCTACCAGCGTTTCGTGGGCTTGCGTATGGCCAAGTTTGCACTCGCGGCAAGTGTTATGCTGCCGGCCCGCACGGATACCCATCGTGATCATGAGGCCCCATACAACCAGGAACCCGGTGATCTCAGCTATTCGTTTCATTGCATTTTATTAGCGAACTCTCAGAGTTCGGTGATCGGTTTGGCAGAAGGAACCAGGTTCTCTACCGGTTTTGTTGATTTGAGATACGCGAAGATGGCTTTGAGATCATTGTCGTGCATCTTTGTGAAGGCCTGCCAGGGCATGGGTGGAAGCAACGGACGTGATCCATCCAGTCCTTTATATTTTCCATGCTTCATAGCTTTGAAAAATTGTTCTTCACTCCAGTCGCCAATGCCGGTATTATCTGAAGTGATATTGGCAGCGAAACTCATACCCCATGGGCCAACAGCAGCGGTTTGTTGCATATTGAACAAAACCCAGCCTTCTTTCATTACACTCAGATCAACTTTTCCTGGCTTCATATCTGCAGGGTGGCCGCTGAGACGGCGATCCATGTCGATCTCAGGCCCTTTAGGTCCCATTTTCTTTGGAGAATGACAATCATCGCAGCCCATAGTGGCTACGAGATAGTCACCCCTGCGAATAAGGCTGTCCTGGGTGATCTCGGTGTTGGCAGTAACCTTTGTCTCATTTTTACAAGAGACGATCGCTGCAATTGCCATCAGCCCAAAGAGCCCCGCGTAGGTGATTTTTTTCATCTTACTGTATTGTTTAGTGGTTAAGGTGATTCATGATGTCTGCTTTACGCCAGCCCGAAAACCATTCCTGCGATGAGGCTGACAAACCCGATGACGTTTGCCACCTGCCGCTTGTTATAAACCGTCATCCAGCGGTTTCTGTATTTGTTCCAGTCGGCGGGGTAGCTTGAACGTGTCCAGGTTCCAATGATCGCATTGAGCGGAAGATTTCCTTTTACGATCAGTAACAGGTCCGCTATTAGCGCGATCAGCGCAACGACGGCAGTAAAAAACAGCAGCCCGCCGGGATTGGTAATGCAAAAGCCGACAAGGGCAATAGAAGATGCAAGTGTCGTGTAATAAAGGCCGGTCAGGTTTTTCCTGAGGTTGAGGTCAAGCAGCCTTCGTGATTCGATGTAGGCATCGGCCGACAGGCCATTCATGACCTTGGCCATTGCAAGCATATAAAATATGCTTTGGCTTATTACTGCCGCATAAAGCAGGACAGTGATAAATAAAGTGATTTTGATCTCCATGACAAGGTTGTTGGTTTAAGGTGCTGCAAATTACCGGTGATGACCAGCAGGGGAAAGTGAAATGTCACTGGAATGTAAGAATGGCTGCATGAATTGTAGTAAACAAAAAAAAGCCGTCCCGCAGGGCGGCTTTGAAGAACGATGATATCATTGTTGGGAAAATGCCGGGTCATCCGATTCCTCGTGAAAACCGGCCAGGAACACATCACGTATGGCGGCGACATAACCGGTTACCTGCTGCTGGCATTTCAATTGATCTTGAGGTTTGGTATAGTCAACCGGTCGTTTTGCTCCAGGGAATTCCATCGTGATCACGCGCATAGCGGGCCGGCAAAGAACTGTATCACTCACTCGAACAGCAGTGGTGCCCCATGTACCCATGCTAACACCGCTCCCGGGTGTGATACGGGCCCCTGGCTGACTCATATTCCTTTTCTGCCATTTTCCTGCAGGGGCCGGCTTTGGATCTTTATAGTACAATGCATTTGGTTTGGAGCCGAGTCGGTTGCCTTCCACATTGCTGCCATAGCGTCTCGCCGCTGAAGCCATCGTAACTGCCAGCGCGCTGTCTGATTCATAACCAAGTGCGATCGATTTTTCGTCGGTCCGGGGATCAGCATAGATCCCGCCATAAGCCGTGTTCCTGATTGCATGTAAACTCGCGATGCGTACCGGGCGAAATTGCTGTATGAGCGTAAGCAGGAATTTATTTTCATTTTCGATTTCCCGGCCGATATGATCAAGCGGAGCGGATGGATCGAACGGTCGACCCGGGCTTGGCATTTGCCGGTTGGGATCAGTGGCACCCGTCCAGGAATACCGCCCGATATTGAGGTGACTACCCATCTCCGCCGGGCGATCAAGCGCTGTTGCAGCATTGTCAGGGAACAGGTTGGGAATGATGATCACATTATAAAAGGGCAGGGGGCCAACCGACAAAGAGTCGATTAACTGTTCCGCCACCTCAATGGAAGAGAGTTCTGAACCATGTATGCCCGCCATCACAAGCGCATTCAGCGATGATACACCTTTGAAGTAATAGGCATTGATATCTTTTCCCTGAGCCGTTTTTCCCAGGTGCAGTGTCGCCCGGCCCGTGCTTCGGACCATGGCATCGAGCTCGGAGAGATGAAACAGCATGTTGTTGCTGGCGCTATCAGCCGTATAGCTATTGTGAGTAGCCGTATTCAAGCCTGTAGTATCGGTTGCCGTCTTGTCAGCAATGATGATACTCCTTGCTGAAAAGGACAGCAGCAGCCCGACGGCAGATGTCAGTAAGATCTGAAAAGGCGATCGCATGGTCAGTTAGCTGGCGGTGGTTGCAGTTATAATTTGATGAATTCAACCCGCCTGTTGGCAGATTTTCCTTCTTTGGTCTTGTTGTCGGCTATCGGCTGTGTCTCACCTTTTCCTTCCGTCTCGATCCGGGATGCATCAATACTGAATTCTGATACAAGCAGATCTTTTACAGCCGCAGCACGTTTGCGGGACAGCTCCATGTTGGCATTGTCATCTCCGTCATTGGACGTATGGCCCAATACCTTGATCCGGATAGAGCCATTGTCTTTCAACACACCGGCAATTTCCTTGACAACGCCATATGATTCGGGCTTGATCACCGCGCTTTGAAAGTCAAACAGTATTCCTGTTGTGGAGAATTTACCCTCTTCTACAAGCTTGTGCCTTGTGTCAGGCTTGCCTGTAGCGACTTTCAGGTTACTTACATAGAAGCCCAGCTCATCATCCTTATAGCTGGACGACGACAATTTAAAAAATATCTGGTTAAAAATGTGATTATTCCCCATTGCTTTTGGAAGATCATATTTTTTTTCACCATTTACCCAGATACGAACACGCTGTTCCTGAACCTGCACGGCGACATGAGATACCTTGCCATAGAAGTTTTCGATCTTATGAAGTTCCTGGTTATCAGTGGTAAAATGTCGCTTGCCTTCGTTGTATGCGTACATATACGTATAGCTTGTTCTCTCCGTCCCAAAACGAAGGAACACCTCTGCGGCCTGGTATTTATAAAAATGATCGAGAAATTTATTGTCGGTACTTGAATCCTCCGCGGTCGCCAGGAAACCAAAGGAAAGCATCGGGAACGTGTAGCCATTGTATTTCATGTCAAGCACCAAATCAAACTCGAGCGTGAAATTTTTGGTAAACAACGCTTTGTTGGAAGTTAAATACATCGAATTCTCAAACATCCGGAGCCATTTGCCCGGGAAATTGCTCAACGTCACCACCTCGCCTTTTCCTGCAGTATTCCAGTTCAGGGGAAACTCACCGATCTCATCCTGCTGGAAATCTTCGGAGTATAAAATAGCTTCACCGGGAATGAAATCAAATTTGGAATAGCTCTTCAGACCATTTTCTTCAGGTGCATCGCTTTCCTGTTTCTTTGAACCTGAACTGACGCCGCCTGAGGAACTACCGTTCGACTGCGGGCTTTTTTTACCTTCAGCTTCATCCAGAGTTTTATCGATTGCATTGTCAACTTTCCTGTCAAGCCTTTGCTGGGCCTTGTTTTTAACCTTGTTCACGAGTCCGCCCAATTGCGCACTGGTATCGATGGAGAAAATTGCCAGAACGGCCAGTAGCAGTATTACCTGTTTCATTTTATCAGAATTTGAAGCAAGGTAAGCTCGCTTAATTTCGTGGCTGAGCGATGATTGAATGAAATGGACGAAGTGGCGGATGAACTGCCGGATCACGCAGCCGGCTTAGTGTTGTACCCTGATCAATTGATCTATCTCGCGGCGCGCTGTGTCAACCATCCGGCGAAATGCAGCAGAGTCCAAGTGTTGAGCTTCGCAATTCAGGTAGGGGCGCTGGTTCTCTCCACAATACACACTGAGCGAGCCATCCTGAGACACCAGTTTATTGTCCTGGAGAACTGTGCTGAATTTCTTCAATGAAAGCCGGTGATAAAGGAGGCTGTCGGTGGTAAGGAAAAAATTATCCGGATCCGTCTGGGGGTTGACAAACACATCGGCGGCATCTCTTGCGTATTCACCCGTCGGCAAGTAGCTCTTGATGGAGAATCCTCCATCTGTATTGTTATGTACTGCCACAATCCAGCGAGAACTCCCAGGGATGAGCTGCAGTATTTTTTCGGCAAAACGGCTGACCTGCGTTATGGCATCGGAAGAAAATTCACTGAATCGTGTAAGCGTGGCCGATATACCTGCTGTAGAAAATATCCGGTTGGGATCGAACGCATATATTTTTCCTGATAGCCTGAAACGGATAATTCGTTTTCCTCCGTTCTCTATCTTGATGAGCTGTCCACCGTGTCGCGCAAGATGCTGGCTGGTCTGGGCAAGTGCAGTTTGCTCATCGTCATGGAGGTGAAAATAGGTGATGCTGGAATCGATTCCGTATGTAGAGATGCGCAGCGTGATCCGGGTCTCGCCAATCAAGGCTTCAACGGTTCTCTGCGTGGGAGTATATAATTTGTCTTGCTGTGCATTACAGCCACCGGAAATGAATAGTATCAGTATCCAGAGTAGTGTGACAGGCCGTTGAATGCACTGCATGACCTTACTAGGATTTATCGAAGCCATTTACAAGGCCTTTCGCCTGAAGCCCTTTCACCTTATGCAATACTTCATCCTCCATCTCCTTCTTATATTGTGCAAGGCTTGTTGCAACGGTGTCGTCAGTGACACCAAGTATTTGTGCGGCAAGTATACCTGCATTTTTCGCGGCGTTCAGGGCTACAGTGGCTACGGGAACGCCATTCGGCATCTGGAGAATAGAGAGGACGGAATCCCATCCATCGATCGAATTACTTGATTTCACCGGTACTCCAATGACGGGAAGAGTTGTGACGGACGCAATCATTCCCGGAAGATGTGCTGCTCCCCCTGCACCGGCAATGATCACGCGGATGCCACGCTCTCTCGCGCGGGTTGCATAGTCCACCATACGAAGGGGGGTCCGATGCGCAGAAACGATCGTCACCTCTGCGGCTATATTAAAATGCTGAAGAATATCGGCTGCGGGCTGCATCACCGGGAGATCACTGTCCGAGCCCATTACAATCCCAACCTTAACGGTACCAGTTATATTATTTCCTGCCATGGTTCAAACCTACTTGATTTTTCTGAATCAGGTCCCTACCGGCCCAGGGTACCCCGGAGCCGGAGCAGTTCAGTCTCAGCAAGCTTCGTGTCATATCGGGCAGCTATGAGCCGGTTGTTTGCCAGTTCAAGACTGCTCTGTGCTTCACGGAGCTGGATCAGCGTGGCCGCTCCAAGTCGATATGTCTGAAGAACGATGTCCACATTCTCCCTGGCCAGCAAAATATTTTCTTCTTCCAGCGCCAATGCCTGTTTCTTCTGCTCGTAATTCTGGAATGCATTCAGGATATTCAGGTTAACCAGTGACCGTTGGTTTTCATAGACCAACTGCTGGTAGTTGATATCAAGTCGCGCCTGCCTTACCAGTCTGCGGCCATTGAGCCGGTTGAAGATCGGGATAGAGGCACTGAGGCCGTAATTCAGCCCGTTCGACTGGTTGAAAAGAGGGGAGAAGGGATTGATAACCGTTTTATTGTCTGTTTTAGAAAAATTATATGCCGAATTGAACGATATAACCGGGAGCAGATCGGCCTTGCGTTCCCGCAATGTCAGGCGCGCGATGTCAACATTCTTTCGGGCTAGCAGCAATGCCGGGCTGGTTGAATCCACACCTTCCTGCATATCTCCCAGCGCGATCGTTGTATTTAGCGGGATGGAATCACTTACGTCGAAATTCGTCCGGCTTTTCACGTTCATCAACTGGTTCAGTTGCTCTTTCAATTGATCTACCAGTGCAAGCTGTTCGAGTTTCAGCGCCTTTTGTGCGTTGAGGTCAACCCGGGATTGCAGTACGTCTGGTTTGATGCCAGTACCAATATCAAGTTTGTATTGGGATAGCCGGACCCTTTCCTCATTTAATACAATCTGTTCATCGGTGGCCTTGATCTGTTGTTTCTGCCTTACGATATTATAGTAAGTAGTTACGACAGTGGAAATGGTGTTGACCACCTGGTTCCGGATCGTGTATTCTCCCAGCGTGACAAACTCTGCTGCTTTGTCACGGGTGGCGAACATACGGAAGCCATCGAACAGCACCCAATCGAGTTGAACGGCAGCGGCAGTGTTATTGGATCGAATCCCTTTTTGTTCCCGCTTGGTTCCGTCCGCCAGCGTCTGCCGTTGATTGTTGTTGTTGAAGATCACTCCACCTGTAGCATTAAGCGTGGGGAAAAACGCGAGGTCACGGTATGAATAATCAAGTGCCGCCACCATCGAATCATTTCGCGCAATCTGGATGTCATAATTATTCTGAAGTGCCGTCGCGACAGCCTCTTCAACGGTTAATAGCCTTGTCTGTGCCTGCGTTGTGGCTACTGATGCGAAAAATGCAACTATAAAAAATACGTTTCTCATGAAATTATATTTGAACAGGGCCTTCATGTGAGGCATGCCCGGATTTATCCTGCAATAATTCATCCAGTTCACTTTTTTTCTTTTTCCTGGATAATACGGAGTACACAACCGGCAATACGAACAGCGTAAGCACCAGCGAAAACATGATACCGCCTACGATCACGATACCAAGCGGAATACGGCTGGTAGCCGCAGCTCCTAGTGAAAGCGCCAGTGGCAGTGCACCGAGCGACATCGCGAGGCTGGTCATGAGGATAGGCCGCAAACGCTGCACAGCGGAATAAATCGCGGCTTCCTTTTTTTCCATGCCTTTCATCCGGCTTTGGTTGGCAAACTCCACGATAAGGATACCATTTTTCGTTACAAGTCCGATCAGCATGATCATACCGATCTGTGAGAAGATGTTGATCGTATGGCCAAACAACCAGAGCGACAATACGGCCCCGGCAATCGCCAATGGTACGGTGATGATGATGATGACCGGGTCAATGAAGCTTTCAAATTGTGCTGCCAGGATCAGGAAGATGAGTCCAAGCGCAAGCAGGAACGCAAAACTCGTATTGCTGCTGCTCTCGGCAAAGTCACGGGAAGAACCCGAGAGCGCTGTTGAGAAGGTTTCATCGAGTAACCCGTCTGCGATCCGCTCCATTTCCGCGATTCCATCCCCGATGGTCGCACCGGGCTGAAGCCCACCAGAGATTGTGGCAGACTTATATCGGTTAAAGTGATAGATGGTTGGCGGGGTGTTGGATTCTTCCACCTTTACCAGATTGTCCATGCTGATCATTTCACCACGGTTGTTTCTAACGAACAAAACCTTCAGATCGTCTGGGTCATCCCGGTCAGAACGCGCCACCTGGCCCATTACCTGGTATTGCTTTCCGTCTTTGGTGAAATATCCAAGCCGCCGATTACTGTAGGCAAGCTGCAGTGTTTCAGAAATATCGTTTACGCTCACGCCAAGTTCACTGGCTTTCAACCGGTCAATTTCCACACGAAGCTCTGGTTTGTTGAACTTCAGATCAACATCCACCTGCTGCAATACGGTACTCTTGTTTGCCTCTTCCAGGAACTTTGGAATGATGGCGGTTAGTTTTTCGAAATTATTATTCTGAAGTACAAACGAAACCGGCTGACCACCGCGGCGGTTAACAGAGATCGTTTGTTCCTGGATCGCAAAGGCACGTCCCTCATTGTATTTAGGCAGATTCTTGTTAACCATGTTAACTATCTCTTCCTGGGAACGGGAACGTTCGTTGGGGTCAACCAGGGTTACACGCACAAAGCCGGTGTTGGCATTACCGGAGCCGGCGAAGCTGGGGGAGGTGACACTGAGAATAACTTCTTTTTCCGGAATAGAATCGATCATCAGCCCGGAAAGGCGATCAACGTATTGATCCATCGCATCAAAGGAAGTACCCTCCGGAGCGGACAGTTGCAGACGGAACTGGCTGCGATCTTCCATCGGCGCGAGCTCTGACTGCAGATTACCGCCGATGAAAATTATAATGGCAAAACACGCCAATACGATCGGGATAGCCAGCCAGCGCACTTTCATGAATCCTTTCAATGCGCGCTCATAGCCATTTTCCATCCCGCGGAAAAATGGTTCTGTTTTTCTATAAAACCAGGAGTGTTTGTGTACATCCTTCTTGCTGAGTTTTACGTTCAATACCGGTGTAAGGGTTAGTGAGACAAATGCCGAGATCAATACGGCACCGGCAACAACGATCCCGAATTCACGGAAGAGGCTGCCCACAAAACCCTGGAGGAAGATAATGGGAAGGAATACAACTGCGAGTGTGATGGAGGTGGCGATTACCGCGAAATAGATCTCTTTGGATCCTTCCAGAGCCGCCTGCCATTTGCCCATGCCGGCTTCCATTTTTTTATAAATATTCTCTGTCACAACGATACCGTCATCCACCACAAGTCCGGTTGCTAGTACGATCGCGAGCAATGACAATACATTGATGGTATAGCCCATCAGGTACATCACGAAAAAAGCACCAATGAGCGAAATGGGAATATCGATCAGCGGACGGATGGCAATGAGCCAGTCACGGAAGAACAGGTAAATGATCAGGATCACCAGTGTGATCGAAATGAGCAGGGTTTCTTCCACCTCAGCAATAGACTGCTTGATGAACTTGGTCTGGTCAAGGGCTATATTGATCTTGATGTCAGACGGCACATCTTTTTTGATCGATTCCAGCCTGGTGTAAAATTCATTCGAGATGGCCACATAGTTGGAGCCCGGCTGTGGTACCACCGCCAGTGCGATCATGGGTATGCCGCTTTCTTTCAAAACGGTCTCTTCATTTTCCGGGCCCAACACGGCTTCACCAATGTCGCGGATCTTGATATCAGCACCGTTGATGTTTTTAACAACAACATTATTGAATTCTTCTTCCGTGTTCAATCGGCCAAAAGTTCTAACGGTAAGTTCGGTTGCAGAGCCGGAGATCTTACCAGATGGCAGTTCAACGTTTTCGCGTAGGAGCGCTGTTTGTACATCGCCAGGTGTGAGGGCGTAACCCGAAAGCTTGCCAGGGTTGATCCAGATACGCATGGCATAACGCTTTTCGCCCCATATCTGTATACCACTCACACCCGGGATCGTTTGGAGTCGCTCCACGAGCACATTATTGGCATACTCCGTCATCTCAAGTTGGTTGCGCGTATTGCTTTGCACGGTCATGGAAAGGATGGCATCCGAGCTGGCATCCGCTTTTGATACCACGGGCGGCGCTTCGAGATCGGGTGGGAGTGAGCGTTGTGCCTGGGATACCTTATCGCGTACATCGTTGGCAGCAGCTTCGAGATCGATGGAAAGATCAAACTCCACATTTATATTGCTCGTACCGTTGCTGCTGCTGGACGTCATGTTCTTGATACCTGCTATACCATTGATCGCCTTTTCCAGCGGCTCGGTGATCTGCGTTTCGATGATCTCGGCATTGGCACCCGCATAAGAAGTACGCACGCTAATGTTTGGCGGGTCAATAGCCGGGTAGTCACGTATCCCCAGGAATTTGAACCCGATGATACCGAATACCACGATGATGATATTCATCACAATGGCAAGTACCGGCCTTCTTAAACTCAGTTCGGAAATATTCATAAGATTTTATTGAGCCCGCTGATCTTCGGCGGGATGAACACAATCAGTTTATGATCTTGTTGATCTGTAACCTTGCATCAGGACGGATGCTCAGTAACCCCGTCACCACAACGGTATCACCTGCCCGCAATCCCTCCGTGATCTGCACGCGGGCAGAATCGCGCACACCAGTCGTGACATCGATGAAACTTGCCAGTCCGTTGTCATATCTGATAACCTTTTTACCTCTTGCCTGTGGCACCACCGCTTGGGTGGGTACAAGGATTGCATTTGGATCCGGGTCGAAACTCAGTTTAACTTTTGCAAACGCACCGGGCAACAGGTTGGCATCCTTGTTTTCCACCACCGACCGGACCATGAGGCTTCGGGTTGTTTCTGTTACGGAAGACTCTGTAGCTGTGATCCTCGCCTGGTACATCTTGTTGGAACCTTCATAAGTGAAGGAAACAAACTGACCTATCTTGATCTGCGAGGAATATTTCTCCGGAACGGTAAAATCAAGCTTCAACTGGTTGGTCTGGTTGATCACAGCAATGATGGTGGCCGGAGTGACATAAGCCCCGGGACTTATGTTCTTCAAACCCAATCGCCCGCTGAAGGGAGCGCGGATCTCGGTACGTACAATATTTGTGCGGATAATATCTATGTCCGCCTGGATGTTCCGGACATTCAGCAGGCTGGCATCATAATCAGCTTTGGATATGCCCTGGATGGCCAGCAACTGGGAAGATCGTTCTTCGTTAGTCTTGGCGATCTGCAACTGTACCTGCAGTTTCCTGAGCTGGGCCTGCAGATCGGCATCGTAAAGCTTAGCGAGCAAAGTGCCTTTGGAGACCATTTTACCCTCTGCAACATTCAGTTGTATCAGGCGGCCCGAAATCTCGGGGTGGATCTCCGTAGCTTCATTGGCAATCACGGAACCCGGTACTTCAATATTTTCAGCAAAAGGCTGCGCCCTGACCACGTAGGCATCAACCCGCATGGCCATTTGCTGGGGATTGGGAGCTGCTTTCGGGGCTTCTTTTTTACCGCCACAGGCAACTAACAGACTCGTGATCATGCATACAGACAGCGTGGAAGCGATGGTTTGTGTTGTTTTCAATTGAATCAAAGTTTATAAATGCCGACCGAATGTAAACGGCCGGGAAAAATGAAAAGCAGGCAGGCTGGTATTGGACGTCAACCGGTTGCAGTACCTTCGCAGGGCAGTAGCCCTGTGATGAATGGTTTGTCAAGCGGATGAGTGGTCTAGGCTTTTGGCAACAATGAACGACGAACTTTGTTCGCCTGGTGCAGTAATTCCTGTTTTTCCCGGCTGATTATAGTTACATGGCCCATCTTCCGACCGGGCCGGGTCTCCAGTTTGCCATAGAGGTGTACAAACACATTGTCTATTTTCAACACGTCTTCCAGACCCTCATAGACTACCTTTCCACTGAAACCTTCTGCGCCAATGATATTGACCATTACGGAGGGAAGAATCGCATCCGTGTTGCCCAGTGGGTACCCAAGCATGATCCGCCAGAGCATATCAAACTGGGAGCTGTAATGCGCTTCTATCGTATGGTGACCACTGTTGTGTACTCTTGGCGCGGTTTCATTTACAAATACATCACCCTGGTTATCTACAAACATTTCAATGGCAAACAGACCGGGGGATTTGAAATTTCGTGCCGTGGTCAGTGCGATTGCTTCCAGTTTCCACAACGTCTTCTCATCGACATCGGCCGGGCACAATTGATAGTCCAGCAAATTCAGGACCGGGTCGAACACCATTTCAACAGGGGGATATAGGGCAGTTTCACCAGAGCTGGATATGGCGACGATGACGGCCACTTCCTTTTTCACCGAAACAAGTTTCTCGAGTACAGAGGGAGCCGCAAATCCTTTGTCCAGTTCTTCTGCTTTTCGGATGATCTGGACACCTTTTCCATCATACCCGCCTTCAGCCAGTTTATGTACTGCCGGAAGAAAGCCGGTTTGCTGTTTCAGTTCCTCGTGATCGTTGGTAATCACGAAGGCCGGCGATGGGATCTCGTGTTGCTGATAATATTGTTTTTGCAGGATCTTGTTCTTGATCGTCTTCAACACAGCAGGTCTGGGGAAAATGCACAGGCCTTCAGCTTCGAGTTTTTCCAAAGCATCTGTGTTAACATTTTCAATCTCGATAGTGAGTACATCCACCTGTTTGCCGAAGGCATATACACTGTCGAAATCGCGGATGTCACCATGAACGAAATGATGGCAAAGATGTGCTGAGGGGCAGGCGGGATCATTCTCCAGTACGAAAGTTTCCACCGGGTAGTTGGCCGCAGCCTGCAACAACATTCTGCCGAGTTGGCCGCCACCGAGTATACCAGCTTTTAACATGGCGCAAAGATAGGTGCCAGCCAATATCAGCGCGCAGTAAGATCATCAATCTTCCGGGCTGTCACCGATTTCGAGGAGGTTGAGGTCCACATCATCCATGCCTGATATGCCTTCCACCGAACCGCGGATATGAGCAGCATTCAATAAAACTTTCTCCAATTGTTTCTCCCTGGATTTCCAGAGTTTTTCCATGGCATCCCGTTCTTTCTGGATCGACATTTTCATGCTCATGAACCCTTCGCGGATGGCTTTCCATTGCTCCGCAAATTCAGCGCTGGTCAGGTAGTCATATAAGAGGTGCATCTTGTCGCCCACGTTTTCCTTATTCTTCGCAGCACGATATACCCGAAGTACCCCATCCCGTAACACCGAGGCGAGGGCTTTCACTTCACCAAATGAACATATCCAGACGCCATCGCGAACGCCGAAGCATTCCATATCTCGCGGCATCGTTTTGGTAACGATCACGGCAATCTCTGCACCCTGGCTGCGCATGTCTGCTTTCAATTTTTCAATCCAATCGGCCGAGAACGCGTTGGTGCGCTTACTTTCATAAATGATATCACCACATTCCTGGCCAAACTGATCGCGCACAGTTTGAATGCAGTCCGCTCCACGAACGCCTTTGCCCACTTCAGTTATGAGGTCAAAGGGGAATGCGGCACGCAGCATTTCTTCGAGTGCAAGCTCCTGCACTTCTCCCTGGAGCTGCATCGAACCCTGCTCTGCGCGCCGCTTCATTTCGTCCGCCAGTTTTTTCTGATCCTCGAGTTGTTTCTCCAGTTCTTTCAACCGAAACTGGTATTCCGTTTCGCGGGAGGCATTCTTTTGTTCTTCGATCTTGCGGATATCCTCCGTTAACTTCTCCCTGTCTTTTTGGAGTTGTCGTTGAATGGTGATCTCCAACTCAGCTTCACGATTCTTTAGTTCCTGTTCCTGCCGGAGAAACTCGACTTCTCTCTGGCGGGCCAGCCGCAGTTTTTCCTGCGTTTCTTTTTCATTGTTCTCCAGCAGCCGCAACTGGTTCTCGAAATCAGCGCTGATTGATTTTCGCAATTGTGACTCCAGTTGCTGTTGCAGCTTTTCTTTTTCAGCCTGCATCAGCCGGTTGAACTCCGATTCTTTTTTATCAAGTGCGCGCTGCCATTCCTGCTCCTTACGGGCGATCTCTTCCTCTTTTTGCTTCTTGTACTGCACCATCTTCTCCTTCAACTCTCTCTTATAATCTTCCGACACGGCCTCTTCGAGGGGAAACTCATGGCTACAGGCGGGGCACTTAATATCCGGCATACCAAATTTTTTAGCAAAAATAAACAATCCTTACGGATGGAAAAATCTGTTTGTAACTGGATGAAAATAATGCATTTCGACAATCACTTCCAGGTTGCCGTTCATATAAATGAGACATGATGGCGGCAGGGGATCGCACCGAATTCCTATTTTGCGGGCATGATGAGAAAACCATTGCTCTTGCCAATACTGCTGTTGATTTCTTTCGCTCTTCATGCCCAGGCTCAACTTGTAACAGGGAAGCTTGTTGACGACGCAACGGGGCTTCCGGTGGAAGGCGCTGTGCTTACCAATGGTCGCGATGGTTCGGTGGCCTGGTCGGATGCCACGGGGAAATTTTCCATCAAAGCGTGGCCAACCGATACGCTCGTGGTGTCTGCGAGTGGCTACGCTGAAATAAGGATAAGGGGAGGAGAAACGGGCGGAGCACTTCGGCTTTCACCAAAAGTAGTTGAGTTGCGGTCGCTGGTGCTGGACCCTGTTGCAAGAAATAACTTCCGGTCGGTGAGTGCCCTGGATATTTCGCTTCGGCCGACTACCAGTTCGCAGGATGTGCTTCGTCTCGTGCCGGGCTTATTCATCGGCCAGCATGCGGGTGGCGGTAAAGCCGAGCAGTTGTTTCTTCGTGGGTTTGACATTGATCACGGTACCGACATTAATATTACTGTAGATGGCGTGCCCGTCAACATGGTTTCTCATGCACATGGCCAGGGCTATGCTGATCTCCATTACCTGATCCCGGAACTGATCAATAAAGTTGATTTTCGTAAGGGACCCTATGATGTGGATCGCGGGAATTTTGCCACTGCAGGTTATGTTGATTTTCAAACACGCACTTCCGTTGCGGAGAACATAGTGAAAGTCGAGGCTGGTCAGTTTGGAACCTTCCGCGCGGTTGGTTTGATTGAAGTGTTAGGTAAGAAAAAGCAGGCAGATGAATCATTGCTCATTGCGCCGGAATACATGTACACCCGAGGTTATTTTGATCATCCGCAGAATTTCAACCGGTTTAATTTTTTTACAAAATATACCAGGGCTCTTGGCCGCAGTCGGTTCAGTGTAAGCGGTTCTGCATTTCATAGTAAGTGGAAAGCCTCGGGACAAATCCCTGAGCGGGCGTTGCAGGCGGGATTGATCGGATTCTTCGGCGCCATCGACCCAAACGAGGGCGGTAACACTGGCCGATACCAGTTGAATACTCAACTATTGACCAGGCTCAGCGATCGCTCGTCCGTGACCCAACAGGCCTATTATGTGCGGTATGATTTTACTTTGTTTTCCAATTTTACTTTTTACCTCAACAATCCAGTAGACGGCGACCAGATCAGGCAGGTTGAAAAAAGAAACCTGGCAGGCTATTCGGTAAAATATTCGACTACTTCCTATGCGGGTAATACCCAAATGCAGACTACTGTCGGTGCGGGCCTGCGCTACGATCAAACAGATGACTCGGAACTCTCGCGTACGCGGGAGAGGGTTACGGTTATTACACCTGTAATGAAAGGAGATGTGCACGAGCTGAACGCCTATGCGTGGATCGGCCAGTCCGCCAGGTTCAGCCGCAAATTCAGCATGGACGGAGGCTTAAGATTTGATCAGTTCAGATCAGTATATAAGGACAAACTGCAGAATGAGAGGACAACCGCCAGTGCCGGAATAGTCAGCCCGAAAATAAACTTCAACTACCAGGCTGCCCCCAGTACGCGGTTGTACGTGTCGCTGGGTCGTGGCTTCCATTCCAATGATACCCGCGTGGTGGTGCAAACTGGTGGGCGTGAGGTATTGCCTGCTGCTTATGGTACTGATATCGGCTTCATCATTAAGCCAGCACGTAATGTGATGGTGCAGTCTGCACTCTGGTATCTTAAGCTTGACCAGGAATTTGTGTATGTAGGGGATGAGGGCATTGTGGAGCCAGGTGGCCGGAGTCGCCGGATGGGTGTGGATCTTTCACTGCGCTATCAGCCATTCTCCTGGATGCATTTGGATCTGGATGCAAACTACTCCCATGGCCGTGCCATGGACGAACCGAAAGAAGCCGACAGGCTTCCGCTGGCTCCGGTAGTTACAAGCATTGGCGGAATTACCGTAAATAATCAGCGGGGCTGGAGCGGCAGCCTGCGTTACAGGTGGATGGGCGATCGCCCGGCCAATGAGGATAATTCGATCATTGCGGAAGGTTATGTGGTGGCGGATATGCTGCTGCAATACCGGAAAAAGAAATGGGAGGCAACGGTGTCGGTCCAGAATATTTTCGATGTACGTTGGAAAGAAACCCAATTCGATACGGAAAGCAAACTTGCCGGCGAGACCGATCCTGTGTCGGAGATTCACTTCACACCCGGCACGCCATTTTTTGCAAAGGCCGGGATAACATGGTATTTTTGATTGTTGAAGAAGGATATTGAATTCATCTTTTCTATTCAATTATTATTATCCAGTGAAATAGCTTCTCTTGAATCAATCACCGAAAGTTGCCGTTGTTATTCTGAACTGGAACGGGCGATCCTTCCTGGAAAAATTTCTTCCTGCATTATGCCGGACCAGCTATGGCAATCACGAGATCATCGTGGCTGACAATGCTTCTACCGATGGTTCGGTTGCTTTTTTGCGAAGTAATTATCCAACGATCCGAATCATTATTAATGAACAAAATTTTGGTTTTGCCAGGGGCTACAACGAAGCGTTGAAACTGGTGACAGCGGACTATTATGTGCTGCTGAATTCGGATGTGGAGGTGGAAGCAGACTGGCTGAATCCGATGGTGAGCCTTCTTGAGCATGATGTTACCATTGCTGCGTGTCAGCCAAAGATTTTATCGTATGCAGAACGTAGCAGGTTCGAGTATGCCGGCGCCGGGGGTGGCTGGATCGATCAGCTAGGTTATCCGTTTAGCCGCGGCCGCATCTTTGATCATTGTGAAACAGACAGCGGCCAGTATGATGATACATCACCGATATTCTGGGCAACGGGTGCAGCGATGTTTGTCCGGGCTTCAGTGTATCATGAAGCAGGCGGATTGGATAATTATTTCTTTGCACACCAGGAGGAGATAGATCTGTGCTGGCGAATGCAACTGGAGGGACATAAAATATATGTATGTCCTGCATCGCGGGTGTATCATGTGGGTGGAGGCACGTTGCCGCGGGGAAACAGCCGTAAGACTTACCTCAATTTTCGCAATAACCTGATCATGCTCTGGAAGAATCTTGATACGCTTGATAAATGTTGGGTGTTTCCGGTGCGGGTACTGCTCGACTGGACGACAGCTGTGAAGGGCCTGGTAGGAGGTGACAGCGGATATTTTAAAGCGGTGCTGCGTGCGCAGGGAGGCTTTCTGACATGGTTGTTCCGTTACCAGTCGGTGTCGGTATTTCCGAGGAAGCGCGGCGGTAAATTAAGTGGATACTATCGGGGGAGTGTGATCTGGCAACACTTCATAAAGAAGCGCAACAGGTTTTCAGAAATTGTGATGAAAAGGACTTGATTTATTTGAATGAACCCTTATTTTTGCAACACAATTTTTTAACATGACTCCAACACATGACGATTACCAGGAAGAGTTGAAGAAAGTGCAGGATAAGGACTTTGCCCATAACTGGGTTTCTTCGTCTGCATTTATTTTTTACCTGAGTGTTTTTTGCCTGGTGGCGGCGTCCTGGGGTGGTTGTTTCAAATTGTATACAAAACGGTTTGACAAGCCGGAGGTTCATGTGCAGGAGAGTACGTTGTACAACCCGGTATATAAATAAAGTTTGTAAAAATTTTTTTCAAAAGGGTACAGTCCTTATTTTTGCACCCCTTTAGTTCTTTAGACAGTGAGCCGGTTATAAAAGGTCGGCGAGCAAATTGCGGAAGTAGCTCATTTGGTAGAGCACGACCTTGCCAAGGTCGGGGTGGCCGGTTCGAGCCCGGTCTTCCGCTCAGGTCCTCTCTGTAAAAAGAGGGGATTTTTTTTTGTGGTTATTTCATGTGATGACTACCTGCCCTGGTGGTGAAATTGGTAGACACGCAGGACTTAAAATCCTGTTCGCAGCAATGCGAGTGCCGGTTCGACCCCGGCCTGGGGCACTAGTTTCTCGCAAAGGCGCAAAGAAGGCGAAGAACGCAAAGGAAATTGATTGGCGTCTTTGCCTCCTTTGCGTCTTGGCGTGAAACAAGCATCAAGGCAATTCAACCTTCTCCTCCCCGAATCCCCAATTGATCCCGAACGAGGTCAGCAGTTTTTTATTCGCCGCGAAATTTTTGCCATACGTTCCATGCAGGTATAGTTTCTTCCCGATCTTGTAATTCAGTATACCGATCAACCGGTCCTCCTTCGCGAAATTTTTCAGCTTCTTGTTTTCCCGATGTATCGCTTCCACGCCAATACTGAATGATTTTATCTCCAGCGATACACGCCCGCCAATGTCAAACGAATTTGTCGAAGCAAACGCTGCATTTTCATACAACGCAAAGTTGTTCTGGAAATAGCGGGCCAGTAATGACAGTGAAAAAAAGTTTGATGGTATGTCCTTTTTAAAATTCCATGGTACAAAAGAATTGACACTCATCCACACGCCAGCGCGGCCCGTTTTTGTCTTGTCGTTGATAATGTATCCTGCATAAGCAGCAGATATATCTACTTGCAGGATCGGTTTCATTTCCATCTGTTCACCCAGGGCCGCTGCATGTTTAGTCGAACGCATTTGTCCATTGGCAGCAGCACGCAACCTGGCAGCAATGGTATCCGGCGGAAGAAGGGGGTTGATGTTACCGGTGAGCGCATCAAGATCTTCCTGTGCCGCCTTATGCCAGGCATCGATCTTTGCATAAGCAGCACGCAACTGTTTCTTTGAATAGATACGTATAAGATTAGTATGCAATCCACCCGATATGATTCTTTGCGCATTCGTGTCCTTATCGGGCAGCATATCTTCCTTCATGAAGGATATAGAAAAACTCGTGAACTGCATTCCCGCAAATGGATTACCACGGACGACGTTCACATCACCCGCCTTTGCGGGCCGCCGGATGCCGAGATAGCTGTACACATTCCTCTTTGGCCCATTCAACCACCAGTAAGGGGTGAACTCTGCCGAGTAATTGGTTGGCCAGCCATTGTTGTCCTGCAGCGAACTCAAAATGCCCAGGGAAAATTCGCGCGGTGTTTGAGGTGCCTGGCTGCTTACCGGCACGAGATCCAGTAATTTGAATGAAGGTGAGTTAGGCAGTGATAGATTAGCCGGCTGTAGTGTTTTTACCTGTGCATGCAGAGCGAAAGCTGCGCTCAGCGTAACAGCGAGGGACAGATATTTTTTCATGAGCTTATTGCAGGTGAATGATGAAGTAAATGTGAGCCACGGAAAAATCGTCCGCCGCGATTTTATGATCAGGCTGATCGATGCGCTTCGAACCTTCTTCACCATCGTCGAGTCCGCAGACTGCTTTCAGTTTCTCGAACTCTTTCTTTCTCGTTTTCTCATCGCCCAAAAGGGAGAAATCAACTTTACACAATACGGTGAGGATCCGACCGGGGAGATTGGCATTCACGAGTGTTTTCCAGGTTATGTCGCCCGTAGCATCTACGGATGTACCGACAGATACCGGGTTGTCATTGGTCTCGTCATACAACACTGCCCGCGATGCGGCCAGGCCTATGGTGGTAAGATCAAAATGAAACCGGATGGAGGAAGTGGTGGTTCCAACAAGGTATGTACTCATAGCAGAAGTGCCTACTCTGACGTTTTCGGCAGCCCGTTTTAGGATAGGTTGATTGTATTTATGCGAAAATTTAATGCCGGATTTTATGCGCAAGGGAAAAATGGCACAAACCGGCCGGAAAATTTTAAAGATATGGAGGGATCAAGCCACAAGTCAACCGTTTTTACACCTTCATACGTTGGGGAAATTCCCTCGACTGCCAGACGGGCGTCCGCTGCTGGCGGGCGGAAAGTTGTTATCCTTAACTTCGGCTATGTTTCAGCAACTCTTGAACTGGCGGACAGGCCTGGCTGCTATTGCAATCGGAATTGTGATCGGTACTATCTTTTATTCCCGATACCTCGCCCGTAAGATCGCGAGTGAAGAGCGGCGCAAGGTAGAGTTGTGGGTGGAAGCAAGCAAATCATTTCTTAATCCTGAAATATCCGATACGCGGTTATCATTCAAAATACTTTCGGAAAATGACGATATCCCTATTATTGAGACGGATGGGAGGGACAGTGTAACAAACTATGTAAACCTCGATTCTGCCCGGGCGGCAAACAGTCCGGCTTACCTGCAGGAGCAACTGGAAAGCCTGAAGTCGATCAACCAGCCCATCATTTTTACGGATCCGCTCGATTCGACGCGGATCAACCGGTATTATTTCGGGCATACTTCGCTGCTGAATGAGGTTCGTTATTATCCCCTGATCCAATTGTTCATTGTCGGGCTGTTTATCATCGTCACTGTTTTTGCGTTGCGAAGTAGTTATCGTTCCGTACAGAACCAGGTCTGGGCAGGCATGGCAAAGGAAACAGCCCATCAGTTGGGCACTCCCGTGTCAAGCCTGGAAGGCTGGGTGGAGGTGATGCGTGACCGGCCGGAAAACCAGGCGATCATCCAGGAACTGGAAAAAGATGTAAACCGGCTGCGGCTTGTCTCGGATAGGTTCGGGAAGATTGGAAGCACTCCGCAACTGGAGGAACATAACCTGGTAACACAGATCAACAGTATGGTGGAGTATATCCGGAAGCGTTCGCCTGGAAGGATCAATTTCCTCGTGGATACGCACGGGAAAGACCATGTGATCGCCCGGATCTCACCCCCGTTGTTTGATTGGGTGATAGAGAATTTATTGAAGAATGCGTTGGATGCAATGGAGGGCAAGGGCAGTATCCGGGTGGACATACGGGAAGAGAAGGACCGGATTGTAATTGATGTAACGGATACGGGAAAAGGGATCAGTAAGCAGCATATATCGACGGTATTCAAGCCAGGATTTACGACCAAGAAAAGGGGTTGGGGTCTTGGGTTGAGTTTATCGAAGCGGATCATCAGCCAGTATCACCAGGGGGAGATCTTTGTAAAAAGTTCGGAGATCGGGAAGGGGACAACGTTCCGGATCATTTTGAAAAACCTGGTGTAAAAAAGCAGATTTTCTGCTGTTGATGATGCGCGGCAAAGCGCAAATATCCTATATTTGCCCTCCCTCGGGCCCAGGTGGCGAAATTGGTAGACGCACTACCTTGAGGTGGTAGCGCTGGAAACGGCGTGCTGGTTCGAATCCAGTCTTGGGCACAAGCCCTCAGCATTGCTGGGGGCTTTTTTTTGGGTTTCCGGAATCTGGATAGTCCAGCATCCCGGCACGCAAATCCCGAGGCTTCGGGAGCAAAGTGAGCAAAGACGCAAAGTTTTATCCCGCATCCTACCTCCGCTTCGCTCCGGCAGGCAGGCCCGCATCCCGCAGGGGCTCAATTCCAAAACACCCCATCGAGTCCTGCCACAGCGCCCAGCCACATACCCAGGATAAAGACAATGAGGCTGGCGATATTGGCCAGTATTTTTTTGATGCCGCCCTGTTCGCGGAAATGATCCATCAGGAAATAGAATACACCTGCATTTGCGCCTGCGAAGCCCATCGCGGCGAGTGGGCGGATAATCCAGTAGTTAGGGACATCTACCGGGGCTTTGCCAGCAGTTATTAGAAAGAGGGAGATGAGGATCATACCGATCCCGGCCCCAATGGTCATCCGGACGAAAAGGCGGGCATAGGGGCTGTAAGAATGAAAGGCAGTTTGTGTCTGTGACATAGTCTAAGGGTGATTTAAATGTTTTAAAAGTACTTTGTAATTCAAAGTAAAGGTATTGTTTGTACATTTCCAAGCAGCAAAAAAAAGTCCCGATTGGGATTTTTCACCGATCAGTTTTTTTCAAGCAGAACGACAATTTCTTTGAGAGTAGGCTTTATCCAGCACCCCTCTATCTGATCCTGATCGCGACCCGAATCACCCTGCCAGACATATGATTGAAGTGGTCCGGTGGTAAACAAGGGCGAGCTTACCCATCCTGACTGTCTTACAGGACCCAGGGCAGTCATGGACGAACCGAACGGTTCGTTCTCCACCCCATAGCCGACAATTCGCCAGCCTGCCGGCGCAGTATACAACTGGTAAGTATGCTTGATCTCAAAATTCGTATGATTATTTACTTTCTCTGTGATTGTTGCCAGGATATTTCCGACCAATTTCGAACCTTCAACTCCAAGGTTGAAAGTACCTGAGAGTTCGGTGGTTTCAAACCGCTTGAGCTCCTCATCGCCGCCGCCAAGCCACCGTGCTCCCGGAGTGCGGGGTAGTTCACTTTTTCTGATCCGCTCCACGATATACTCGCGGGTGGGAGTGACCTGTACTTTTGTTTTATAGATCGACATGTTGCCGGTACGGGTGATCACACTTGCGCCCGACTGACGTGTAACCCTCAGCGTGAATCCAACAGTTGTGTTCCTGGTCCTTTTGATCGAAATACGGCGCTCCTCGTCAGGTCCTACCAGATAACTCTTCCTTGTCCCGCTCAACCTGACTCCATCAAATGAAAGACCTGTCCGATCTGATACAGCTACCTCCACTGTAACGGGGTTGTGATTGCCATCCCATTTAAAAAACAATACCAGAAATGACAGTTCGGGATCTTCTGTATGCTCTATACGGGCATGTATGCCCGGTATCCGGTAACACTCCTGCAGCACCCGAAGGATATCCGCATTGATGATGCGGGATGTGGCAACAACCTTTTCTATAAATATTTCATTGTATGTTGTCATAGCCATCACGGATTCCACGAATTGCCTGTACCCTGTTTCCGATGCGCTGAAACCTAAACTCACCATTACGGTTTCTATCGGAATACCAATACTGGCGGAATAGTCTTTCGCTTCTTCGAATGTCATCCGGGTATCTTTTCTAAAAAAACTCAGAAAGGAAATCGCACGTTCACGGGAAATATTGAGTGTTCTGGTATCATACACTCCGTATTGCGCGATCAGCTCGCAATTCTGGCAGACACCTGGAAGTGGGCTCGCGAACAACAGCAGTATCAATGTTAACTTCTTCATATAATGTTGTTTTGAGTTGAGGTTTACTTCAATGGTTTGTAAGAAAACAAGTAAAAGAACTTGAACGAGATGGCAGGCATGTATTTATCGCGGAAGTAGTTATTGTCATCCGGATTGATCGAACTAATCACCTCGCCAGTGGGGGCGGTGAGTATCTTGTCATTATAGCCATCCAGCAAAAACTGCCGGGGCTGCCTGTAAGAGATCATCTCACCGGTGACGGCCAGTTGCAGGTTATCACTGATCTTATAGCCGATACCGAAACCGCCATCGATTTTTTGATTGAATGCTGAGCCCGATGCCGCCGAATTGAATGTTATGATGTTTACTGTCGCAATCAGGCACCAGCCGAACGGGACGTAATACACGGGTCCCGTGGGCTCGCCGTCTACCAGTTTACGATAGTACCGCCCGTTCAATCGGTTTTTACGGGTAAGCGGTACAGAGATACCCGTGGATATCATGAATGCCGTCCTGGGAACCTTCGTAATCTTAAGCCGGTTATCGAGGGGAGAGATCCTGGCATCATAGATAGTGCTGAAAGCTGAATTGAATCCAAGGCTTATACCGAAGTCTATCCCTTTGAATACCACATCATCCCCGGGTGCTACATCTGATTTTTGGAGTTCTGAAATTCCTTCCTGTGCAACGACACATGATGCCGAAAAGAGAAGGCTCAGAATAAAAATTTTTCGTTTCATAAAATTAGTTTGAGTTGGAAACATGCTGGCGGCCGCTCGCCGTTATCGTTATAAAATTGCTGAGGCGTCATGCAGCAGGCAACAGGACTTTGGAGGTATTGCAGACGGTGTTTTCCCCGTATTTCGGGGAGATTTACCCCTTTTCCATCACCTGGTATTGGAGTTGATTCAGCAGGGTAGTAGCTTGGATGTATTCTCCACCAAAAAAAATCATTATGCCATCTAATCTTACTGCTACTGCAGTCATCCGCCTCAGCGTGGCTGCTTTCCTGGGAATTCTTGTCGGGCTGTTTGTAGCCTATATGCTTTTTCGTCCGAGAGTCTCCTCATTCGCCAGTCTTGCGGCCGACAAAACTGGTCCTGTGGAGCTAAAGGATGCAGAAGCCAGTTTAGAAGCTTACCGCAAAAGCAATGCCCTTACATCGCTTGATGGGCACGCCCGTGGCAAAATCGATGGAATCATTCATGATTCCGAA
Organism: Bacteroidota bacterium; assembly: GCA_023430465.1. Classification (GTDB taxonomy): domain Bacteria; phylum Bacteroidota; class Bacteroidia; order Chitinophagales; family Chitinophagaceae; genus JAEZAM01. The sequence goes on along the minus strand of JAEZAM010000123.1, from coordinate 2,552 downwards.
GCCTTCATGAAACATTATAAGGACGTATTCGTGCGCTTCACCGAATCACATACAAACCTGGTGAATTACCCAACATGCAAATGGCGGCTTGGGCTGTATCCCAACATTGTCTTTATCCCCGGTACCACAAAACCCCGGTTGAATCTTTATTTTATTCCGACACTCCAGGACACTGTTTCTGGAAAAGTGCATGATTATTTCGACTTCATCACAGACCCCAACAGCCCTTATCTAAAAAAGGATCTGTCTGATACAGCCTGGCGTGACGGCGAATCTTATATTTTTGACCAGGGTACTCTTTTCCCATAAATGGATATGATCTTTACCCTTATCACCATACTCACCTTTTTATGCTGGATTTCAGCTCTTTTGTTGATTCGCGGACAGAAGAGCTTTTTCTTCCATTTCAAATGGTTTCTCGGTCTTGCCACTCTCGTTGAGCTGATGGGATACCTGTGGTATTTTCAATTGGGGTATTCCAGCAACCACTGGATTTTCAATGCGTTTCTGTTTGTTGAAATCTGTTTCCTTAGCTTCATTTTTTCTCAGGTCCTGTCCCGGTATTATAACTACCGCCCCTGGCTATTTGCAGGCCTGGCCATATTTGTCATGAGTTATTTTACGGAAAGCATTGGTGATTCGTTCCGGGAAATGAGCATGATGTCGAAGAAACTGGCGTCAGTTTATATTATCCTGCTTTGTTTATCATACTATTATCATCTGCTCCGGAAAGATGAATATGTCCTGCTGAAATTCCACCCTGACTTCTGGTTGGTTACAGGCTGCTTCTTCTTTTATTTCGGGAGTGCAACCTGCGACATTTTTTTCGACTATTTGCTGGAGCTAAACCAGGTTTCGCTGAAACCGGTGCGGTACATTATATTCGTAGTGTTGAACTTCATCCTGTATCTCTGCTGGTCTTATTCATTTTTATGCAAATCGAGGCCGACAATATTATAATACTTGTAGTCAGTATTACCCTGATCTTTTTGATCGCGGGAGTATTCTTGCTGGTATTCGTTAACCTTTACAATGAAAAGAAGGGCAAGTTCCTTCGTGAAGCCACCTCCTTGCAGCAGCAGTTCGCAGATACTCTTTTAATGGCAAGGATGGAAATACGCGAACAAACTCTGCGGCAGGTGGGGTTTGAACTTCACGACAACATTGGCCAGATAGCCAGCCTGATAAAGATTAACCTGAATGCACTCAACCTCGACAAAAAAGAAGATTCCCGCCTGGTCATCGATGAAATCAAAACGATGTTGCGGGAGATGATCGCTGACATAAAGGCTATTTCACAGGATCTGATTACCGACAGGGTCGCAACGGCAGGGCTGCTGCGAACAATAGAGGCGGACGTAAACAGGATTTCCCGCAGCGGTCAGTTTAAAGTTGCTTTATCAGTTGGGTCTGGAGAGCCGGATCTCGCACCCGAGACAAAAGTGATACTTTACCGGATGGTCCAGGAAATGCTCAATAACACGATCAAGCATAGCCGGGCTTCTGAGATTAATGTTGAGACAAGATTATCCGGGACAGAATTTTCCATCTTTGTCCGCGACAATGGCGTCGGCTATGACCCCGAGTTAGTCAGCAACTGCACCGGGTCCGGGCTGCATACGTTAATTCATCGCGCGCGAATGATTGGAAGTGATCTTTCAATTGACTCTGAGATCGGAAAGGGTTCCAATATACGAATCACAACTCCTCTTGCATATGATGGCAGGTAATGGGAAAATATCCCTGGCACTGGTAGATGATCATACCCTTTTCCGTAAAGGCTTGATTACACTGATTGAAATGGCAGGAGATCATTATAAGGTTGTCTTTGAAGCTGACAACGGGATCCAACTGATGGAACGCCTCAATCCTGGCTCACCTCCGGATATCGTCATGATGGACATTAACATGCCCGGTATGGACGGATTCGCGTGCGTAGAATGGTTGAGGCGTGAGTTCCCGGATATCAAAATCGTTGTGCTGAGTATGATAGAGCAGGAAGAGGCAGTTATCAGGATGTTGAAGCTTGGAGTGCGTGCCTATCTGTGCAAGGATATTGAGCCGGCGGAATTCGCCGACGCACTTCGATCTGTCGTCAGCAAGGGTATGTATTACACCGACTTTATCACCGGGAGATTAGTCCATTCGCTGCAACAAGATAACCATGAGAGCGACAATCGTGACAAGATTCTGTCCTCTATTACTGAACGGGAAAAGCAATTTCTGCAATTGTCATGCAGCGATAAGACGTACAATGAGATCGCCGCCATAATGTTTCTCAGTCCCAAAACAATTGATGGATACAGAGATTCGCTGTTTGAAAAGCTAAACGTAAGAAGCAGGGTGGGATTAGCCCTCTTTGCTGTTAAGCACAAGCTCGTGGACCTGTAAGCTTAATCCCTTTGGCATATTTATGTAATTAAAAATTAAAAATGAAAAATTAAAAAGCTAATAGTGGCCCACTCTCGCTTTCTTTCTCGCTTTCAGGAAGCTGGAATCCAGCATCCAACATCCAGCATCCAACATCCAGCATCCAACATCCAGCATCCAAC
>JAEZAM010000086.1 GCA_023430465.1 Bacteroidota bacterium | reverse complement strand
ACCACAGGCCATGCTGTTGTAGTGGAGACGCCCGATGGAAAATGGTGGGGTGTGTTCCTGGGCTGTCGTCCGTATGAAGGGGATTTTTACAATACCGGCCGGGAGACATTTATTGCGCCCATGAAATGGGAAAATGAATGGCCTGCTTTCGACCTGGGTGGCGATGAGGTGAAATACAGTTATCCGATCAATGCAGTAAAGGATAAATCCATTGAACCATTCAATGGCAACTATCATTTCCGCGATGAATTTTCCGATACAGTTTTGAACTTCCGTTATCGTTTCTTGCGCACCGTCAGAGAAAACTGGTATAACCTGTCGCGGGCAAAAGGTTCTTTGCAGGTAACCCTAAGGCCGGAAACCTGTTCGGGGCTGGCAAACCCTTCCATGGTTGCTTTTGGTCAGCCGCACCTCAGAGGGCATGCGGCAACCCGACTCCAATTCAAACCAGCATCGGGAAATGAGCGTGCCGGTTTGCTGTTGTTTCAGAATGAAAAGAGGTACTATAACCTTTGTGTTACCAACATTGATGGTGAAGAATCGGTTGCCTTGTACAAAGCCAATAAACTGGTGAAAAGTCAGCCACTACCCTCTCCCGGTCAGCCGGTTTATTTGAAGATCGCTGCACAACAAGATAAGTATGCGTTTTATTTCGGGCAACGCGAGAATGAATGGAAGTTGCTGAAGGGAGATGTTGATGCAAAATGGCTCAGTACAAAAACAGCCGGCGGCTTTGTCGGCTGTATATACGCGATGTATGCGACATCGAACGGGAAGCCTTCAACGAATATCGCCAGTTATGATTGGTTTGAAATCAAGAATGAGGACAGTATTTATAAATAAACTGATGCTTAAAGCGATCCCGCTTTTTTGCATGATGCTATTGCTGCTCTCCAGCCGGTTGCACGCACAGGTTCGGCTGCCGCGACTGGTGAGAGACAGCATGGTCCTGCAGCGGGATACGAAGGTCAACATTTGGGGATGGGCATCGCCCAACGAAAAGGTGTCAATCCGATTCCGCGGTCGGACCTATTCAGCCAGGGCCAGTGCCGCCGGCGACTGGAAACTGCAGTTGGCTTCCATGCAGGCAGGTGGCCCCTACGAGATGGAGATACGTGCAAGCAATACAATTCGCCTGCGCGACATACTGGTCGGAGATGTCTGGTTTTGCAGTGGTCAGTCGAACATGGTCCATCAACTCAATATTCATGATGTGACCTACGCAGACGAAATCGCGACTGCCAATTACCCAATGATCAGGCAATTTCTGGTACCAGTCCGCGGAGATATGCAGTCGCCACAAAACGATCTTACGGGAGGCAACTGGAAAGCCGCGGTGGGTGAAGATGTCCGGCCATTCTCGGCTGTCGCCTATTTTTTTGCAAAAACAATTTCGGAGAAATATAAAATACCGGTGGGGATAATCAACGCCAGCGTAGGTGGTACTCCCATCGAAGCATGGACAAGTGCGGACGGTCTGCAAGCTTTTCCGGAGATGGTGAAGTTGATCAAAAGAAACAGCGATACCTCCTATGTGAATAAGCGCGCACGGAACAGCCAGGGCTATCGACCTGTGCCGGTGATCGATAAGGGTGAAACGGAAAAGATCAGGTGGCACGACACCGCCTATCAGGCCAGCGACTGGCGCAGCATCAATGTGCCGGGTTATTGGGAAGATCAGGGCCTGCGTAACCTGGATGGAATAGTATGGTACAGGCGAACCATCGATGTGCCGGTTTCCATGGCCGGTAAGGCTTCCAGGATGTTTCTTGGAAGAATTGTGGATGCTGATGCAGTATATATCAATGGCGTGCTGGTCGGTAATACTACCTATCAATACCCACAGCGAAGGTATCGGGTACCGGCGGGACTATTGAAGCCCGGGAAAAACAGTGTTGTGGTGCGGGTAAGTAACCAGCAGGGAAAAGGTGGCTTTGTGCCCGATAAGCCCTACTGCCTGTTTGCTGATGCTGATACGATAGATCTCAAGGGTACATGGCAATACAAAGTGAGCTATGTAGCTCCAAAGCAAAGCGGTCCTCCCATTGAACCACCTTTAAATGTGATGAATCAGCCAGCCGCCCTGTATAACGGCATGGTAGCCCCATTGGTGAATTATACGATCAAAGGCTATGGCTGGTACCAGGGCGAGGCGAACACTGCAAACCCGCACTCCTATGCAGACCTTTCAAAAGCACTGATAGCTGATTGGCGGGAGCAATGGAAACAGGGATCGCTTCCATTTTTGTATGTACAGTTGCCGGGATTTATGGAGTATGACTATTTACCTGCAGAAAGCAACTGGGCCATGTTGCGCGAAGCGCAGTTAAAAACGCTGGCGATTCCAAACACGGGCATGGCTGTAGCCATTGACCTGGGAGAATGGAACGACATACATCCGGACAACAAAAAAGATGTCGGTCTTCGGTTGGCAACAGCGGCGCTTAAAGTGGCATACAAGGAACAGATAGTTCCTATGGGTCCGTTATATGATACGGCGGTGATAGACAACACCCGGGTAGTGGTAAGCTTTACCAGTACTGGTTCGGGGCTGGTGACTTCGGATGGAGAAGCACCCGGCGATTTTGCAATCGCCGGTGCTGATAAAAAATTTGTGTGGGCAGAAACAAAAATCGAAGGTAACAGGGTGATCGTATGGAGTTCTGCTGTACCAGAACCGAAATATGTCCGATATGCCTGGGCCGATAACCCTGTTAATCCCAATCTTCGCAACAGGGAAGGTTTACCTGCATCTCCTTTCCGCACAGATAAATAAAAAATTATTGCCGGCCTTCTGAAGCGGCTTCACATTTTTCCACTTCTTTCTCAACTTCAGCCATAAAGCTTTTGTCATCTTTATGTTTGGCTTCGATGGATTGTTCATAGTCCTTGAGATCTTTCCTGGCCGCTTCTTTGGCGCTGCCTTCTTCAGCGCGATGCGCTTTGCCGTTAAGTTCGCACCAGCGTTGGGCGATAGCGGCAGGGGATTCTTTTTCGCTGTTGCACGCAGCGACGGTAAGCGCCATGGTAGCGGACAGGAATAAAAGGGTGGTTTTGTGTTTGGCTAAATGCATGATTAAAGGTTTATGTGCGTGGTAGAATAGAATGAACTACGGAAAGCTATACCGATGCTGGCGGGAAATAAATAGCTCATTTGGGTGAAGGGGGCAGTCCCGAATGACTAAATCCAGCCGCTGGTGTTCGATAGTGAGGTTAAGGTTGAGGTTGAGGTTCAGGCTAAGATTAAAACCAGCCGCCGCTGTTGGTGTTCAAATCTCAGCCTGCAACTGGTATAGTACACCCACCAACAGCGGCGGCTGGGTGATCTCAGTTACTTCGAACACTGACAACGGCGGCTGGTTTTATGGCGGGCTTTCTGGTCTCTAACTTAAGTCTAACCTCATTAATTCGAACACCGACAGTCGCGGCAGGATGTATCTTGCGACTTTCAATCAACGTCAGCAGCAAAGGTTATTTCCATATATATGTATAAAAAAAGCAGGCCATAACCGAGGGCATAGCAGCGGATCAAAGCATTAGTGGGACAGGCAAGACCAAGAGTGAACTAGATCATAAACAACAAGAAGGTGGCATTACGCCAGATAAAATTAATGACGGAGTTGGACTCATAACTGATATTTTTGAACACGCAATCGGTGCCGGCGGCGATATGATTCAAAATGGATCAGAGGTTTCGAAAGAGGTGGGAAAGTCAATCGTCGAGGGTGCTAAGAAAAGCCCTTTTATGAAAAGCATAAAAGGAGTGGGACTGATCTCCGATCTCTACGACGCATTCGGCGCGGTAAGTGATGCTTATGAGAAACCAACCGTAGGAAATATTACGAAGGCCGTTGGAAAAACCGCTTGGCTTATGGTGTCAAATTTTACACCTGTGGGGAGGACAGCGGCTGCAATAATAGATGTAGGTTCTGGGATAATGGATTTATTTGATGGATGGTAAATTAAAACAAAATGCTTTCTATTCTTAGTGTATTTGTCAATAAATGTAAGGCAGCAGGGCGATACGGAGAAGACAATTGTCTCTTCAACGCCAAATGCATCATAGGCTTTCTATGCTCCTTAAATATTTTAACAGTTTTGGAACTCATAGTGAGATCAGAATATCTAATTGCAATCGTCCCACATGACAAAACAACTTTTATAATCATCGGACTAAGCTTCACAGCAATTGTCTTTGTGATACTGACCTTAAAATATCCCAAAAAAAAGGTCCTGGAAGTTAATTTAGCACAGAAATCAAAAAATCAAATCTTTATCGGTTTAATCAGCTATATGATAGTGTCATTAGCTGCATTCTCTCTTGCCTTAATGAGTCGGTAAAATGATACGAGTTCTAGATGCCAACCGTGCGCAGCATGAGTGAAAAATGCTTCTCACAAGTGGCAGTGGTCCCTCGCGAGACCCGTTATTATACATGTGGGTTGACAATGGTAAGTATCTTTTAAAGCCTTTCCTTTTGGTTCACCTAAGAATAAGCTGAAGTATAATGTTAGGAGGTGTAAGAAGAGATGGATTATATACGATGCGGGTAACAATGAGATTAGTAGGATAACGAAGGGCAGGCTAATTGTCTGAGTAATCTAGATCTTGCTTATCCACTCGACAGAACATTGACCAGTATGATGATATACAGGTTGGCTAGAGATGCACACAAGAAAAGAGAGACAAGGGGACCGTCATGCAGTTGGTTGAAAAAATAACATCTTCACTTAACGGATAGACGGCAACTAGAACCCGGATGGCCTTCGTGGTAAAATCAATTTAGACTTCACTTGGAGTTGAAAGATATCTAATATTTGCCCCTGAACTTACCCCAACCAGTGTATGCTACTGGAAATCATTCATATTGTGTGATCCCGCTGGGAACCTGTTTATTTCCTTGTGAGAACTGCGAAATGCAGTCCAGATAAGCGTTTTAAAAGAACGATGCTGTCACCCTATATTCCATCCTCACAAAATCCTCACGAAAGTCGAGAAAAAACGACGATTTTCAAAGTATCGAGCAGGTTATCTTTTATCTTGGATCGTCCAGGTGAAAGGGTTGTCTGAATCGGGGAATTATCCAGTAATTCGATGGACAAAATCAGTAATGGCTGGCAAATTATCATACAATCCTTTTGCTGCAACAGAGGCTGAAACGCTGCCAAGCCATTTCATAATTTTGCCCCGAAGAGTTGGTTTGTCACTTTTGGATTGTACTATAGCTTTCAGTTCCTGTATGTCGTCGGGCTCTACCCCAAGTCTCTCCAGCTCAGTAAAATCGTAATCATTGATTGTATTGTGAATATCCTTCTGTTCAACATTTTGGCCCGCTGCAACGTTCACGGGATTGTTGTTACCGTAAATATTATTAGTGATAATATTTTGCGCTTTTTCAATATTCTCTTTTGACATTTCAAACTGATTTTCAAGATTGGGAAATTCGGAGTCTAATTCCAGAAGAGTGTCAAGTAACTTTTGCTTGGTTAATTGAATAATATTTTGAACTTGAGCTTTTGCAAGCCTTTTATGCCCCCCTGCCAATTGATTCTTATACAAGAGATACCTTCGATCAATTCCAAGTAAAATATCGAAAAGTGCGGAATATTGCTCAGGCATCAATTTAATATCACCTTTTGAAGTAGTTAACACGCCGATGTGCTCTTCAATTATTGAGATCGGTTCAACAAACCGATGAAACCATACTGAGTCATTAAAATCAGCATTTTCCGTATCGACTAAAACTGGGACGTCTTTTCCACCGATCTCTAAAAATATACTGCACCTAACCTTCCGATAACTCGGTAGAAGAAGATCATCATAGTCATAACCTCCCAGTTCCTTTTGAAGCCACCCTGCAAAGGTTTCATTTTTCACTTTATATGAAATAATCTTGGCCCTTGTCAAAGCCTGGGAAAGGTTAATCTTATCAAATGCCAAATCGGAAATCAACTGTTTTATCATTGCCTGGGCTTTCCTGTAAAAATAGCTATTTAGTACTGCTCCGACTTACCTCAATCTCCAATATCACATCTTGGCTTTTCTCAACCTATCTCTTTATTCCACACGCTTCACAATACTTTTTGGAGTTGGCAGCGCAAAGGAATTATTGCTTGCTGCTGATCGCAAATATTCAAGGCAGACAGGTATTTTCTGTTTCAGAAACTTTTTTCTTTTGCCTGATGTGTATACCATACTATCAACCGCATGGGTCAATCCTTCAATTTTTAACAATGATTCGTGGTTCGGCCCTAATGTAAATGTTGGCGAAAGCGTCTTTGCGATAAACTTCCCTCCCGACACTTCGCAGCATACATAATTTCTTTTTGCTATCGTAGGTGTTAACCGATCAAACGACATAAGTCGCAGGTTCCCGCTTTGAAGTGATGCCCTCTTTTGACTAAGCCAATCATCGCCTTCAAATTCAGATCTTCGACCGTAAATGAGCACATAAAGAGGGTTCCATTTCTTTTTCCGTACAAAGTCGGGAATACCGAAGTCTCTGTAAAAAGCTAATTGACTTTCTGGCTGATTCAGTACTGCTTGCCATTCCTCTATTTGCGTTCTTGCCTGGTTAAAATCTCTCGAAGTTGAACCATCGCCATTAAAGTGCCTCTTGTTCGGTGACTCAATCTCAATGAAAATAGGATTAAACACTAAGCTATCGTAAGCTAACCACAGAAAGTCGGGGATTCGCTTCTTAAGTCCCTGAATTTTTGGTTGTGTTATTAATGCCCCATATAATGGGCCATGGCCAGAAGGCATATTGTCAATGACATCAGCCCTTGCACCTGGCACTAAACACGGGTTTTCTTCAAAAAACTTTTGGACTGGCTCCTCATTATCTCCTTCAGCATCCAACAACGAGTGGTAGTCGGATGATAGCTTTTGAAAATATTGATCATCCTCTATTGGAGGCGGGGCTCCTTCTGTATAAGGATATTCTTGTTTGCTCATTTTGGTGGCTTGTTTTGTTTTAACCAGTTTCAAACAGATACGTCCAGGAATTATTCGTATTGGTAAATATGATCAAAAATCTTATCGATAGGTCATTTAACAGTGATATTCACCTCAATGATCTTACTGGTGTCGATACCCAGGATGTCGACAACCTTCACCATGATTTTGTACTTACCTGGCTTTTTGTATTCGTGAGCTATGCTTGTAAATTCAAGTGTTGGGTTTTTCTTGGTACGAAAACTTTGCCACTCATTTTCAAAAAGATAATTTCCAGTCCATTTTTCCACTGTTTCCCCTTTGTCGTTTTTGATTTTGATGATCTCCTTTTTGTCTTCATAATTGAAGTCAATCGCCCAGTAATCTATCCAATCGTACCAATTTTCTGTAAGTAGAGTGCGTTTGATAATTCCGCTTTTACTCTTCTCTATTTTAAAAATTTGTCCGTCCTCAATCACCACTTTACTGCCAGCCCGCATGCTTTGTTGCAATTCTTCAATATCATCTTGGGTGTAGTGGGTAACAAAATCTGTGAGTTCGATAGTAATAGTTTTACCCTTTACTTTTTGCTTTGAGTTCAGATATGCTACATCAAAAAATTTTGCTTGACCCTTTTCGACTGCCCTCTTATCGAATACGTCTTTTGGTATGTATTTAAGACTAACAGATACCCCCTTGTTCTTCAGTTCTTGAATGAATTGCGGTGTTAATCCCATTTCAAATTCAAATCCCAAAACATCTACCTGGGTGTAAAGGTTTTTCCGACATTCTTCAAAAATATCCATTAAACGACTTTGCGTTACTGGAACATCCAAAGGTCCCACATTTACAAAGCGACCTGCCTTGCTTCCATGAAGTGCATTATGTCCGTCTATGCGTTTAGCTTTATACGCTTCTAAAATTAAATCAACATATAAGTCCTCTTTTGCCTGCAATTTGCCATTGGTAAGATCATCCATGAAAAACTGACGTTCATACTTTCCAAGATTGAGTAGCTCAAAAGCTCTGAAATCTCTTCCCTCAGATTGTAATTGTCTCTGTACCGTGATTAGTCGTTTTCTTGCTGTATGAACAGAAAACCTACCTAAATCGGTTGTAATCCACTTTCGTTTAAGTTTTTCGGCGACAGCAGCAGTAGTTCCACTACCACAAAAGAAATCAGCGACTAAGTCACCCTCATTGCTGCTGGCCTTAATAATGCGCTCCAACAATGATTCTGGCTTTTGTGTGGCATAACCCGTATCTTCTATGGCTTGAGAATTAACTGGAATAATATCAGCCCACATTGTGTCGACGACAACACCCTTACCTTCATGTAAATAGTTTTTAACTCGTGGATTTACGCCTTTTTTTAAGGGGAGCTTTATCCTATCGTCTTCAATTAGTCTTTTGAGTGTCTCCTCTGAGTAGCTTTTTAGATTGTCCCAGTAGTAAAGTCCTCTTTCATCAGACAAAGTAAATCGTTCTTTATATTCATCTGAATAGTCATTGTAAATGGTGTTCCATATATAATTGGTATCTTTTGAATAAAACAATATCGAGTCATCTACAACAGGATATTTCTTTGCTATTGCTTTACTGCTTCCGCTACTCACAACCCTCTTCCATTTAATTTCGCCCAGATAATTTGAACTACCGAATATATCATCCATAACGAGGCGAATCGACGAATTGACTCTCCAATCACAATGGACATAAATACTTCCATCAGCAGATAATAAATTGTAAATTAGTTTTATCCTTTCGTACATCATTGACAAGTATGATGAGAGCCCCTTTCCCCAGGTATCGCGATAAGCTATTTCCTCAATTATGCTTTGTTTTTTTTCAGCAGTCTCATCACCTATATCTATGGTGAACCCAAAATCTACCCCTACGGCAAAGGGAGGGTCAATATATACAAGTTTCAGTCCCCCTTCATTTTCTATCTCCTCTCGGATCGGGCCGTTTGTCAAGGATGAAAGAATGAGCTTGTTGTCGCCCCAAATTAACTTGTTCGTCCAGCCTTTTAGTTGCCTACCGCGAGTGTCAAACATTTCCAATGAGTCACCTTCCTTCTTATTTTCTTTTCTCGGCTCATCAATATGCTCAATACTATGAAAAGGCAAAGCAATGTTCGTTACATCCTCTTTTCTTCCGTTCCAAAAAAGAAACACGTCTTCTTCATCAACGAATAGCTTATATATAAGCTCTTTAGGCAATTTTTCACCTGCCTTTATCAATTCAATTATTCTGATTTTATCAGTATCGTTCAAATTCATCAATCAATCGGGTTGGTTATTATTAAATCAGGGATATGATCGAAGTCATCAGTATTCCTGGTAATTAATTCTGTACAGTGCAATAAAGTTGTTGCTGCAATAATAGCATCAGCCGATTTCATATTACTTTGCTGCCTGAGCTCTGTGGCCCTGTCAATCACGTCACCTGTAATCGGAAAAACTGTGACTAAAGAAAAAACTGCATTGAAATAATCCTTTGCTTCTTCTGTCAAGCCGTGATAGCCTAAAACTTCAAGCTTTGATAATTCTGAAACGGCAATATCATCTTCCTCCAACAATTCCTTTAATTCAGGAAATTCAGGCTTTGCAGCGTAAATCAAAATGTTGCTATCTACTAATCTCATAGCCCATTGATTTTACGCTCCGTTCTATCTTTCTTTTGCCATTCTACTGGGTCACCAAAGCTGGAGACATCAGCTCCTTTTTGCACCATCTTCTTTGCCTCCTCCTTTGTCAATGTCTTGGCAAATTCACTTATTGGAAAGATCGAAAGAATGTCAACAAATGACTTTAGATTATTCTTTACATCTTCCCACTTCTCTTGTTTTACATACACGGCTGTATAAGTATATTCCTTTTGTGCAGCATTAATATCTTGACACCATTGGACAAGTCGTTGTATTTTCCGTATATCATCCAAATCTTCACGTCCTTTGGTTTCCACAATGAAATAGGTATTGGAATTTGTCTTTACAAAAAAGTCAGGAAAATATTCTCTGATATTGCCATCCTGTGCCTGGTATTCAATTTTGAAATTCACACCGCCCTCACCCACAGTGTTTTTAGCGTAAGAAACCACGTCATTGAATCTGCTTTCAAAATAAGAGGCCATTTCTAATTCAAAAGGATTATCCCCGATGATCTTATTAAAAACAGACTTCTTTGGAATAAGGAAAGGCTGGTTTTCGGCTACCTTCGGTTTTGTGAGTTTTAAAGAAATGAAGTTCTTCACTTCCGCCGTTCCTTTGTCTGTAACGGTTAATTCATCAATGGCCTTTTTAAATGTAGTCTTCAGGGTATCCTTGGGATGAATTTCTGATAAATTTCTCATGGTTTGAGGATCGCTCAATTCCACTTCTTTAGTAAATAATTTGTATTTAATAAAGCTTTCAACTTTGGGATATAAAATATTGAACCCGCTAACCAGCCGACTATCTTTTAAAATAGCGGACGTGAAGAAACTAATTACATTTCTGTAATCGGGCATAGTGTCTTTAAAAACGGTTGTATGTGAAAAGCCGCCCTCAATATCATTAAAAACTATTTCCTTTAATTCGTCACTGTTAAATATTTTTAATGTTACTTTTTGGTTTTTGAAATTACTCACATCAATTAGCTCCAGGTTCTTAAACTCCCTATAGATCCGTGGGCTCATGTGCGGGATGGGTATATCCAGAGCATCCAAATCTTTGTCTGGGTTCTCCTTATCTACCTCCACAATTACTGGTGATTTCCCTTTAGTTCCTTTACCCATTGGACTGTATTGAAATTCTACACCTTCTGTCTTCAGACTTTCTACAAACTCTAAAAACGCAGGTGTTCCAACCACTACCAATTTTTCGGGCATGTCCAATGAAAACATTTTTCGCAGCCCTCTCCCAATCGTCTGTTCAGGGAGAATTTTCGACTCGGCGCCAAATGGACGAAGCCCAACGACTGTGGTTACATTTCTAACGTCCCAACCTTCACGAAGCATCAAAACTGAAACAACCGCTTTGTAAGGTGAATGATCTTTATCTATTTCATCTGCTGCTTTTCTTAAAATCTCTAACTCCTCCTTATCCTTTTTGCTTGAAGCAGTTTCTTTTATCTCACCAGAACTGTTGGTATGAATTGTCAAAACAGAGTTTTTCATTTTGGGATAGTTGGTCTCCAAAAAAGCTGCTGCCTGATCAGCCTCTTTGGTGCTCATCGTCATAATAAACAGGATGGGTGTTTTGAGTTCTTTTAGTTCTTCATACTGCTGCTCCCATTCTAAATATCCCAAATGAATATAATCTCTATAGCGTTCGACAAAGTCAGAAGAATCTTTTTCTTGAATCTTTTGACGGGACGCCTCATCAGGCAATACTGGTGACTTTACAACATTCTGTTTGATTGCCTCAACCAAAGGGTAATCGGAAATGGTTTGCACGAAAATGGCACCGTTATTATGTTTCGGCGTAGCAGAATAGTCCGCTTGCAAGCTTATCCCATTTCCATTCTTTAATTTGAGTTTGTTGCTTATATCCTCAATACTTTTGAACCAAGCCAAAGAACTGTCGTGGATGTGGTGGGCTTCATCATTCAATACTACCAAGTCTTTAATTTTTTCACTTCTCATGACCTTCCCAAGGTCTAACCCTTTTGAAGTGTCGGCATCTGGTTTTGGTTTAACACCCAAGAATGTTGTTTCAAAATTTTGTTCTGGCTCTTCATTGAAGAAGACCCGATGAATGTTGGTAAGGAATATATTCCCCGATTCTGTTATGGGTTTTAGATCGTCTTGAATATGAAGAGTTAACTGAAAATCATTTGTCCAGTCTTTATCAGCATAGCCATTCTCTGGAAAAAAAGGTTCTTCAAAAAACATTTTAAGACCGTCAAAGTCTTTGCGTAGACGGTTTAGCACAATAATATTTGGGGCAACTACTAAGAAATCTTTTGATAAAGTACTATCGGTCTCGTAGAGTTTGTTGAAATAAGACCATACTACGGTCAAACCCATTACCTTCGTTTTGCCCGCTCCTGTGGCCATCTTAACCACATAGCGTGTCCAGTTCTCATCAAACATACCTGTACTGACGCGTTGCGAAGAATCGAACCGCATCAATTCATATTTGTCCTTTGCCCTGGCTATCTCGTATAAGTAAATGATAGATTCAATAGCTTCACGCTGCGAAAAGAAAAAGCTGAATTTTGTCTGGCCAATAAGGTGTTCTTGATTGAACCAAAAGTTCAACAAGGACTTAGACGTTTCGGACGCTCCCGCATAACCCTGATCACGCCATTTAGCTACTGCGAGCCTGATCTTATAAACCAAGGGAGGCAGTAATTTCTCATAAGCATTTTGAAATGCGTCCATTTGGCTTTGCGATGGAGCCCACCTTTCGTTAGGAGGTATAATCTTGAAGGGATCTGAGATATTCATTCTTGCTTTATTACAATAGTTGTACAGATACAACTAAGTGAATTTGAGCTATTTCAAGCAGCAATATAGCAACTTTCTGAATTTTAGCGACCCTGGTATTGGGGATCATTAAATCCAGCGCACTGACCTCTGTCTTTTAGCAATGCGAAAAAACTAAAAAAAATTTTCTTCGACAACTCCAATTATCGGGGTTTGACCCGTTGATTTCTAATAGCAATGACCATATAGGGCGGGGATACCCAGGAGGGGTTATTGGGCCAGCCATATGCGATAAGATAAACCCCAATTCTTAAATCCATCTCTATTGATACTATAGAGCCTGGTTGTTCGAAAAACCTCCTTTGTCACCAACCCAACTTGGGCCAATGCCTTCAAATGCTTGGAGCATGCTGGCTGCGAAATATTACAACTTCTAATTATGGAAGATTGCATTCCCAAGCCCGCCTTATGCAAATATTTCAATATCGCAATCGCAGTGCTATTAGAAAGTAATTTTGCAACAGTCATCATACAATCTTGGCTATCGGAGGTGTTTTTCAATTTTGGTGCTCCCATATTCCATAAATATTCCAAACGCTGCATAAATAAAATTTTTCTCAAAAAAATTAGTGATGATTGACCGTTGAGTCAAACCTCGATAGATATTTTGGTCTTACGAAAGTGAATTTGCTTTCTTAATTAACATTCCAGCCTATTTTCCATTCTTATTACAACCATGTTTTGGCCTGCTTTTTCGCAATCAAAATGTCTAAAATTTCACAGATTATTTTGCGCTACCATTCCTCGGTGGGAATGTCCACAACTACTTAGATCACCAAAGTTTGGAACTGCGGTGTAGACTATGAAATTTTGAGAAACCTTTAAATTTACTCATGAGTAGCCATGTATTAATGTTCAAAAAAATAGTCATTCCTCAAGGTTTGCAAATTGATCCGCAATTACTATTGGATAGTTTCCCCGAAAAAATGAGGAAAAGTGTCCTACAAGCTGAAACTCCTCCAGGTACATTTCAATTCCTGTTTTTAGTAGGAAGTGGAACTTCGCAGTTTATTATCGCTGCTTTATACTTTGGCAAACTGGTTGAACTCCAAGTTCAGAATGAAAGCAGAATAATGGCTCCTCTTTTGGTTGTGAGAAGGGCCTTATTTGATATTCATGAAAACATCCAAAAACATATCAGTGCATTAATCGAAGCGCAGGATCTTATTGATTCCATTCAAAAGATGAAATCCGATTAATCCGAACAATATCCGTGATGGATCATCTTAAAAGCAGATCCCGATTTCGATTTGCCTGGAGATGCACTTTATCACAAAGCTCCTTCTTAATACTTCTGAACTTAGTATCTAACCGATTATTACTTTCAAACAATTCACACACTTTCTCCTTATGTCTTCTGAGTTTGGTTTTACCGTTTTTGCTGTTTTCATATTTACCCAAGTCATACAAGGCGTCGAGCTCTCGCAACACTGTTAATTGTCCGCCACGAGCTTTCATGCCTTCCAGCAACAGTAATCTATGATAATCCATTTTATCGGTGATGCTATCAAGCTTTCCCGTATTCGTGTCTACCTTCTGGATCTTTTCAAATTCTCCGATCCAGTGATCAATTGTATGCAAGTAGTTATTGGGTTTATACAGCGCAGTGATATTTTCAAGATACGGGAACTAATCTTTAATATCTCGCTTATGGACATGCTCTATTCTTAACCAGTTTCTCCCGCTAAATTCATCTGGCACCCATTGCTTTTTTCTTTTTCGCTCTTCGGACTTTCCGTATAAGGTTATGTGTCTGGATTTGTTCTCGAAGTAAACACCATTTTTTCCTCTCGGTTCTCTCTCCAGGTAAGGGTGACTTACAAGGCAGTCCATATAATACTTAGCCCTTAAAGGCAGTTCAACACTATCAGAAATATCAAGTCTGGAAATACCCATTCGCTCAACGGGAAGGTGAAGCCTATCTGAAATCGCTTCAATGCAGCATCTTAACTCAGAAATGCTCAATGGTCGGTAATTGTGTCCATGGAAAAACCTTGGGAGACTTCCTTCTATTTGTAAAACATATCGTTGCTCAGCGATCCGTAAGTTGCTCAAGACACCTTCAATCCGTTCGACACCATTACGTCCAGTCTTCATTGTAAAATCATCCAGCGAACTTCTCAGCTGTTCGTGGTCTATTTTGTATTCATCCAGGAATAGATAAAATTTCACTGTATCAACCATACTACGCTTCATTAACATGTCGTCTTATTTTATCTGGTGCTACATTTTTTGTCTCCTGTCGGTCTTTTAAACATATAGCGTTTAGGGTATTGCTTCCGTAAATGTTGATAGTGGTTTTGTCTGCATCAAGTTCGGTAACATGAACTACAATCCTCGTACGTCGATTCCTGAAATATTGCTTTAATCTTAGGTTTAGCAGAGCAAGACTCTCTTGACAACCTGCTGCTGGATAGGTTTCAAAAATGTCCAATAGCAACGCTTGATGCATGAACAGTTTGTCCCCTTTGCATTTGGGTGCCTGGACAGATATTGTCACCAGCTTTCTTAACTGGGAACTCTCAACCCTGACCAGGTAATTATAAATATGGGTGTTCTTATCCCAGTCGGAATTTAGTAATGTAAATCTCATAGTCTTAAATTTTATCTACCTCAATTACGAGGGTGCTGATCCCCAATGAAGTTTCAATTGGGGACCACTTTTTATTATTCAGGCCAGTCATTAAACAGTCGATCAATGTCAGTCCTTCTGTAGTAGTTGGTGCCAATGATCTTTTTTGCCTTAATATTATACTCTACACAAACTTCTCTAAGCTTGTTTGGGCTGCAATCCAAAATGTCACATGCTTCATGGGTTTGGATGTGTGTCCTTTGCTGAGTTTTTAGATGACCTGAGAGTAATGTGGTGATTTCCTCTCTTAACATTTCCCTTAATTCATTACTTATTTCGTTGAATAATTCACCCGCCAGTTGCTTCAGTACCATTTTCCGCATTTTTATTCTTCGAACTTATCGGGATAACTTTGGCGTCCCTATTCGAGATGTATTCCAGGGCATCTCTCACCTCCTTAGTAACCCTTGACGCAGTGATTTTGCCATATGCCTGTGTCTGAGAAAGACGGGAATGACCTAATAACTTCATCAACACTTCCATTGATCCACCCGCCTCAAGGAATAAACAAGCCATGGTGTGGCGAGCGATATGGCTGGAAAGGGGTTTCTTAATTCCACAATGGGCCTTTATCAACTTCAACTTCTTGTTATAATCTGAATTGCTGGTGACGGGAATTAGTCTGTTAGTTCCTGCAATTGTCGGATGATGTTCAAATTTGCTGAGAAGCATCTTGACATCTTTAGTTATCGGTACAGAAAAGAAATTCGAATTTGAATGATTAACATTCTTCTCCCTATCCTTCACCAGATACTCGTCACCTTCGAGTATTTGTATGTAATCCGATGTAAGAGTCCTTAGGTCTGAATAGCTAATCCCAGTGTATGCTACAAACAGAAAAATGTCCCGTGCTAACTCCGTACCGTCGTCGATTTGATCGCCTGACAGGCTCTTTATTTTGGTCAATTCAGATAAAGTGAGAGCCGTCCTTCTCGTTTTGCCTCCATCGGTGTGGCATCCAGTCAGCGGATTCTTAAATGTGTATTCTCCACGAGACCACTCTGAATTAACCGCTGCTTCAAAAACCTTCATATATCCCTGAAGAGTACTCTGGTGAAGATCAAGTTTCTTTTGCAAAAAACTTCTAAAGTCTAAGTAAAAGGGCTTGCCAAGTTTTTCCAGAGGAACATTAGCCGTTTTATACTTAGCCATGCAATATTCATTCATCAGGCTTTTGATAAACCTATAGCGGTTCTTTCTGGCATAGTTATACATACCTCCCTTTGGCTTACCAGCTTCAATGTGAAGATCAAATAAAGTCGGAATGAAAACTTCAGCCAGTGTATTTTGTTTTACCGCTGATCGTCCACCCATTTTGGCATTGATCAAATCCTTAAGACGGTGAAAATTGAAGGCAGACTTGGTAGTAACCCTAAATTCATCCCAGAAAGACTCAACAGCATTCTGTTTATTGCTAATCTCTTTGTTTAGCCGTCTTATCTCATCTGATGATCCTTTGAACACCTGAGATCGCTGATCCCACTTCTTCAAATTATCAACTGTTATTTTTGTGGAGCTTTCGAAGTATGGACAACGTACTCCATCCCATACTATTTGAAAACGAAAGTAGATGACATAAACTCCTTTGCCATTCTTTCCTGATCGCCTTACAAGGCGTCTAATAACCAAATCTTTCATGGTCTTGCTTCATCGGTGTTTTAGCACCATTTTTTATTATATGAAGTGACCGTTGCAACGAACTTCTGAAACAATAGTAGGGAACAGGTTTTAAGAAAACAAGGAACCGAATGCTTGTTTCTTTGAGAATTTTTTCATAGCCACCTTATTTTCACTGATCCTCACAAATCTGGAAAGCATCCTCACAATATCCTCACAAGAAATTTGAGCTGGTTTGAGCTGAATTGACATGGCCCAAATAAAAAAACCGCTCAGAACTCTAAATCTGAGCGGTCTTGAGTGGCTTTGAGCCATAGTTTGTGATCCCGCTGGGACTCGAACCCAGGGCCCCATCATTAAAAGTGATGTGCTCTACCAACTGAGCTACGAGATCAACCTGTTCCATCCCGATGCGATATCTGAATGGGGTGCAAAAATACAGGCTGGAGGGTTTACGTCCAAAAATTTCTTAATTATTTGACTCAAATATTTTACACCTATACCAGCTTTACCCGCCTGATTATCAAAATGCTTACTTGCAGTTTTTTTAAAGTAGGTTTGCGAAAAGTCAGTTGATTCTATGTCCTCCTATTTCCAGAACAAGGTTGTTGTCGTCACAGGCGGCACAGACGGCATCGGTAAAGCCCTGGTCGAACAACTCCTGGCAGCAGGCGCCAGCGTTGCTACCTGCGGCCGCGACCATGACAAACTCTATCGCCTGCAGTCCAACTACCCCTCCTCGCCGCTGCATACACTTGTTGCCGATGTCAGCAGCGAAAACGAATGCCGGCGACTGATGGAAACTACCATCAAAGCTTTTGGGCATATCGATATCCTCATCAACAACGCCGGTATCTCCATGCGTTCATTGTTGCAAGACGTGACCACGGAGGTTCTGCGGAAAGTGATGGATATTAATTTTTTTGGATCCGTTTATTGCACCAAGTACGCACTACCACATATCATTGAACGAAAAGGTACCATCGTTGGCATCTCTTCCATTGCAGGCTACCGTGGCTTACCCGGCCGAAGCGCTTATTCTGCCAGCAAATTTGCGCTACAGGGCTGGCTCGAGTCCATCAAAACCGAATTGAAAGACTCCGGCGTACATGTGATGTGGGTGAGCCCCGGTTTTACCGCCTCCAATATCCGGAACAACTCGCTGACAAAGGATGGTGAAGCACAGGGTCACACCACCATGGATGAGGGTAATCTCATGACCGCTGAAGAATGTGCGAGACATATTCTTCATGCCATCGCGAAAAAGAAGAGAACCCTCATCATGACATTGACTGGAAAAACTACCGTATTTCTCAACAAATTTTTCCCGCGGCTGGCAGATAAAATGACCCACAAATTCTATTTCAAGAACGGCGAACTCATTAAATAATCAACCTGTATATTCATCAGGGTTGAAACAGGAGAGCACTATCGATTACCAGGATGGCATTACTAACCCTCACCTCGGATATTGGACACCAGGACTACTTGGTCGCTGCGGTGAAGGCACGCCTGTTGCAGGTTGACCCGACATTCAACATTATTGATATCTCCCATTCCTTATCACCCTTCAATTATCCGCAGGCTGCCTACATCTGCCGAAGCGCCTATCGGAATTTCCCGGAATATTCCTACCATATTATACTCGTTAACCTGTTTGAAAAAAAACCGGAAAAGCTGTTGCTTGCCTTTCATGAAAATCATTACTTCCTCTGCGCCGACAATGGCCTGCTGAATATGGTCCTGGAATCCAAACCGGAACTGATCATCGGTATTCCCCTTGATAAACTCGCGATAAAGAACACCATCTATTGTGTCGACGTCATGGGGAAAGTTATCGATCAACTTGCCAAAGGTGAGTCTATTCAAAACATCGGTGAACCTGATGTGCCTTACATTGAAAAAAATCATCTGCGCGCCCTGTTGGATAACAAATGGATCGAAGGGCAGATCATCTTTATCGACAATTTTGAAAATGTCATCGTCAATATAACGCGAGAGCAGTTTGAAGAACAGCGAAAAGGACGTTCCTTCAGGATCGTGTTCAAACGCGATGAAGTGATCGACCATATCAGCGAGTCGTATGCAGACGTACCCGAAGGAGAGAAACTGGCACTGTTCAACAGTGCAGGATACCTGGAGATCGCGATCAATAAAGGCAATGCCGCCGGGCTCTTTGGCCTCAAAGGGTTTTCTGAAAAAGCCAACCGGGTTTCGGGAATCATGCAGCAAAATCAGCTATTCTACCAGACGGTACGGGTGTTTTTCGAGTAACGTATTTTACCACGTTGCATTTTCACTCTTTGCAGGTTTCACTGCCGCATCTTCACCTCTTCCTTCAATCGTATCAACTCACCCAATAAACCTGTCCTTACCACCGGCAACGCCGGATCAGCGCGGGACGCACACTTCGCTATCTGCAGGTTAAGCGTCTCTATCTCCGTGGGACGACCCGCCAGAATATCCTGGTAAGTAGAAATCAACTGTCCGTCGGAAGATCGACTGATCTGCAACAACATCTCCTCCGCCTCACGCTCTTCAATCATCACACCTTCCGCACGGGCAACGGCTGCACATTCTGCTATGACACTTCGGGCTATCGCCAGCGCCGCATCATTGCGGTGAAAGATACCATTGTCCACCTCCAGCAACGGACAGATGGAATTGAACACACTATTTACAATCGCTTTCCGCCAGACCACTGTCTTTATGTCGTCATGCGGAACAAATCGAAAGCCTGGTGTATCCAGTTGTTTAACCACCTCCGCCAGTGCCTCCCTCCTGCCCTTTTCAATGCCGACAGGACAAGTCGTCACCGGTTTGAACCTGACCTCATTCTCTGAAATATTTTGCGCAGTTACAAAAAGCACACAGCGATAAATTTCCCTGAAAAATTCAGTCATAAATGGTTCTTCCACACCAAGGCCATTCTGAAGCAATACAATCGGTGAATCACCAATCTTATTCCTTAATTTCTCAGCAAGCTGTGCATTCCCAAATGATTTGTTGGCAAGGACGACAAGGCCATCAAGTTCAGACAAGCCCGTCAATGACGTCACCCGAAGGTGCGCCTCCAACATATTGTTATCTGTGCCGTGCATTCTCACCCGGGTCATCGCATCTGGATCTGATTGACCGGTTGCCCTGACGATAACCACCTGTCTTCCTGAAAGTGCCAGATGCACACCTAAAGCTTTACCGATAGCACCGAAACCAAGGATATAAATCGATCGATCATTGTACATAGCCATGCCGCGTTGTTTTCATCGCGTATCACAAATCTCCCACGGCGCGCGCATCGCCAACCATAGCAGATTTGTCATTTTCATATGGTGCAGATGATCTTCTAGCAACGCAAAAGCCCGGGTGCAAGCCCGGGCTTTGATATGTTGGTCGTGCTTTTAATCAATGGACATACTGCCGCGCTGGCCATCTTTTTTATATTGCATACGCACCCGCTGATCTACAAGATATTTCGCCTTATATCTGCCGGAGATTTCCGACGATTGCATTTTCCCATTAACCATGAGGCCATCTTTGTCCAGCGTAAAACTTTGCAGGTCATTTTTACTCTCGACCAGCTTATCGGTTATCATCTCGTTCAGCAACGCCTCGTACGCCTGTCTGTCTGCCTCTGCCTTCTTGCGGCCGATCGCCGCCCTTTGCCGATCGAGTTCCGCGCGTTCACGAGCATGCTGTGCGGCCTGCTTGTCCTTCTCGACGCTGATTCGTGCTGCATCAGCCTCCTTCTTAGACTTTCCCACCGCTTCACGATCACGCATCGATGTTTCGCGGTTTGCGATTGCGTGCTGCCGGGTGGACTGGGCCTTCAGCCGATGTTGCTCCGCCTCTTGCCGGTGTTTTTGCGCCTGCTGTCGATCCGCCTCGATCTGATCCAGAATTTCCTTCACTTCTGCTTCATACCGGGCATACTCTGTCGCATCCAACTTGCGGTCATCCAGATAAAAATCCCTGATCTTTTTCCCCGTCATCAATATGCGATATCGATGGCCATCCTTCTTGTATCGTATCGTTGTCTCCTCTATGCCGTTATCCGTATCAGTAGACACGTTCAATGACTCAAGTTGCCGGCGGAGAGCTGACCGGTTCTCATCCTGTGCCTGAATAGCCTGGCAGGCGATTACAGCAAAACATAACGCCAACAGGCTTTTTACAAATGGAAATGATTTCATGTTTTTGATTTTAAAGTGAAGGCAAAACGATCCCGGCCCGCATTGCTGCAAGTTTTGCCATTCAAATAAATAATGCCGGGTAACGGCCATGTCAGACAAGCGCGCGTTCTGTCCTCATCAGGCCAATAGCAATGGTATAAGTAGTTAAGTTATCTCCTGGGTTGCAGGTTTATCTCCCTCAGCCGTCGAAGCTCCATATCTTCCCCGGCGAGCCTGGACCGCTGTGCCTGCAATACTGCATGCTGCCGATAACTTGCGGCCTTCGACTTCTCAATGCCAGCGGCAATACGATCACGTTGTGCCTGATGCAATCGTTCCTCATTCGCCTTCCTGCTTTCCGCCGCTCGTTGCCGATGGACCTCTGCCAGCCTGCGCTGCTCCAGGATATGATCCCGTTCTTCGTTTCTCTGCGGCTCCCTCCCCTCCATCGGAGACGATTGCGCCGGCATATCGGCTGGCTTTTGCTCATCTGCAGTCGGGATGCTCGCTGGCGCAGAAGCCGTGCGATCGTCCGGGATCACTGTAGGCCTTATCCGCCGCATGGTACGGCGTACGGTGCGTTGTTTCTGTTCTGCCTTAGCTGCGACTTCTGTAGCGGGAGACTGAGCAGGTGCAACGAATTCAGCGATTTGGTTGCTCTCATTTCCCGACGCGAGAAATGATCCTGCACTTCCAGAAAATGTGAGTACAAGAAAACCAATCCCTGCAATGAAAAAAATAGCATCGCCTAAAGACAACCCTTCATTTTTACCATATACCAGTCGCTTCACACGTTGCAACAGCGGTTTTCTTTTACCAAATAAACCAAGCGCATATTGTCCGGGGCTGAGGGTCCTTTCGCGAAAGTTCACCAACGCTTCCACATATCCAACCTTATCATTTGTGACGGCGATCGCCATATCATCGCAACAATTTTCGCGCTCTCTGCGCAGGCGCGCAGACAGCCATAAATAAGCAGGATTGAAAAATAGAAACAGTCCGGCTATCCGTTGTAAATAATTTACCATGTAGTCGTGGCGACGGATATGTGCCAGTTCATGTAACAACACCGCTTCTGCCTGAGCTGGCGAAAGTTGTGTCAACAGGCCAACGGGTACCAGGATCAACGGCCTGGCATGACCAATCATCACAGGTATCTTCGTCATGGCTGATTCAAACAACCGAACTTTCTTTTTTATTCCCAGCGTAGCTGACAGTTCCTGGATAGTTAGTTGCCAGTTATTTTCTGACTGATAGATCAATCTTGATCGAAGCCTGTTAACATAGACCGCATCAAGCAGTAACCTTGCTAACCGCAGCATCATTACAATACTCCATACACCTACGATCCACACTGAATGTTGATTGATGAAATTTGCAGCAATCGTTGCAGGCTGAAGGCTTACGGCATATTCGAACAAGATGATTCCACTGCTATAGATCGCACTGCCGGCGCCTTTGCCTTCGAAGTTCAATTCAAGAACAAACGTGAGCAGCGTCGCGCCAGACAAGGCAAAGAACAACAAACATAACAGGGAGTAACGAACAGCCGCGGATCTGTTTTTTGTAAACAAAATCACCAAACCGGCTGCCAGCGCCACCGGCAACCCGATCCATATGGAATGGACAAGGGTCCAGGTTATACTGCGAAGGATGTGTTCGAACAGGTTCATCTTACTGGTTTCTGGGGCTTATTTTTTATTGCCAAGTTTGGCGGCCAGTTCTTTCAATAGTTGCATCTCCTTCTTCGATGTTTTTTCATTATCGACCAGTGCCATAACAAGATTGCTCACCGATCCATTATACATCGAGTCAAGGAATTTTCCAAGCATAGTTCCTTTGGTCTTCTCCTCTTCCAACACTGCACTGTATACATGTTTCATGCTCGACTCATCCCGTGACAGCATTCCTTTTTCTGTCATCACCTGCATCAGCTTGAGAGTGGAAGTATATTGCACCGCCTCCTTCTTTGTATTGAGCAAATCATGCACAAATCTGACTGTCGAAGGCCCGTGCGACCAGAGTACCTGCAGCACATCCATCTCTGCACGGGTAGGTACGGCGTCGTCCGGGGTGTCTTTTTTTCCTTTCATAAAATGAAGGTACGATAAAAAACGTACGTTCCAAATCCGAGTTGTTAAAATCTTTAGAAGACGGATGATGCGGGGAACGCTTTTATTGACTGATCATCCGGTTGATCGGGAACGTCAGGTGAAAAGTTGAACCTTTTCCCACCTCGCTTTCTGCCCAGATCTTTCCCAGATGAATTTCCATGATCTCTTTGGAAATGAACAGCCCGAGCCCAAGTCCGGTAGCTGTACCGCTGGAAGTGGAGACGCGATAGAATTGATTGAAAATCTTATCAAGGTCTGCTGCGCTGATTCCCATGCCCTCATCGGACACGCTGATACGGACCTGGTCCGCAAAGCGCATGGCAGAGATTCGGATCTGCGTGCCCGGCTCAGAATATTTGATGGCGTTCGAATATAGATTAATGAGCACCTGAACGAGCTTCTGGCCGTCTACAGTTACAGGCATATCCTCAGGTGGCTGTTCCAGTACCAGCTTGTGTTTACTGAAGTCGACCGCTTCAATACTGTCGTTCAACAGTGCATAAAGTCCATGACGCTGGAAGTTCATTTGCAACTTTCCTGCCTGGATACGCGAAAGATCCAGTAGATCGCTGATGATCACATTCAGCCGGTTGACCTGTCGCTCAACTTTCTCCGCTGCTGCCGCGGAGAGCTCTCCTTTTCGCCGGGCGAGTTGCATATAGCCGCTGATCGTTGTGAGGGGTGTCTTTAATTCGTGGCTGGCAAAGGCGATGAACTCGTCCTTCTTGTTATTCAGTGATTTTATTTCCTCGTACAACTTCGCATTGTCCAGTGCAATTGCGGCCTGTGATGCAATGGCCGCTACGATGTGCTCATGTTCTTCACGGAACATGGCGGGTTCTGAATGCCCGAAAAACAAGCCGCCGATGACTGTCCCCGCCTGCGACTTAACTGGCACTGCCAGGTAGCTTTTCACTGGCAGATGCCCCTCCGGCATACCGAAATTCGGGGCATTTTGCCCGTATCGCTCATCCTGCGTAATGTCATCTGAACGCACGACCCCCTCGCCTTCGAACGTGACTTTGAACAACTGTGTATTCCGCGGCATTCCAAATTTTTCGAAAGCCTCCCGGGGTGCACCCGATAATGTATATAAGGTATAGCTGTCGCCCTGCGCATCTGTTTTATTATAAAAGAATGCGCCAAAGCCCGCACCGCTGAGTTGGGTGGTGGCATCAGTTACCGTTTGGAGGATCTCACCAACGTTCAGTTGCGCGGAGATCGTTTTACTGACGCTATTGATGATCTCCAGGCGTTGAGTATACTGCCTGATGAGCTCGGTATCTTGCTTTTGCCGGGTGATGTCACGCGCGATCTTCGATGCGCCAACAACCACACCTTCTGCATTTTTTATGGGTGAAACAGTGATGGAGATATGAAGCTGAGTCCCGTCCTTCCGGCGGCGCACTGTTTCGTAATGCTCAATGCGCCGGCCCCGCCGGAGCTTCCCGATGATCATTTCCTCTTCGTGGTGTAGGTGATCGGGTATGAGCAGGTAAATAGTTTTACCGATCACCTCACCGGCTGAATAACCAAACATCCGTTCGGCCGATCTGTTCCAGCTTGTGATCACACTATTCAGGTCCTTACCAATTATCGCGTCATCAGATGATTCGATGATCGCCGCGAGCAATGCATTCTTCTGATCCAGGTCATCTTGATACATACGTGAAATTTGAATGAACTGAAAATGAAAATAGCTGCCGGTGAAAAGGCCCGCGATACAACCGGCAACGCAATATAGTTAAAATGAAATCTTTCCCTGGCATATTTTGAATTACGAGGCTTAGGAATTTTCCCTTAAATTAGCCAGCGCATTGCATAGATACCATAAACCATTCCGCAAATGACAAAAGTTTTAGTTGTTGATGATGATAAGGATCTGCTTGAAATGGTTTCTTTGGTCCTCGCATCGTACGATATGGACGTAACGCCTTTGGAAAAATGCCTGGAGTTCCCAAGCTATATGGAAAGTTCAAGGCCGGATATCGTCCTTATGGACATCTACCTTGGCGAATGCGATGGCCGCAAGCTCTGTCATCAGCTCAAGAATAGTGACGTGTATTCTGACATACCAGTTATCCTCTACTCTGCCGGAAATATTACACAGTCAAGTGTTCGTGAATCGCTGGCCGACGAGTTTATGGACAAGCCGTTTGACATCAATCATCTTGTCAACCGCATCAACACCCATATCTCCGCGAGGAATTCCTGATTTCACTTTTCCCGCAACCCATCCGCCATGTGGCGCAATTCATTGAATGATCCATTCATTTAAACGGTTCCTCCTGCGTCCTCTCGACGAATCAAATTAGATTTGGTGACCGCACATCACAACGCTGACTGCCATAGACAGTAACAAAGTTTTCATTTAAAAAAGTTGTGATGAAATTAGACTCCGCTTTCGCGCTCCTCCTGGTGTTATTAGCTGCTTGTTCGAAAAACGATCCCGTTGATCCTGGCTCACCCGCTGCCACTCTTCGTATTGATGCGGTGAATCCGGGTCATGGTTCCGCGGGTTCGACTGTTGTTATTACAGGCGTCAACTTTAGCACTACTGCTGCCACAAATAAAGTAAGGTTCGCCGGTAGTCAGTCGGACGCTACCGTGAGTGTAGCCTCTGCCACCAGTTTATCAGTAGTGGTCCCGGCGGATGCCATCACCGGTAAAATAACGCTGCGCGTTCAAACAAATACGGCGTTGTCACCGGCAGATTTTGTAGTCGATGCTCCTGCTGCAGCTATTACTGATTTCAATCCGAAGACCGGCCCGGCTGGTACGGTCGTGACAATTAATGGTAATGGGTTTGCCAACAACAGCCAGGTAATCCTGAATGGTGTGGCGGCTACCATTTCTTCCGTCACAGCGACGGAGATCCAGATCACTGTCCCGGCTTTGCAGCCAGGCGGGTATCGCATAGAGGTTATTTCGGGAAATGTGACATTGCAGTCAGCCGCTGATTTCGTTGTCACTGCACCGGTTGCTACCGCTCAGTGGATAAGTATCCCGGTGAATGCCGCCCCGGCAGCTATCTTTTCCGGCGCAACGTCTTTTGTCTATAAGAACAAAATATACTGGGGTTTTACGAAGATCAGCAGCAACCAGGCGCAGGCTGACTATATGATATTGGATCCTGCTGCAGGTAACAGGCAATGGGTTCTGGGAAATACACCGCCGGCGGATATGGTACCTGCCCAATTACAGCACGCTACGGCGGTTGTACATAACGATAAGGTTTTTATCGGCACGGGCCTTGCGCCTGCTGCCCGCAATAGTTGGTGGGAATATAACCCGGAAACGAATACTTCCCTCCGTATGACGGATCATCCGGTTGCTACTTCAGGTGCCCTTTCATTTGTGTTGAACAACCAGGTCTTTGCAGGTTTCGGCGGAACAAATAAAACGTTGTACAGGTTTGACCCGGCTGGTAACGGCTCGTGGACAGAAGCGGTACAAACAAACATACGCGAACTAACTTCCGCCAGTGCTTTCGTCATTGGCAATGAGGCCTATATCGGCAGGGCATTGCTGACGGCCGGCGGACAGCGTATCCATTTCATGAAATACAGCGGCGGAAACACATTCACGCCGATCGCGAGTCTGCCGGAGGAAATCCAGTCGCCCAAAACCCCATCCTTCGTGTCAGGCAACCGCGGATATTTTGTAACCGGTAATAAGGTATGGGAATACAATCCTGCAAATGATACCTGGACAGCAGTGGCTTTTGGGGCAGGAACACCCGTTATACGGTATACAGCCACTGTAATGATCGGCGGAAACGCAACAGTGCTCGGGTGGACAGATAAAGGTGAGTTGTTTGAGTTCAGGAAAAACCCGTAAAGGATGGCCCCTTCCTTTCGTAAATAAAATTCCTGCGTTGCAAACAGGTTCTGAAAAGAGGATAGCAATGACTTCGGTTCGTTGAGTAACTTGCGACGGTTAAACAAACGACATGGAAACTATTTCTCCTATCATTGAGGCAAAAGACCTTGCCACGATCATTGACCGTACTGATGTTATCCTGGTAGATGCGCGTGCCGGCAAGGAAGCTCGGCAACAATATATAAAAGGACATTTGCCGGGCGCAATATTCATTGATTTGGAAACTCAGCTTGCGGAACATACCGATGATGCATCGAAAGGTGGGCGCCATCCTTTGCCACAGCCTTCTGTTTTTACAGCAGAACTCGGCCGGATAGGAATAGGAAGAGATAGCCATGTAATAATATATGATGATAAATCCGGTTCGAACGCCGCTGCACGATTTTGGTGGATGTTGCGTGCGGTGGGGCATGAACGCGTACAGGTGTTGAACGGTGGACTGCAGGCGGCAGTGCGTGAGGGGTTGGATGTTGTGGAGGGAGAGCCCGTCCCGCGCGAAGCAAGGACCTACCCAACGGTTGAAGAATGGCAATTGCCCCTCGCTGATCTGCAGGTGGTGAAAGCCGCTTCCGAATCCGGAGATGGAATGATCGTAGATGTCCGCGTCAGTGAACGCTACAAAGGCAATACCGAACCGATCGATCCAGTTGCTGGTCATATTCCGGGTGCGGTGAATATCCCGTTTGTTGATAATCTCGACGGCGAGGGTAAATTTCGCGAGCCCTCGGATCTGCGAAATAAATATCTTGAGGCATTGAGCCAGCCGGCGGAAAAGGTGATGATCCACTGTGGCTCCGGCGTCACGGCCTGTCACAGTATACTGGCCATGGACTACGCAGGGCTTCCGCTTCCGAAACTTTACATTGGTTCATGGGGAGAGTGGTGTCGCAACGAACTTCCTGTAGCGAGGAGCTAAAGGTTGTCAACCTTTAAAAGGTTGACAACTTTCGATTTTGCGGGGTTTAGACCGCTGCTGCAAGTTGTAAACACCGCAACTTTCCGCCTTCGAAACTTTAAATTGTTCACGGAGCGGGTGGTGCCGCAACAAACTTCCGGTAGCGAGGAGCTAAAGGTTGTCAACCTTTTAAAGGTTGACAACTTTCGATTTTGCGAGGTTTAGACCGCTGCTGCAAGTTGTAAACACCCTAAATACCCTGTCCAAACAACATCCTCCGTCCAAAATTTATAACGCTGCTCCACCGCCCGGATCAAACATTCCACCCGTCAGCAAGCCCGCCTTCCCCTCCCCCTGTCTTCACCCTGTTTTAACCTTTATTCCCCTATTTTTGCTTTCCTTCAAAATAAACCCTGTTTATGAACTTTAAGAAAGTCAATAATCTCACCGGATGGGCCGTTTTTCTTATCGCGCTTATCACTTATGTCATGACCCGCGAGGCTCGTGGAAGCCTCTGGGATACAGGTGAATTTATTGCCAGCGCTGCGAAAGTCCAGTTACCGCATCCGCCCGGCGCTCCACTCTTTGTCCTCCTTGGCCGTTTCTTCATCGTACTCTTTGGCGATAATCCCGCCACCATCGGCGCGGCCGTCAATTTCATGAGCGCCCTCGCCAGTGCCGCTACTATCTTATTCCTCTTTTGGTCCATCACGCATTTCGCCCGGAAAATGTTCGCCGCCTCTACTGAAGACCTGCGCGGCGCGCCACTTTTCACTACCATGGCTGCCGGCGTAGTGGGTGCTTTTGCCTATACGTTCAGCGATTCTTTCTGGTACAGCGCCGTCGAAGGGGAAGTGTACGCACTGTCATCCTTCTTCACCGCCATCGTGTTCTGGGTCATGCTCAAATGGGAGCACGCTGACGAGCATGCCGGCGTGGATCCTTTCGCCCGCGCACGTACCGACCGCTGGATCGTGCTGCTCTTCTTCCTGATGGGTCTTTCTATCGGTGTTCACCTGCTTAACCTCCTTACAATCCCGGCGATCGTAATGATCTATTACTATCGTCGCTATACACCCACCACCAAAGGCGCCATCACCGCTTTTATCATCAGTTGCGTCATTACCGGGCTCGTGCAGGTAGTGGGTATTCAATACTCCATGAAGGCTGCAGGCCTTTTTGATATCTTCTTTGTAAACTCATTTAACCTGCCATTCTTCTCCGGCTTCGCCATCTATTTCATCGCGCTGGCTGCAGTGATCGCCTGGGCCCTGTTGTTCAACGAAAGGAATTTCAGCCGCACAAAAATCCTGATATTCTTCCTGCTGTTCCTCGGCCTTTCCCTGCTACCTTTCTTTATGGTACCGGGCAGCTCCGGCGGATCTATGTTTGGCAAATTCCTGCTGGTAGCTATTGTTGCCGGTATTGCAGGATATTTTCTCAAAGCTGCCGCTTTACGTGTACTTAAACTAACGCTCTGGTGCTACGCGTTCATGATGCTCGGCTATTTTGTCTACTTCACAGCCATGATCCGCTCCAACGCCAACCCGGTCATCGACATGAACAATGTTGACAACCCGATCAACCTCGTTTATTATCTCAGCCGCGAACAGTATGGCTCCGCACCTATTGTATACGGACCTCATTTCGCTGCGCGCCCCGATGATGTTGTTGAAGGTGAAATGAAATACGTGAAAGGTGAAAACAACTATATCCCTATCGGCCGCGCTAAGGAATACAGCTACCCCGCTTCTGAAAAACAGTTATTCCCCCGTGTCTGGGACTCCAGCAATGACCAGGGCCACGCCACCTTCTATGCGCAATGGCTGGGGATCGGCCAGAACCAGCAGACCGGTCAATATGATGCCCCGACCTTCGGCGATAATTTCGAATGGTTCTTCACCTACCAGCTAAGTCACATGTACTGGCGATATTTCATGTGGAATTTTGCCGGGAAACAAAACGATATCCAGGGTTTCGGTAATGCCCGCGACGGCAACTGGATCAGTGGCATCGGCCCCATCGATAACATCCGCCTGGGTGACCAGAGCATGATGCCCGAATCACTGCGCACCAACCGCGCCCACAACTCCCTTTTCATGCTTCCTTTCATTCTTGGAATCCTGGGTTGTGTGTATCAATATTTCAAGAACAGGAAAGACTGGATCGTCAGCTTCCTCCTGTTCTTCTTCACAGGCGTCGCGGTTGTGCTGTACCTCAATCAACCAGGTAATCAGCCAAGGGAACGTGACTACGCGTACGTAGGTTCATTCTTTGCCTTCGCCATCTGGATAGGACTTTCCGTGGTAGCCTTTGTGAGGCTCGCCCGTGAACATGCCGATAAGGTTACTTTCCAGAACGTGCTCCTTTATGGATCGGGGCTGACCTTCATCATCATGCTGATGAGTTCGCTCCGTGGCGACTTCGGCAGCATCGTCCTGACCTGCCTCCTCGTCACCGCACTGTTTGCGATTGTAACCATCGCGCTGACAATGCTGTTGCGCACCATCTCCTCCGGCGGCAAAAATTTTCGGAACCTGGCCATAGCCTCGGCTATTGTCTGCGCTATCGTACCCGTGATCATGGCCCAGCAGGTTTGGGATGATCATGACCGCAGCGGCAAGACCCTCGCACCCGATCTCGCCCGCAACTATCTTGAAAGTTGTGCTCCAAACGCAATCATTTTCACCTTCGGCGACAACGACACCTACCCGCTATGGTATGCACAGGAAGTGGAAAATGTGCGGCCTGACATCCGGATCATCAACAACAGCCTGCTGGGGATCGACTGGTACATTAACCAGCTACGGAATAATGTGAACACCACCCAGGCTGTAGATGTGATCTGGACGCCAGAACAAATAGAAGGTCACAACCGTGAGTTCATGCGTTATCGTCCCGCCCAAAATGCGGATCAGTCGAAGTTCTACGACATCATGGAAGTGATGAAAGCAAATCTCGGCAGGCAGACGCTGGATCCAGAGACCGGTCGTGATGTAGGTCCTTCCAATTTCCCTGTATCAAGAATCAGCATTCCCGTAGATATCGCTGCAGTGAAGGCAAACGGAACAGTCAACGCAAATGATACCGTCCTTTCTCCCCTGCTGTTCGAGATTCCGAAGCCCACACTCGACCAGGGCCTGATGCGGAACGACCTGATGATCCTGAACATCATTGCAGCGAACAACTGGAAACGGCCGATATACTTTACCTCACCGTACAACTCACTTGGATTTGGCAACTATCTGCGCAAAGATGGTATGGCCTATCGCCTGGTACCAGTGATGAACTCTTCGCAGGATACATCCTGGCTGGTGAACATTTTCCAGAAGGATAATAACCTCCCCGTTATCAAGAATAACCTGCTGAACAAGTTCGTCTTCGACAGCCGCAAGGGGGTTTACCTTGACGAGGAGAATCGCCGCCACGCCCTCAATATCCGTAACACATTTGCCGAAGGCGCAGGTAACCTGGCCGACGCAGGTGACAAGGACGGAGCACAAAAGCTGATGGCACGTGCTGAATCCCTGATACCCGTCGAGACGTTGCCTTATGCGATGACCAGCCGCGACAATGCGCATAATATTAATGGTCTCGCCTATCTCGAGGCAGCTTATAAAGCTGGTGATACCAATCTCGCCGGCAAGGTGAAAGCAGCGCTGAAAAAAGACTTTGAAGAGCAGCGGAAATATTATGAATATATGCGCGACAACAAGCAGGCACTCTTCACCGGATTCGACGGTGGAGACGGCGAAGCGGCGCGAAATGAATATTTCTACCGCCTCCTGGGTGCCCTCGAAGAACGCTATGAAAAGAAGGCTCCCGCACCGGCTGCACCGGTAGAAGGTGGACGAACCATCGACAACCAGCGCCGGGATTCCGGAGCCCGATAAATAACAGTTTTAGATAATTTTCAAGCCCCCACGTCGCCGTGGGGGCTTTTTCGTGAACCAGAGTGTCGCTCCGTTGTTGTTAAAATCTGGAGCAGGCGGACGGGAGAAATCGTAATTTACCTTCACTACCGGCATTTCCATTTCCCGACCAGGCTCCCTGCATTGCAGCTTTATTTTCTCAATTTCTAAATACGTTCGATCATGAGAGGATATCATTTCACGCGATTCGACCCTAATGAAGATGGCAAGAGCCGGTTCGACCAGCTCCTGGACCTGTTCATGCAACTCCTCACTTACACCAGCGGTGATGTTTCCGAAGCGCTTCAGTGGTTAAATGAACTGAACAATAAATACGAACTCACCGACGGCGAATATGGTATGGGCGATTTCCTGGATGAGCTGAAGGAAAAAGGATACATCACGGAGGACAACCAGCGTGGTGAGATCAAAATAACCCCCAAGACAGAGCAGGGAATCAGGAAAAAAAGCCTGGAGGAAATCTTTGGGAAACTGAAGAAAACAAAAAAAGGCGATCACCATAGCTTTAAGCCCGGCCAGGGCGATGAACTCAATCCCGAAACGAGACAGTTCCAGTTCGGCGACATGCTGGAGCAGATCGACTTCACCGAGTCCATCCGGAATGCCCAGATCAATCACGGGGTGGAAAGTTTCCGGATGCAGGAGGATGACCTTTCGATCCGCGAGACGGATTTCAAAGCCCAGACATCCACCGTTTTGATGATAGACATTTCGCACTCCATGATCCTGTATGGGGAGGACCGGATCACCCCGGCCAAAAAAGTGGCGATGGCG
The DNA here is from genome assembly GCA_023430465.1 of Bacteroidota bacterium. Classification (GTDB taxonomy): domain Bacteria; phylum Bacteroidota; class Bacteroidia; order Chitinophagales; family Chitinophagaceae; genus JAEZAM01. Next base: position 2,245 of record JAEZAM010000086.1, on the reverse strand, counting down.
CTCAGCGAACTCATCAAAACAAAGTACCCAAAAGACACCCTCGACATCGTGGTTTTCGGAAACGACGCCTGGCCGATCGAGGTCAAAGACCTGCCCTATCTCCAGGTAGGGCCCTACCATACAAATACGGTCGCCGGTCTGGAACTGGCCATGGATATTTTACGCCGGAGGAAAAATCCGAACAAACAGGTGTTCATGATCACCGACGGAAAACCGACCTGCCTCAAGATAGGGAAGCGGTATTACAAGAACAGTTTTGGGCTTGACCGGAAGGTGGTAAACCGATGCATGAACCTGGCAGCCCAGTGCAAAAAATTGAAGATCCCGATCACGACTTTCATGATCGCGACCGACCCCTACCTGCAAAAATTCGTGCAGGAATTTACCGAGACAAATAATGGAAAAGCCTTTTTCGCGAGCCTGGACAAACTGGGTGCTTTCATCTTCAGGGATTTTGAAAGCGGGCGCCGGAAAACGGTATTTTGACAGATTGGCAGCCCGCGAAATAGTATCATTTCGCGTGCTTAAAATAAAAAGTAAAATTCAAAATAACAGCCACAACTTATTTTCATAGAATTAGTTAACAAGACCAAAACCGATTTTAGCAAAAACACGATCTAATAACAGCACTTTTTCATTTTAATTTACTCATTTTTATTTAGTTACAAAGCTAAACTCCATCAAAATTTTAAATAGCACGATTTTATGAACAAAACCAGCATCAAGACCCTCGGAGAACTGAAAAAATCAGGTTATAAGCACAGATCGATCCGGCAGGAGATCAGGGAAAACCTCCTCTCCCGCCTCCGGGATCAGGAGAACAGTTTCCCCGGCATAGTGGGATATGAAGAGACCGTCATCCCTGATGTAGAACGTGCCCTTCTCTCCCAGCATAACATCCTTTTTCTCGGGTTACGCGGGCAGGCAAAAACCCGGATGGCCCGCCAGATGGTGGAGCTCCTGGATGAGTACATCCCCGTCATTCCCGGGAGCGATATCAACGACGACCCGCTGGAACCGATCACTCGATTTGCCATTGACCTGATTGCCGAAAAGGGAGATGATACCCCCATCGCCTGGATGCACCGTTCACAGCGGTATGGTGAAAAACTGGCCACCCCCGACGTGAGTGTTGCCGATCTGATTGGCGACATCGACCCGATAAAAGCGGCAAACCTGAAGCTGAGTTTTGCTGACGACCGGGTCATTCATTATGGGATCATACCCCGGTCGAACCGAGGCATTTTTGTTATAAATGAACTGCCGGATCTCCAGGCGCGGATCCAGGTGGCTCTGTTCAATATTCTTGAAGAAGGCGATATCCAGATCCGCGGGTTCAAACTTCGCCTGCCCCTGGACATCCTTTTTGTGTTCACGGCCAACCCGGAAGATTATACCAACCGCGGGTCGATCGTGACGCCACTAAAAGACCGGATCCAGAGCCAGATCCTCACCCACTATCCCCGCACACTGGAGCAGGCTCTCGAGATCACCGAACAGGAAGCGGCGATCAGCCCGGCACAGAAAAAACTGGTCAACGTCAGCGACCTTGTCAAACGACTCATTGAGCAGATCGCGTTTGAAGCAAGGGGCAGCGAATTTGTCGATAAAAAAAGCGGCGTGAGTGCCCGTCTCACCATTTCTGCCTTTGAAAATGCAGTCAGCGCTGCCGAGAGACGCGCCATCATCAATGGCGAAAAGGAGACACAGGTCTGGATCGGTGACCTGGGAGGGATCATACCATCTATTACCGGCAAGGTCGAACTCGTGTACGAAGGAGAGCAGGAAGGCCCTTACCAGGTCGCCATGAACCTGGTCGACAAGGCCATTCGCACCCAGTTTGTCCAGTATTTCCCCAACCCGGAGACATTAAAAAAACGCCGCAATACCGGTAAAGCTTCCCAGGCGGAGCGCCCCGACGAGAACCCCTACCGTGCCATTACGGCCTGGTTCGACAAGGGCAACCATCTGAATGTAGCCTTCAATACAACCGATAAGGAAAAGATCATGCAGCTTTACCAGGTTGACGGACTACATGCTTTGGTGAAAAAGTACTTTGCCAATGCAAATGAAGAACAAACGGCCTTACTGATGGAGTTTGTCCTGCATGGCCTGGCTTCCTACTCGCTGATCAGCAAGAAGATTTTTGAGTCCCGCGTGGAATTCAAAGACCTCATCGGTAGTATGATGAATCTCGGTCCAAGGGATGCGGAAGAGGAGTTTGATGAGGAAGGATGACGGGGAC